>NZ_JBMKHS010000002.1:0-337070 GCF_049238105.1 Enterobacter cloacae complex sp. IR5418 | reverse complement strand
GAAGATGCGTGATCTGATCCTTCAACTCAGCAAAAGTTCGATTTATTCAACAAAGTCACATCGATTTAACACGAAACCAACAAAACAGCATTTTGATCTGCGTTATTCACTCAAAACGACTAATTATTTCTGAAATGATCGGTTATTGGTGATCAGTTTCACAGTTAATCCCTTTTCTCTGGATAAAATGACCATGCTTTCAATTACTGAAAGGAAACTGAACATGGAAAACAATAATCGTTTAATGCCCCATATAAGGCGGACAACACATATCATGATGTTTGCCCACCGAAACTGTTTTGACTTTCATCTCTTTAACGCCCGGTAGTCCTTCGACTTCTGGCGCATCTGCTTACAGGTCATCCTGAAATACGCTATTTTACAGGCTGTTGCCTGTGAACACCTGCGCTCATTCCTTGTGATTCAGATTCTCCGCAACCGGGCGGACTGAATTCTACTCAGCAAAAAAGCAATTAACTGATTTCGTATCAGCGGACACGCTTTGCTTTTTTTCCCGGAAATAATCGATTTCTTTATCGCAAGAAGTCGAGGGCCTCATATTGCCTGAAATAAAGAGAAAAAGATGAAAACGTTAAAAATTGCCGTCAGCCGTGCCTGCCCTGAATGCTTTACCACTTCACGCGACATTGTGGATATCAGCGCATCGGATTATATTGATGTGGCAGCCGTAGTCCTGGCCGTCAGCGATATTTTCAATGGCGCCATAGAAGAAATAGAAGCCACGGGATTCGGTATACCGGTGTTTATTGCCACGCATAAAGAAGAAAGGGTTCCGGCTGAATTTCTGTCGCGTATTCACGGTGTTTTTGTGTGCTCTGACACCAGCAATGCGTACTACGGACGCCAGCTTGAAGCGGCTGCGCAGAAGTACGAAACTCAGCTCCGTCCGCCGTTCTTCCGCGCGCTGGTCGATTACGTCCAGCAGGGGAACAGCGCGTTTGACTGCCCCGGGCATCAGGGCGGCCAGTTCTTCCGCCGCCATCCGGCCGGGAATCAGTTTGTCGATTTCTTTGGCGAAACGCTTTTCCGCGCCGATCTGTGCAATGCCGACGTGGCAATGGGCGATCTGCTGATCCACGAAGGCGCGCCATGCATCGCCCAACAGCATGCGGCAAAAGTCTTTAATGCCGATAAAACCTACTTCGTACTGAACGGCACCTCCTCCTCTAACAAGGTGGTGCTCAATGCCCTGCTCACGCCAGGCGATCTGGTGCTGTTCGATCGCAATAACCATAAATCTAATCACCACGGCGCGCTGTTACAGGCAGGAGCGACGCCGGTGTATCTGGAAACGGCGCGCAACCCGTACGGGTTTATCGGCGGGATTGACGCACACTGTTTTGAAGAGCGCTACCTGCGGGAGCTGGTGTCAGAGGTCGCGCCTGGCCGCGCGCGGGATGAACGTCCGTTCCGCCTGGCGGTGATCCAGCTGGGCACCTACGACGGCACCATCTATAACGCCCGTCAGGTGGTGGATAAGATTGGTCACCTGTGCGATTACATTCTGTTTGACTCCGCCTGGGTGGGTTACGAGCAGTTTATCCCGATGATGGCCGACTGCTCGCCGCTGCTGCTGGAGCTGAACGAAAACGATCCGGGCATTCTGGTTACCCAGTCGGTGCATAAGCAGCAGGCGGGTTTCTCGCAAACCTCGCAAATCCATAAGAAGGACAGCCACATCAAAGGCCAGTCGCGCTATGTTCCGCATAAGCGTCTCAACAACGCCTTTATGATGCACGCCTCCACCAGCCCGTTTTATCCGCTGTTTGCCGCCCTGGATATTAACGCCCGCATGCACGAGGGGCAAAGTGGGCGCAACATGTGGATGGACTGCGTGGTGACGGGTATCGAAGCGCGTAAAATGATCCTTCAGAACTGTCAGTTTATTCGCCCGTTTGTGCCGGAGACGGTGGATGGTCGTCCGTGGGAAAGCTGGGATACGGCGGACATTGCCACCGATCTGCGCTTCTTCCATTTCGTGCCGGGCGAACGCTGGCACGCCTTTGAGGGATATGCCGAACACCAGTACTTTATCGACCCGTGCAAACTGCTGCTGACCACGCCGGGCATCAACGCCCGCACCGGTGAGTACGATGATTTCGGCGTGCCCGCCACCATCCTCGCCAACTTCCTGCGTGAAAACGGCATCGTGCCGGAAAAATGCGACCTCAACTCCATTCTTTTCCTGCTCACCCCGGCGGAGGACATGGGTAAATTGCAGCAGCTCGTCGCCCAACTGGTGCGCTTTGAAAAACTGCTCCAGAGCGATGTGCCGCTGAAAGAGGTTCTGCCCTCTCTCTGTAAGCAACATCCGGAACGTTATGCGGATTATACCCTGCGCCAGATCTGCCAGGAGATGCACGATCTCTACGCCCGCCACAACGTGAAACAGTTGCAAAAAGAGATGTTCCGCAAGTCTCACTTCCCGCGCGTCATGATGGATCCGCAGGAGGCGAACTATGCCTATCTGCGCGGTGAGGTTGAACTGGTGTCCCTGCGCGATGCAGAAGGCCGTATCGCCGCGGAAGGTGCGCTGCCTTACCCACCGGGGGTGCTGTGCGTGGTGCCGGGGGAAGTCTGGGGCGGTTCCGTGCTGCGCTATTTTGCCGCGCTGGAAGAGGGGATCAATCTGCTGCCGGGCTTTGCCCCAGAGTTACAGGGGGTTTACGTCGAGGAGTGTGACGGTCGCAAAGAGGTGCGCTGCTATGTCATCAAACAACCTGCCGCTCAGCCATCGCTGCTGAAAGGAGAAAAATTATGAGTAAGGCCAACAAGATGGGCGTGGTGCAACTCACTATTCTCACCATGGTAAATATGATGGGTTCCGGGATCATCATGCTGCCCACCAAGCTCACTGAAGTAGGGACGATTTCGATTATCTCCTGGCTTGTTACCGCCGTGGGTTCGATGGCGCTGGCGTGGGCGTTTGCCAAGTGCGGCATGTTCAGCCGCAAGTCCGGCGGGATGGGGGGCTATGCCGAATATGCGTTCGGTAAGTCCGGTAACTTTATGGCCAACTACACCTACGGCGTGTCGCTGCTGATCGCCAACGTGGCGATTGCCATTTCCGCCGTCGGTTACGGCACGGAGCTGTTTGGCGCGACGCTGACGCCGGTGCAGATTGGGCTGGCGACCATCGGCGTGCTGTGGATCTGCACCGTCGCTAACTTTGGCGGCGCGCGCATTACCGGACAACTCAGCAGCATCACCGTCTGGGGCGTGATCATCCCGGTGGTCGGTCTGTGCATCATCGGCTGGTTCTGGTTCAGCCCGACGCTGTACGCCAACTCCTGGAATCCTCACCACGTGCCGTTCTTCACCGCCGTGGGATCGTCCATCGCCATGACGCTGTGGGCTTTCCTCGGTCTGGAGTCGGCCTGTGCGAATGCGGAAGTGGTGGAAAACCCGGAGAAAAACGTGCCGATCGCGGTACTCGGCGGAACGCTGGGGGCGGCGGTGATCTACATCATCTCGACCAACGTGATTGCGGGGATTGTACCCAATATGGATCTGGCTAACTCCACGGCCCCGTTCGGGCTGGCGTTTGCGCAGATGTTTACGCCGGAAGTCGGGAAAGTGATCATGGGACTGATGGTGATGTCCTGCTGCGGCTCGCTGCTCGGCTGGCAGTTCACCATTGCGCAGGTGTTTAAATCTTCGGCTGACGAAGGCTACTTCCCGAAAATTTTCTCCCGCGTCACCAAAGCGGATGCGCCGGTGCAGGGTATGCTGGCGATTGTGATTTTCCAGAGCGGTTTGTCGCTCATGACCATCAGCCCGTCGCTGAACAGCCAGTTCAACGTGCTGGTCAACCTGGCGGTGGTGACGAACATCATTCCGTACATTCTGTCGATGGCGGCGCTGGTGATCATTCAGAAGGTGGCGAAGGTGGATCCGCGCAAAGCGCGGGCGGCGAATATTGTGGCGTTGATTGGGGCGATTTACAGCTTCTACGCGCTCTACTCCTCCGGTCAGGAGGCGATGCTGTACGGAGCAATGGTGACGTTTATGGGCTGGACGCTGTACGGTCTGGTGTCGCCGAGATTTGAATTGAAGAACAAACATAGCTAAAAAAAAGCCCGGTGGCGCTAACGCTTACCGGGCCTACGAAGTCAATGCAAAACGGCAACCCTGAGGTTGCCGTTTTTAATGTTTTCTCCCTCTCCTCGTGAGAGAGGGCCGGGGTGAGGGCATCAGCCCGCACCAGAACACGACTTATGCGTTTTTGAGCACTTCGCTGACAATCTCTACCGCTTCTTTCTCAATCTGCTGACGGTGCTCAGCGCCGAGGAAACTTTCACAATAGATTTTGTACGCATCTTCCGTACCGGATGGACGCGCGGCGAACCAGCCGTTTTCGGTCATCACCTTCAGGCCGCCGATGGATGCGCCGTTACCCGGTGCTGCCGTCAGACGCGCGGTGATAGGGTCACCTGCCAGGGTGCTGGCGCTGACCATTTCCGGAGAGAGTTTTGACAGAGCAGCTTTTTGCGCAGACGTGGCGCCAGCCTGAATACGGTTATAGCTTGGCGCGCCGAAACGTTCCGCCAGTTCGTTATAATGTTCCTGCGGGTTCTTACCCGTAACTGCGGTAATTTCCGCCGCCAGCAGGCACATGATGATGCCGTCTTTGTCGGTTGACCATGGGGTACCGTCGAAGCGCAGGAACGATGCCCCCGCGCTCTCTTCACCGCCGAAGCCGAAGCTGCCGTCGTGCAGACCGTCAACAAACCATTTGAAGCCCACCGGCACTTCCACCAGCTTGCGACCCAGCGCATCGACCACGCGGTCAATCATGGCGGAAGAAACCAGCGTTTTACCTACAGCCACCTCTTTGCCCCACTGCGGACGGTGCTGGAACAGGTAGTTGATCGCCACTGCCAGGTAGTGGTTCGGGTTCATCAGCCCTGCCGGGGTGACGATGCCGTGGCGGTCGTAGTCCGGGTCGTTGGCAAACGCCAGGTCGAACTTGTCGCGCAGCGCCAGCAGGCCAGCCATTGCGCATTCGGAGGAGCAGTCCATACGGATTGCGCCGTCTTTATCCAGGTGCATAAAGCGGAACGTCTGATCAACGTGATCGTTCACGATGGTCAGATCGAGCTTGTAGTGCTCAGCAATGCGTTTCCAGTATTCGATACCGGAGCCACCCAGTGGATCCACGCCCAGTTTCAGGCCAGCTTTCTGGATCGCGGCCATATCAACGATATCCGCCAGCCCTTCCACAAACGGCTGCACCAGGTCCTGCTCTTTCACATGACCGGAGGCCATGGCTTCATCCAGCGAGATGCGCTTCACGCCGTTCAGACCGTTAGCCAGCAACGCGTTGGCACGATCTTCCACCACTTTCGTGACGTTGGTATCTGCCGGACCACCGTTAGGTGGGTTGTACTTGATGCCGCCATCTTCCGGTGGATTGTGGGACGGGGTGATGACAATACCGTCAGCCTGCGCGCCACCTTTTTTGTTGTGTACCAGAATAGCGTTAGACACCGCAGGCGTTGGCGTGAAACCGTTGTTCTCCTGAACAATCACGTCTACGCCGTTCGCCGCCAGCACTTCCAGTACGGAGATAAAAGCAGGTTCAGACAGGGCGTGGGTATCTTTCCCTACATAGCACGGACCGGTGACGCCATTTTTGGCGCGCTCTTCCGCGATGGCCTGAGCAATGGCCAGAATGTGCGGTTCGTTAAAGCTATGGCGCGCCGCGCTGCCGCGGTGGCCAGATGTACCAAACTTCACTGCGTGTTCTGCGTTGCCCACGACCGGTTTCAGCACGTAGTACTGCGCGGTCAGTTGAGCGACGTTAATCAAATCGCGTTGTTGTGCAGGTTGTCCTGCACGGCTGTGATTTGCCATTGCCTGGTCCTTCTGATGCAAGGGTTAAATTGTACCGCAAACCTTTTCGATCAATTCCGCCGGGAACTGCATGGATTGCATGATATGTTCGATCATGCTGCACTTGCGGCCCGTATTGGTGTTGGTGATCACCCAGTATGGCGTACCGGGAACATGTTTGGGTTTGGTTTGGTTGCCATTTTGCAACAGGGTCTGCTCGTCGCCTGCAAAGTAAACGCGCGTGCGACCGTGCAGCGACTCTGTCGCTTCAGCAAATGCTTTGTGATCCAGAGAGTAAAGTGTAGACAGCACCAGCATAAAGCGGTTAACCGCCTTTTTCTGCTCTGCATATTCATCGGACAGCAGCAGCTCGCGCATCGCGCGCACTTTGTCTTTTGCCGGCATGACGGCAGGTTTTACTTGTGCAACAACGCTCGGCTGAGACACGACATCTTTAGTGACAGGAGTGGGCTGTGAGGCGGCGGAAATTTTAAGCATGCGCCGTAAAATGTCAGACGCGCTCTCCCCAATATGCCGCGTCTGGCTGGCAATATACTGATAGAGTTCGTCATCAACTTCGATTGTTTTCATCTTAATCCAGTGCGATATCTTATCTGAATACAAGTCGTTGAGATTATAAGGTCAAATCCCAACAGCGGATAGCGTCAAACCAGGTTGGCGGCAAAAGTCGGATTAAACTGGATCCTTGCCCCCGGGCGGCAGAATGGTCAACATGATACCCTAACCTGACAAACCTAAAAAAAGAACTTTGCCATGAAATTGAATACCCGAGCGCAAACTGCACAATCGCCGAACAATAATTCTCCCATCGTACTGGTTCACGGCCTGTTTGGTAGCCTGGATAACCTGGGCGTGCTGGCGCGCGATTTAGTGACCGATCACGAGATCCTCCAGGTTGATATGCGCAATCACGGACTTTCCGGGCGCTCGGAGGAGATGACCTACGCCGCCATGGCGCAGGATCTGCGTGACACCCTCGATGCGAACGATATCCAGAAAGCGACGTTCATCGGGCATTCAATGGGCGGCAAAGCGGTGATGGCGCTCACTGCGCTGGCCCCTGAGCGGATCTCCGGGCTGGTGGTCATTGACGTGGCCCCCGTCAATTACGACGTTCGTCGTCACGATGAGATTTTCGCTGCAATCAACGCCGTGACGGCGTCAGGCGTCTCCACACGCCAGCAAGCGGCTACCGTTATGCGCGAACATCTCGATGAAGAAGGCGTGGTGCAGTTCCTGCTGAAATCGTTTGTTGACGGACAATGGCGCTTTAACGTCCCGGTGCTCTGGGATCAGTATTCGCATATTGTGGGTTGGGAAACCGTGCCCGCCTGGCCACACCCTACCCTCTTTATTCGCGGCGGCAACTCCCCTTACGTTACTGACGCGTACCGAGACACGCTGCTGGCACAGTTCCCGCAGGCCCGTGCTCACGCCATTGCCGGTGCCGGGCACTGGGTACACGCGGAAAAACCGGATGCCGTCCTGCGCGCCATTCGCCGCTATCTTACTGATACTGCGAATTGATTAAAAAGCCAGCGACCGGAAGCCGACGGGCTTCCAGTCGTTGGCGTGTGGATTTGGGTAATGTATGATGGCGCGCTTATCGCCCGGGCATTAGCAGGGCGGCGTGTTTCCCCCGAAGTCTCAGAATCATGGCCAAAGAACAAACGGACCGTACGACACTAGATCTGTTCGCGAATGAGCGTCGACCGGGACGACCGAAAACGAATCCGCTTTCGCGCGATGAACAGCTGCGTATCAATAAACGCAACCAGCTTAAACGCGATAAAAATCGTGGACTTAAGCGTGTCGAACTGAAGCTGAATGCCGATGCCGTCGATGCGCTTAACGAGTTAGCTGACGCGCGCAACATCAGCCGCAGCGAACTGATCGAAGAGATGCTGATCGCCCAGCTTGAGACGTTACGCGGCAAGGCGTGAGTCAGAAAATCCCCAATATTACCTTTTTCATGTAGCACAGAGTGCAGTCCTGCGTGATAGCTGTTTCCGCAGGGTTGCCTGTTCTGCTATTATTGCCCTTATCCGTGGACAATTTGCGCCACCATACCATTAAGTTTCAAGAGGTTATTTTACTCATGGCAATCATCGGCATTTTCTTTGGCAGTGATACCGGCAATACTGAAAATATCGCAAAAAACATTCAAAAACAGCTCGGTAAAGACGTTGCTGATGTGCATGACATCGCCAAGAGCAGCAAAGAAGATCTCGAGGGCTATGACATCCTGCTGCTGGGCATCCCGACCTGGTACTACGGTGAAGCACAGTGTGACTGGGACGATTTCTTCCCAACGCTGGAAGAAGTAGACTTCAACGGCAAGCTGGTTGCCCTGTTCGGTTGTGGCGATCAGGAAGACTATGCAGAGTATTTCTGTGATGCGCTGGGCACCATTCGCGACATCATTGAGCCACGCGGTGCGGCGATCGTCGGTCACTGGCCAACAGCCGGTTACCACTTCGAAGCGTCCAAAGGGCTGGCCGATGACGATCACTTCGTTGGCCTGGCCATTGATGAAGACCGTCAGCCAGAGCTGACCGCTGAGCGTGTTGAAAAATGGGTTAAGCAGGTTCGTGAAGAGCTGAACCTGGACGATATCCTTAACGCCTGATTTCCCTGCGGCGCAACTCCGGTTGCGCCCGTTTCCAGGTAAAACCGATTAAATTAATTGCTACAAACTTTTAACTTTTTTGTCCAGACCTGTACAATATCCCCCTGGTAAAAAGTGGGTGCCATCGAACAAGTTTGTTGGTGATACCACGTTTTTATAAGCATACTTTGCTTGAGACTTGCAGTTTTCATTTAGCCATGGCAGTTCTATAATGAGACGCATTATCCCAAGTGCATTTTCTGTCACTTCTTCTTTTGAAGTGAATCGTTTAGCAACAGGACAGATTCCGCATGACTGACAACAATACCGCATTAAAGAAAGCTGGCCTGAAAGTAACGCTTCCTCGGTTAAAAATCCTTGAAGTGCTTCAGGGGCCAGACAATCACCATGTCAGTGCGGAAGACCTTTATAAGCGTCTTATCGATATGGGTGAAGAGATTGGGCTGGCAACCGTCTATCGTGTGCTGAACCAGTTTGATGACGCGGGCATTGTTACTCGTCATAATTTCGAAGGCGGTAAATCCGTGTTCGAACTGACTCAGCAGCACCACCACGATCACCTGATCTGCCTCGACTGTGGCAAGGTCATTGAATTCAGCGATGATTCCATTGAATCACGCCAGCGTGAAATCGCCGCCCGTCATGGCATCCGCCTGACCAACCACAGCCTGTACCTGTACGGTCACTGCGCTGAAGGTGATTGCCGTGAAAATGAACATGCGCACGACGCAAAATAAGCGAGTGTACATACTCTGAGCCAGCCGTAAGGTTGGCTTTTTTTTTGCCTTTTTTGGGCAATAAAAAGCCCGGTAGCGCAGCGCCACCGGGCGTGAAAATAACTTATTTGTTGTTATTGCGTATCTCGTCCCAGATCTTATCGCAACGCTTCGCCACTTCCTGATCGTTACCGGTTTTACGCGCCTGAATACAGGCCTGGTAATCCATCACGCGAACGCTTTCCTGCGTCGCAAACTGCTCATGCGCTTTCTCTTTTTTCAGCACATTCAGCACGCTCTGGCAGGCTTCAATCTTCTCTGGCGATCCTTGTGCTGTATTGATGCAGGCGCTATACGCCTCCTTCAGACGGGAGTCTTCTTTCTGCGCCTGATCCTGCGCACACGCCACCAGCCCCGATGCCAGCAGCGCAACGATTACCCATTTTTTCATCATGTGCAGTCTCCATGCTGGCGGGACTTCACCCGCCAGCGTGTTCATCAGAAGATTGTGAATGGCGCAATGACCATGAATTTCACGTCACGCTCATCCTGGAAGATGTTGTTATATCCCCCGCCGTAGCTTGGCAGATCGGAGTGGTTGTCATACTGAGTGAAATGCAGCTTGAACATGGTTCCCTTGGCACGGCCATCCTGGAGGACATAGGCAGCATCCAGGCTATAGGCAGACTCTTTCAGGCGCTGGCTCTGATCGTAGATCGGCGCGCTGCTTGGTTTAGCATCCCAACCGTAAGCGTAGGACGCCCCAACGGACCATCCTGCAAGGTTCCAGTTTTTGAGGTCGTACATCGCGCCGAAGAACACCGCCTTTTCACCATTGGCGTTGAAATCAGAACGGTTATCCCACCAGATATCTAAACGTCCGTTTGATGAAGCGTAGGTTGGCGTCATGCGTTGCAGGAAGAAGCCCTGATTACCGTCAGCCTTAACCCATGTACCCTCAAGGCGCAGATCCACCTGGCCGATCTTATAGCCAAACGTTAAGGCTTGCAGCCAGGCAGTACCGTCATATAAGTCGTTGGCCAGCGCGACCTCATCATTAGTCCTTAAGTTATTTTGCGCATCGGCTTTGTCACGTGCGCCATAGAACTGATAGCTGGTAGAGAGTGGGCTGCCAGCGATATCGAATTTATACGATGCTTTAGCAAAGTACTGATCCATGTAGCCTTCAGCCTGACCAAACGCTGCTTCCAGGACAAAGTCATTTTTAAAGTCGTATTTCAAACCCAAAGAGTGGAGATAATCCACTTTGGTTTTACGATCGCCCTGGTAGAACTTGTCCATCTCAATGTGCCACGGTGCTTTGTACTCGTTGGTCCACATATAGGAGAAGCTCAACGCGCCCGCATCGCCGTAGTCAAAGTTAGCCCCGGCTTCCGCGCCCTGGTAGGTACCCGGCATAAAGCTCCAGTGCGGCGCTAACAGCGTTTGACCGGTTGGCTGAATATAGCCCCCACGTGCCCACACCGGGCCGTATTTGAATTTTGCAGCCGCTTTATACAGGCTGATACCGCTTTTATCACCGGACCAGTCTTCGTCATAGGCTTTATTGCTGGAGGAGAACGCAATTTCGTTCGGGTGGCCGCTGTCGCCGTTTTCAGCCATTTCGATTGCCGTGAATGCCGCAATATCCAGACCAAACATATCGGCGGCATAGCCTGACTGGAAATCCAGGTTGGCGTTCCAGGTGGAGTGAGAAAGGTTAGTTTTGTATTTATCTTCCGCAACGTCTTTACGGTCACGCTCACGCTGCCAGTAATAAACACCGCCCGTGAGGGTAGAATCTTCAATGAAACCTGCTGCTTTTGCCTCTGGTGCAACCACCAGGCCCGACATTGCTGTCACACCGGCGATAGCCAGCGCCAGCGCACTACGTTTGCCACTGAACGTACGCATAGATTATTCCTCTTTCACGAATTAAAACGCCTTAAACGGCGAAAAACAGAAAAGACCAAAAGGTCAGGGGTAGTCAGAAATACCCTCGAATTAACTACCGTCTTTAGGTTATTTTTCGCGACGCGAATTATCAATGCTTTTCCGTGGGCAAAAGTCAGGATTATGACGAAGTGCACATAATTCGTAGTACTTTGTAACATTTAGAGGAGAGCGAGGATTGGCGTGGAAATATCAGAAATTTCATCGGGTCGCGCAGGTATTTGCTGTTTATTTTTCATCCTCTTTATATTTCGTAAAAATACAAACTTTTTTTAGAAAAATAAGTAGCACTACATTGACCTGATATTTTAGCGGCTTATCTTTAAGCCCTGGCTTAATACCATGATCATTAAATAAAAAAAACGCCGCAATAAGCGGCGTTTGTTTCTCCTTGACCAGAGCAGCGTTATTATTCGCCGATTTTAGTCCATGTATCACGCAGACCGACGGTACGGTTAAATACCGGTTTTTCTGCCGTGCTGTAACGGCTGTCCAGGCAGAAGTAGCCTTCACGTTCGAACTGGAACGCTTTGCCCGCTTCAGCGGCTTTCAGAGACGGCTCGGCATAACCCTGCTTGATAATCAGCGACTCAGGGTTGATAACCGCCAGGAGGTCTTCCGCAGCACCTGGGTTAGGCACGCTGAACAGACGATCGTAAAGACGGATCTCAACCGGCAGCGCATGCTGTGCGCTCACCCAGTGGATTACACCTTTCACTTTACGACCATCAGCCGGATCTTTGCTCAGCGTCTCTGCGTCGTACGTACAGAAGATGGTCGTGATGTTACCTTCCGCATCTTTCTCTACGCGCTCGGCTTTGATCACATAGGCGTTACGCAGACGCACTTCTTTACCCAGCACCAGACGCTTGTACTGCTTGTTGGCTTCTTCGCGGAAGTCAGCACGGTCGATCCAGATTTCACCGCTGAACGGCACGTCGCGGGTGCCCATTTCCGGTTTGTTCGGATGGTTAGGCATGGAGACCAGTTCGCTTTCGCCCTGCGGGTAGTTTTCGATAACCAGCTTAACCGGATCGATCACGGCCATCGCGCGCGGCGCGTTTTCGTTCAGGTCTTCACGAATGCAGGATTCCAGAGACGCCATTTCGATGGTGTTGTCCTGCTTGGTGACGCCAATACGTTTGCAGAATTCACGAATGGACGCAGAAGTATAACCACGACGACGCAGGCCAGAGATGGTCGGCATACGCGGGTCGTCCCAGCCTTCGACGTGCTTGTCGGTCACCAGCAGGTTCAGCTTACGCTTGGACATGACGGTGTATTCCAGGTTCAGACGAGAGAACTCGTACTGGCGCGGATGCACAGGAATGGTGATGTTATCCAGCACCCAGTCATACAGACGACGGTTGTCCTGGAACTCCAGCGTACACAGCGAGTGCGTAATGCCTTCCAGCGCATCGCTGATGCAGTGGGTGAAGTCGTACATCGGATAGATGCACCACTTGTTACCGGTCTGGTGGTGTTCCGCGAACTTAATGCGGTACAGCACCGGATCGCGCATCACGATGAACGGAGACGCCATATCGATTTTGGCGCGCAGACACGCTTTGCCTTCTTCAAAGCCACCAGCACGCATTTTTTCAAACAGCGCCAGGTTCTCTTCCACGCTGCGGTCGCGGAACGGGCTGTTTTTGCCAGGCTGAGTCAGCGTACCGCGGTATTCACGGATTTCGTCAGCAGACAGTTCGTCGACGTACGCCAGACCTTTGTTGATCAGTTCAACCGCATAGGCATACAGCTGATCGAAATAGTCAGAGGAGTAGCAGATATCGCCAGACCAGTTAAAGCCCAGCCATTGCACGTCGTTTTTAATCGACTCAACGTATTCGATGTCTTCTTTTACTGGGTTGGTGTCATCGAAACGCAGGTTGCACTGCCCCTGGTAGTCTTGCGCAATACCAAAGTTCAGGCAGATCGATTTGGCGTGACCAATGTGCAGGTAGCCATTTGGCTCCGGCGGGAAACGCGTGTGGACTGTGGTGTGCTTACCACTGGCCAGATCTTCATCGATGATCTGACGAATAAAGTTACTCGGGCGGGCTTCTGCCTCACTCATCGTGGATTCCTCAAAGCGTAAACAACGTATAACGGCATATGATCTTATAACCCGGACGTAGTGACAACCCTTAAAACGTCCCGGAAGAAAATAATGGGGGCAAATGCTGCAAAAAAAAGCGGCGGAGGATATCCCCCGCCGCTTAAGGCATGACTCTACTCAGGAGCGATTACTTGCCTTTAATCTCATACAGTGGCGTCTGGCCTGCAACCACCTGACCCTGCGCCTGGATCACCAGACCGCTGAAGTCGTCGATGTTGCTGCACACGACCGGACTAATCATGGAGCGCGCATTGGCATTGAGGTAATCCAGATCCATCTCCAGAATCGGCTGACCTGCCACCACTTCGGCACCCTCTTCCACCAGGCGAGTAAAGCCCTGACCGTTCAGCGCAACGGTATCGATACCCATATGGACAACGATCTCCGCGCCTTTTTCGGTTTCGAGGCAGAACGCGTGGTTAGTATTGAAGATTTTCACGATAGTACCAGCTGCCGGAGAGACCACGGTTTTGTCCGTTGGTTTCACCGCCACGCCGTCACCGACCGCTTTGCTGGCGAACGCTTCGTCAGGCACCTGCTCAAGCGCAACAACGTCACCTGTCACCGGAGAGACCAGCGCAGCGATGGTCACCGCATTTGGCACCGCCTGCGGTTTTGCAACCGGCGCGTCAGCTACTGGCGCGCTGTCCGTTGAGGCGGCAGCAACCGGCCCACGGGCAACCACTTTTTTCATTTCATCGCCGATCGATTCGGCTTTCGCACCCACGATAACCTGGATGGTTTGCTTGTTCAGTTTCACCACACCCGACGCGCCCAGGCGTTTACACATTGCATCACTCACGCGTGCAGAGTCACCTACGGTCAGACGCAGACGGGTAATACAGGCATCAATCGCTTTCAGGTTGTCAGTACCGCCTACAGCGGCAATGTAGCTGGTTGCCAGCTGGGTTAAACCTTCTTCGGTATTGCTGTTTGCTTCACTGGTCACCACATCGTCTTTCGTATCTTCGCGGCCCGGCGTTTTCAGGTTAAACATACGAATAACCGCGCTGAACAGGACGAAGTAGATAACGAAGAATACCAGGCCCATCACCACCAGCATCCAGACGTTGCTGCTTGCCGCTGGCAGGTTGTACATCAACACATAGTCGATAGCGCCTGCGGAGAAGGAGAAGCCAGCATGGATACCCAGAAGGGTGGCGACGAACAGGCTGATACCAGTCAGGATCGCGTGCATCAGATACAGCAGCGGAGCCAGGAACATGAACAGGAATTCCAGTGGCTCGGTCACGCCGGTCAGGAAAGCGGTGATCGCAACGGACAGCAGCATCCCGCCAACCATTGGGCGACGCGCTTTCGGCGCAGCCAGGTACATTGCCAGCGCAGCGCCAGGCAGACCAAACATCATGATTGGGAAGAAGCCAGACATGAACATGCCCGCGGTGCCGTCGCCTGCGTAGAAGCGGTTGATATCACCGTGGAACACCGCGCCAGCCGCGTTGCTGAACTCACCAATCTGGAACCACGCGATGGTGTTCAGTACCTGATGCAGACCGGTTGGGATCAGCAGACGGTTAATGAAACCGAAGATGCCCGCACCCATTGCACCCGCAGACACGATCCACTCGCCGCCCGCATGGATAGCATGCTGCACCGGTGGCCACACGTAGCCAAAGATGGCTGCGAGGATCAGACAGAAAAAGCCCGTCGCAATCGGCACAAAACGTTTACCGCCGAAGAAGCTCAGGAAGTCAGGCAGTTTGATACCCGCCCAACGGTTGTACACGGCACCACCGACCAGACCGGTAATGATACCTGCCAGCACACCCATGTTGATTTCAGGGTTGATGGTTACCATCGCTTTCGTGAGGATGAAGTAACCGACAGCCCCTGCCAGTGCCGCGGCACCAGCGCTGTCTTTTGACCAGCTTGACGCCACACCGATGGCGAAAATCAGGGCCAGGTTGTCAAAAATTGCGCCGCCTGCCTGGGCAATAAACGGCACGTTAAGAAGATCGGGTTGCCCGAATCGCAGCAGCAATGCTGCAACCGGTAGCACGGCGATAGGGAGCTGCAAAGCCCTACCGAGGCGCTGGAAAAAACCTAAAATATTCATCCTATTCCCCCTACGAGACCCATTGTTAAGACTCGCGCATAAACTATGTTTTTATTGTGTCACGAACGATAGATACAGTTGATGATTCACTGGCAGTGTGAGTGTGTGAAAAATTAATTCGTATCGCAAATTAAACACCTATTTTTTGTGATTATTGTCACCAAATATCGTATTAAACCCTCCCTTTCGCTGGCTAACGACGAAAACTTATTTTATCATTCAAAAAATCAAGACGGATTGATCCGGCCTGAAAGGTTCCAGGTTACGCTTAGTTCAGGTTGCACTAATCATCCGCCCACTTTTACTTAAACTTTAGAGGTGAATAATGAGACTGATTCCCCTGGCAACAGCTGAACAAGTCGGAAAATGGGCTGCACGTCATATCGTTAACCGCATCAACGCGTTCAAACCAACAGCCGATCGTCCTTTCGTTCTCGGTCTTCCAACCGGCGGTACACCCCTGACCGCGTATAAAGCTCTGGTTGAAATGCACAAAGCGGGCCAGGTTAGCTTCAAACACGTTGTAACCTTCAACATGGACGAATATGTCGGCCTGCCAAAGGAACATCCGGAAAGTTACCACAGTTTTATGCACCGCAACTTCTTCGATCACGTTGATATTCCGGCGGAAAACATTAATCTGCTGAATGGAAACGCGCCTGATATTGACGCAGAATGCCGTCAGTATGAAGAAAAAATCCGTTCCTACGGTAAAATCCACCTGTTTATGGGCGGCGTGGGCAACGACGGTCACATCGCGTTCAACGAACCGGCATCGTCACTGGCTTCCCGCACCCGTATTAAAACGTTGACCCATGACACGCGTGTGGCTAACTCCCGCTTCTTTGACGGCGACGTCAATCAGGTACCTAAATACGCCCTGACCGTGGGCGTGGGCACGCTGCTGGATGCCGAAGAGGTGATGATTCTGGTGCTGGGCGCGGTGAAAGCGCAAGCGCTTCAGGCTGCCGTTGAAGGCAACGTGAACCATATGTGGACGATCAGCTGCTTACAGTTGCATCCAAAAGCGGTTGTCGTGTGTGACGAACCGTCCACCATGGAGCTGAAAGTGAAAACGCTGAAATACTTCAACGAGCTGGAAGCTGAGAACATTAAAGGTCTGTAATTGAATAACCGCCTCTTTTATCCGGGGCGGTCGCTTTTTTTAACCGGGGGTCGATATGTACGCTTTAACCCACGGTCGGATTTATACCGGCCATGAAATTCTGGATGACCATGCGATCGTTATCGCCAATGGCCTGATTGAACGTGTTTGCCCGCTGGCGGAACTGCCGCCGGAGATCGAACAGCGTTCCCTCAATGGAGCAGTAATCTCCCCCGGTTTCATCGACGTACAGCTCAACGGCTGTGGCGGTGTCCAGTTTAACGATACCGCAGAGGCGGTAACGGTTGAAACGCTGGAAATCATGCAAAGAGCCAACGAGAAATCGGGCTGCACCAGCTATCTGCCAACGCTGATTACCAGCAGCGATGACCTGATGAAACAGGGTATCCGCGTGATGCGCGACTACCTGGCAAAACACCCGAATCAGGCGCTGGGTTTGCACCTGGAAGGACCATGGCTGAACATGGTCAAGAAAGGCACCCATAACCCGAATTACGTGCGTAAACCCGATGCCGAGCTGGTGGATTACCTGTGCGCCAATGCCGATGTGATCACCAAAGTGACGCTGGCACCGGAAATGAGCGGCACGGACGTGATCAGCAAGCTGGCTGCCGCCGGGATTGTGGTGTCTGCGGGTCATTCGAACGCGACGCTGAAAGAGGCGAAAGCTGGCTTCCGCGCGGGCATCACGTTTGCCACGCACCTCTATAACGCAATGCCGTATATTACCGGCCGCGAACCGGGGCTGGTCGGCGCAATTCTGGATGAGCCGGACGTCTACTGCGGCATTATCGCTGACGGCCTGCATGTCGATTACACCAATATCCGCAACGCCAAGCGCCTTAAGGGCGACAAGCTCTGCCTGGTCACGGATGCCACCGCTCCGGCAGGGGCGAATATTGACCAGTTCATTTTTGCTGGTAAAACAATATACTACCGGAATGGACTGTGTGTGGATGAGAACGGCACGCTGAGTGGCTCCTCTTTGACCATGATTGAAGGGGTGCGTAACCTGGTTGAACATTGTGGGATTGCACTTGATGAAGTCCTGCGTATGGCCACGCTTTATCCGGCGCGCGCCATTGGCGTCGATAAACAGCTCGGCGGTATTGCGCCAGGTATGGTTGCAAACCTGACGGCGTTCACACACGATTATAAAATTATTAAGACCATCGTTAATGGTAACGAGGTCGTCACTGAGTAAGTAAAAGTATGACACCAGGCGGACAAGCTCAAATCGGTAATGTCGATCTCGTTAAACAACTTAACAGCGCGGCAGTTTATCGCCTGATTGACCAGCACGGGCCAATCTCACGCATTCAGATAGCCGAACAAAGCCAGCTTGCTCCCGCCAGCGTGACAAAAATTACACGTCAGCTTATTGAGCGCGGCCTGATCAAAGAAGTCGATCAGCAGGCCTCCACAGGAGGTCGCCGCGCGATTTCCATTGTCACGGAAACCCGCAATTTTCAGGCGATTGGCGTCCGCTTAGGCCGTCATGACACCACGCTTACGCTCTACGATCTGAGCAGCAAGGCCATTGCCGAAGAGCACTACCCCCTTCCTGAGCGCACGCAGGAGACGCTTGAACACGCGTTACTGAATACCATTGCGCATTTTATCGAAAGCTGTCAGCGCAAGATCCGTGAACTCATCGCCATCTCGGTGATTTTGCCCGGCCTCGTTGACCCGGAAAGCGGCGTTATTCGCTACATGCCGCATATTAAGGTAGAGAACTGGGGGCTGGTTGAGGCGCTGGAAAAGCGCTTTAAGCTGACCTGCTTTGTTGGTCACGATATCCGCTCGCTGGCGCTGGCGGAGCACTACTTTGGTGCGAGCCAGGACTGCGAAGACTCTATTCTGGTGCGCGTTCACCGTGGTACAGGTGCGGGCATCATCTCAAATGGCCGCATTTTTATTGGTCGCAACGGCAACGTCGGCGAGATTGGTCATATTCAGGTTGAACCGCTTGGCGAGCGCTGCCACTGCGGTAACTTTGGCTGTCTTGAAACCGTTGCCGCCAATGCCGCCATTGAACATCGCGTTCGCCACCTGCTGGAACAGGGTTATCAGAGCCGCGTCACGCTGGACGATTGTAAGATCGGCGCCATCTGCAAAGCCGCTAATAAAGGTGATGCGCTGGCCTGCGAAGTGATCGAACAGGTAGGACGCCACCTGGGTAAAACCATCGCCATTGCCATCAACCTGTTCAATCCGCAAAAAGTAGTGATTGCCGGTGAGATTGTGGAAGCCGAAAAAGTGTTACTGCCCGCGATTGAAGGCTGCATCAATACCCAGGCGCTGAAAGCCTTTCGCCAGAACTTGCCGGTGGTGCGCTCAACGCTCGATCACCGCTCGGCGATTGGCGCATTTGCCCTGGTAAAACGTGCCATGCTCAACGGGATCCTGCTGCAACATTTGCTGGAATCCTGATCGGACCTTATAGTAACGCCTTCTTTTTTTGATGTCGGATTGTCCATGACCATTAAGAATGTAATTTGTGATATCGACGGCGTGCTGATGCACGACAACGTTGCCGTGCCGGGTGCTGCGGAGTTTCTTCACCGCATCATCGACAAAGGAATGCCACTGGTTCTTCTCACGAACTACCCTTCACAGACTGGTCAGGATCTGGCAAACCGCTTTGCAACCGCAGGCGTCAACGTCCCGGACAGCGTGTTTTATACCTCTGCAATGGCGACCGCGGATTTCCTGAAGCGTCAGGAAGGCAAAAAAGCCTACGTGGTCGGCGAAGGCGCGCTGATCCACGAGCTGTATAAAGCGGGCTTCACCATTACCGACGTGAACCCGGACTTTGTCATCGTGGGCGAAACGCGCTCCTTTAACTGGGAGATGATGCATAAAGCAGCCTACTTTGTCGCCAACGGTGCACGTTTTATCGCCACCAACCCGGATACGCACGGTCGTGGTTTTTATCCTGCCTGCGGTGCGCTGTGTGCCGGTATCGAAAAAATCTCTGGTCGTAAGCCGTTTGTTGTCGGCAAACCGAGCCCGTGGATCATCCGCGCCGCGCTGAATACGATGCAGGCACACTCAGAAGAAACCGTCATTGTGGGCGATAACCTGCGCACCGATATTCTGGCTGGCTTCCAGGCGGGGCTTGAAACCATTCTGGTGCTGTCTGGCGTCTCGCAGCTTGATGACATTGATACGATGCCGTTCCGCCCAAGCTGGATATATCCCTCCGTCGACGAAATCGACGTTATTTAATTCAGAACCACGCCTCAGGGCGTGGTTTTTCATTTCCGCCGTCTGAAAACCTTAACCCATCTAACAAAAGCCATCTTTCATTGAATAAACATCAATAAAATCGCTTTAGACATACTCGTTTTTTAAGATTCAGCAATTGCCATTGCACTTTTTACGTTTTCACCCGTAAAACGCTTGCGCCCCCTCCCCCTTTTGCGGCATTTTCATAAGCAAGCAACATCACAACGCAACAGGGTTAACGGAGAAGGTTATGTGTTCTATTTTTGGCGTACTGGATATTAAAACTGACGCGGGCGAACTGCGTAAAAAAGCACTCGAATTGTCCCGCCTGATGCGCCATCGCGGTCCGGACTGGTCAGGCGTTTACGCCAGCGATAAAGCGATTCTGGCTCATGAACGTCTCTCCATTGTTGATGTCAACGCTGGCGCACAGCCGCTGTATAACGAGAAAAAAACGCACGCGCTGGCTGTTAACGGTGAAATCTACAACCATCAGGCGCTGCGCGCCGAGTACGGCGATCGCTACGCGTTTCAGACTGGCTCAGACTGCGAAGTGATCCTGGCGCTGTATCAGGAGAAAGGCCCGGAGTTCCTCGACGATCTGCAAGGTATGTTTGCCTTCGCGCTGTACGACAGCGAAAAAGATGCTTATCTGATTGGCCGCGACCATATTGGTATTATCCCGCTGTACATGGGGCACGATGAACACGGCAACTTCTATGTTGCCTCAGAGATGAAAGCGCTGGTCCCGGTGTGCCGCACCATCAAAGAGTTCCCGGCAGGCAGCTATCTGTGGAGTAAAGACGGTGAAATCCGCCCGTACTACCAGCGCGACTGGTTTGATTATGACGCGGTGAAAGACAACGTGACGGACAAAGCCGAACTGCGTCAGGCACTGGAAGAGTCTGTGAAAAGCCACCTGATGTCAGACGTTCCTTACGGCGTACTGCTCTCCGGCGGGCTGGACTCCTCCGTGATCTCCGCGATCACCAAGAAATTCGCTGCCCGTCGCGTGGAAGATCAGGAGCGCTCTGAAGCCTGGTGGCCACAGCTGCACTCCTTTGCCGTGGGCCTGGAAGGGGCACCTGACCTGAAAGCCGCCCAGGAAGTGGCGAACCATCTCGGTACGGTGCACCATGAAATTCACTTCACCGTGCAGGAAGGTCTGGATGCGATCCGCGATGTGATCTATCACATTGAAACTTATGATGTGACCACCATTCGCGCTTCCACGCCGATGTATTTGATGTCACGGAAGATCAAAGCGATGGGCATCAAGATGGTCCTCTCCGGCGAGGGTTCTGACGAAGTGTTTGGCGGTTATCTCTATTTCCACAAAGCGCCGAACGCCAAAGAGCTGCATGAAGAAACGGTGCGTAAGCTACAGGCGCTGCACATGTTTGACTGCGCGCGCGCCAACAAAGCGATGTCTGCCTGGGGTGTGGAAGCCCGCGTACCGTTCCTCGATAAAAAATTCCTGGATGTGGCGATGCGTATCAACCCGCAGGACAAAATGTGCGGCAACGGCAAAATGGAGAAACATATCCTGCGCGAATGTTTTGAATCCTACCTGCCAGCGAGCGTGGCGTGGCGTCAGAAAGAGCAGTTCTCCGATGGCGTGGGTTATAGCTGGATCGACACACTGAAAGAAGTAGCGGCGAAACAGGTTTCTGATCAACAACTGGAAACGGCGAGCTTCCGTTTCCCGTACAACACGCCAGCGTCGAAAGAAGCGTATTTGTACCGTGAGATCTTTGAGGAGCTGTTCCCGGTTCCAAGTGCAGCCGAGTGCGTACCGGGTGGCCCATCGGTCGCCTGCTCTTCTGCGAAAGCCATTGAATGGGATGAATCTTTCAAAGCCATGAACGATCCGTCAGGACGTGCAGTGGGCGTTCACCAGTCTGCCTATAAATAATGTTCAGATAATCATCAGGCCCTCCGGGGCCTGATTTTTTTGCCTCTCTTTTCCCCGCATAAAATCGATTAATAACCAATAATTGTCGAATATTCGGCCTCGCTGTTCGCAACCTAACCAAACAGTCACATTCCGGCTATTTTCATTGAAAAAGGTGTTGACGCTGCAAGGGTCTATACGCATAATGCGCCCCGCAACGCCGATAAGGTAACGCGAAAAAAAGATGGCTACGTAGCTCAGTTGGTTAGAGCACATCACTCATAATGATGGGGTCACAGGTTCGAATCCCGTCGTAGCCACCATCTTTTTTGCGGGAGTGGCGAAATTGGTAGACGCACCAGATTTAGGTTCTGGCGCCGCAAGGTGTGCGAGTTCAAGTCTCGCCTCCCGCACCATTCCCAGGTAAGCGTTGCACGGATGGGGTATCGCCAAGCGGTAAGGCACCGGTTTTTGATACCGGCATTCCCTGGTTCGAATCCAGGTACCCCAGCCATATTTCTTCGATCATGCGGTTCTCCGCGGTATTGGGGTATCGCCAAGCGGTAAGGCACCGGTTTTTGATACCGGCATTCCCTGGTTCGAATCCAGGTACCCCAGCCATATTTCTTCGATCATGCGGTTCTCCGCGGTATTGGGGTATCGCCAAGCGGTAAGGCACCGGTTTTTGATACCGGCATTCCCTGGTTCGAATCCAGGTACCCCAGCCATCGAAGATTGCAGTACTGGCTACGTAGCTCAGTTGGTTAGAGCACATCACTCATAATGATGGGGTCACAGGTTCGAATCCCGTCGTAGCCACCATATTTACGTTATCGAATACGATTCGGTAAACTGAACATTGTTGGGGTATCGCCAAGCGGTAAGGCACCGGATTCTGATTCCGGCATTCCGAGGTTCGAATCCTCGTACCCCAGCCACTTTAAAGTCGTTAAGCAGTTTGTTTAACGCAATTGGGGTGTCGCCAAGCGGTAAGGCTCTGGTTTCTGATACCAGCATTCCGGGGTTCGAATCCCTGCACCCCAGCCACTTAAAACAAACAAGCCCGCTCTGCGGGCTTTTTTGTTTTTGTTGTTTGTGTTGTGTGGCCTGATGCCCTCTCCCCACGGGGAGAGGGAAAAAGGATTAGAGTCCCAGGGCGTATTTCAGGGCCTGACGTTTCAGACCACCGGCACGTTCTGCCGCCATCAATCCAATGTTACGCAGTATGCGTACCGGGGCCAGGTCATTACTGAATCCGGCATAGAACAGATCCATCCCCGATTGCATGATGAAGTTATCCGCCATACGGCGCGTCTGGTAGCGC
Source organism: Enterobacter cloacae complex sp. IR5418 (assembly GCF_049238105.1). Classification (NCBI taxonomy): domain Bacteria; kingdom Pseudomonadati; phylum Pseudomonadota; class Gammaproteobacteria; order Enterobacterales; family Enterobacteriaceae; genus Enterobacter; species Enterobacter cloacae complex sp. IR5418. The sequence goes on along the minus strand of NZ_JBMKHS010000002.1, from coordinate 314,124 downwards.
TTCAGCACCTGATGGCTGGCCCAGGCCTCCGCATGACCGCGCGCATTGCTTAAAACGTCCAGTAACGCATCGACGTCACGGTATCCCAGGTTCACCCCCTGCCCCGCCAGCGGATGAATGGTGTGCGCCGCGTCACCCACCAGCGCCAGCCCTTCACGGGCATACTGCAACGCATGGCGTCGCATCAGCGGGAATGCGCCAGCGGCAACCGGGGTCACGTTACCCAGACGGCTCGGGAAGTGCTGCCGGATTTCGCGCTGCAACTGATCCATCGACAGCCCCTGCAACTGCCGAATACGCGCCGGTTTGTCGTACCACACCAGCGAAGCCCAGCGATCAAACAGCGGTAAGAATGCATGCGGGCCGTTCGGCGTAAAATGCTGCCAGGTGCTTTCGCCCGGCGCATTGTCGCACTGGACGGTGATCAGCATGCAGGACTGCTGGTACTGCCAGGCATGGATCCCAATGCCTGCCATCTGCCTGACCTGCGAGTTTGCGCCATCCGCCCCCACCACCAGCTTCACGGCCAGTTCATCGTCGTTGTCCAGCGTCAGGATATACCCGCCCTCATGACGATGCAGGGCTTTCAGCGAGTCCGGAACGCGCAGCGTCACCTTCGGGTGCGCCTCCAGCGCCTGCCAGAGCGCCAGCTGAAGCACGTTGTTTTCCACCATATAGCCCAGGCGCGGCAGTTTCAGCTCGGCGGCGTCAAACGAGACGTGAGCATTTTCCCACTCCCAGGTTTCAAGACGGCTGTAAGGGTGCGCGCGCATCGCCAGCACCGCCTCCCAGACGCCCAGCCCGCGAAGCAGATCAACAGACGCCGCGCTGATGGCGGAAATACGCACGTCCGGTTGGCTGGAAGGATCGAATGCCGGTGGAGCCGCCTGTTCAATAACGGTTACGTCAAATCCCTGCTGCGCCAGCCCCAGCGCCAGTGCGCCGCCGACCATACCGCCGCCAACAACGGCAACTTCGGTGTTCAGGAGTGTCATGGTCACTATTCCTTATTGGAGAATACCTTAAGTTTACCGGATTTTTGCGGCCCTGAGGTTGACAACCTTCATACTGGTCACAACCGCACCAAAGCATTACAATACACGGCTTGCAATCCTGAGCTGAGCAAGTCGATGACTAAAAAACTCCATATAAAAACCTGGGGCTGTCAGATGAACGAATACGATTCATCCAAGATGGCCGATCTGCTGGATACCACCCACGGATACCAGCTGACTGAAAATGCGAAAGAAGCCGATGTGCTGCTGCTGAACACCTGTTCAATTCGTGAAAAAGCACAGGAAAAAGTCTTTCATGTGTTAGGCCGCTGGAAGCTTCTCAAACGGAAAAATCCGGACCTGATCATTGGCGTGGGTGGCTGCGTGGCATCGCAGGAAGGTAAGCTGATCCGCCAGAGAGCCCCGTATGTGGATATCGTTTTTGGCCCTCAGACCCTGCACCGCCTGCCAGAGATGATTAACAAGGTTCGCGGCAGCCGTAGCCCGGTGGTTGACGTGAGCTTCCCGGAGATTGAGAAATTTGACCGTCTGCCAGAGCCGCGCGCGGATGGCCCGACGGCCTTCGTCTCCATCATGGAAGGCTGCAACAAATACTGTACTTACTGCGTGGTGCCTTACACCCGCGGTGAAGAAGTGAGCCGCCCGGCAGATGATATTCTGTTTGAAATCGCACAGCTTGCCGCGCAGGGCGTTCGCGAAGTCAACCTGCTGGGCCAGAACGTGAACGCCTGGCGCGGGGAAAACTACGACGGCACCACCGGCAGCTTCGCCGAGCTACTGCGTCTGGTGGCAGCGATTGACGGCATCGACCGCATTCGCTTTACCACCAGCCATCCGATGGAATTTACCGACGACATTATTGACGTCTATCGGGATACGCCGGAGCTGGTGAGCTTCCTGCACCTGCCGATCCAGTGCGGATCTGACCGCGTGCTGAATCTGATGGGCCGTCCACATACGGTGCTGGAGTATAAGTCTACCATCCGCAAGCTGCGTGAAGCGCGCCCGGATATCCAGATTAGCTCCGACTTTATCGTCGGCTTCCCTGGCGAAACCGCTGATGACTTCGAGCGTACCATGAAGCTCATTGGCGAGGTGAATTTCGACGTCAGCTACAGCTTCATCTTCTCTGCTCGCCCGGGCACCCCTGCGGCCGATATGGTTGACGATGTGCCGGAAGAAGAGAAAAAACAGCGTCTGTATATTTTGCAGGAGCGCATCAACCAACAGGCCAACGCGTGGAGTCGTCGTATGCTCGGCACCGTCCAGCGTATTCTGGTGGAAGGCACCTCCCGTAAGAGCATCATGGAACTGTCTGGCCGAACCGAAAATAACCGCGTGGTGAACTTTGAAGGCACCCCGGACATGATCGGTAAATTTGTGGATGTCGAGATTGTTGAAGTGCTCACCAACTCGCTGCGCGGGAAGGTGGTACGCACTGAAGACGAAATGGGTCTGCGTATTGCCGAGACGCCTGAATCCGTCATCTCTCGCACCCGCAAAGTCAACGATTCGGGCGTAGGTATTTACCAGCCTTAATCCTTCTGGCCTGCCTGTCCGGCAGGCCTTGTATTTCCTCTCATCACCCCCAATATCTACCGCAACGCTTGCGCCTTTATTCTATGGCGTGAATAATTTCGGTAATGACCGTTTTATTACGCCGTGTGGCCACAGGTCAGTTAACCAATCAAAGAGGAACAGTTTGAACATAGATACGCGTGAAATTAGCCTTGAGCCCGCAGACAACGCTCGCCTGCTGAGCCTGTGCGGGCCGTTTGATGACAACATCAAACAACTGGAGCGACGTCTGGGTATCGAAATCAATCGTCGCGATAACCATTTCAAACTCACCGGACGCCCAATCTGCGTCAACGCCGCGGCAGATATTCTCCGCAGCCTGTATGTTGATACCGCCCCGATGCGCGGCGAGATCCAGGATATTGAGCCGGAACAGATCCACCTCGCCATTAAAGAGGCGCGCGTGCTTGAGCAAAGCGCGGAAAGCGTGCCGGACTACGGTAAGGCAATCAATATCAAGACCAAGCGTGGCGTCATCAAGCCGCGTACGCCAAACCAGGCGCAGTACATCGCCAACATTCTTGACCATGACATCACCTTCGGCGTGGGTCCGGCCGGTACGGGTAAAACCTATCTGGCCGTTGCCGCTGCGGTCGATGCGCTGGAGCGTCAGGAGATCCGCCGTATTCTGCTGACCCGCCCTGCCGTTGAAGCCGGTGAGAAACTCGGCTTCCTGCCGGGCGATTTAAGTCAGAAAGTGGACCCTTACCTGCGCCCACTGTACGACGCGCTGTTCGAAATGCTCGGCTTCGAGAAAGTTGAAAAGCTCATCGAGCGTAACGTGATTGAAGTGGCCCCGCTGGCCTATATGCGTGGGCGTACGCTTAATGACGCGTTTATCATTCTGGATGAGAGCCAGAACACCACTATCGAACAGATGAAGATGTTCCTGACGCGTATTGGCTTTAACTCGAAAGCGGTTATCACCGGTGACGTCACCCAGATTGACCTGCCGCGTAACACCAAATCGGGTCTGCGTCATGCCATCGAAGTCCTGGCCGAGGTAGAGGAAATCAGCTTTAACTTCTTCCACAGTGAAGACGTGGTACGCCATCCGGTTGTCGCGCGTATCGTTAATGCTTATGAGGCCTGGGAAGAGGCAGATCAGAAGCGCAGGGCCGAACTGGCCGCAGAACGTAAGCGCGAAGCGCAGGAGCATGAACAGAAATGAGTCAGGTGATCCTCGATTTACAGCTGGCCTGTGAAGATAATTCCGGCATGCCAGAAGAGGCACAGTTTCAGAAATGGCTGGACGCCGTCATCCCGCAGTTTCAGGAAGAATCAGAGGTCACGATTCGCCTGGTGGATGAAGCAGAAAGCCATGAACTCAACCTGACCTACCGCGGGAAAGATAAGCCGACCAACGTGCTCTCTTTCCCGTTCGAAGCCCCTCCGGGCATGGAGATGCCGCTGCTGGGCGATCTGATCATCTGCCGTCAGGTGGTTGAACAGGAAGCCAAAGAGCAGCAAAAGCCGCTGGAAGCGCACTGGGCACACATGGTGGTCCACGGTAGCCTGCATCTTCTGGGTTACGACCATATTGAAGATGACGAAGCGGAAGAGATGGAATCCCTCGAGACAGAGATAATGCTTGCTCTGGGCTATGAGGATCCGTACATTGCCGAGAAAGAATAGTCAGTCACTGACTACCATGCCGCCGCGCAGGGACATAGCGCGGCGGTTAACGTTGAACTAACAAGAGAACCCTTAACAAACGCCATGAGCGACGACAATTCACACAGTAGCGACACGACAACCACTAAAAAGGGATTTTTCTCCCTCATTCTGAACCAGCTTTTCCACGGCGAACCGAAAAACCGTGATGAACTGCTGGAGCTGATTCGTGATTCCGGGCAGAACGACCTTATCGACGAAGATACGCGCGAAATGCTCGAAGGGGTGATGGACATCGCCGACCAGCGCGTCCGCGACATCATGATCCCCCGCTCGCAGATGATTACCCTGAAACGCAACCAGACGCTGGACGAGTGCCTCGATGTCATTATCGAATCGGCCCACTCACGTTTCCCGGTCATCAGCGAAGACAAAGATCACATTGAAGGGATTTTGATGGCGAAAGATCTGCTGCCGTTTATGCGCAGCGATGCCGAAGCCTTCAGTATGGAAAAAGTGTTACGCCCGGCGGTGGTTGTGCCGGAAAGTAAACGTGTGGATCGGATGCTGAAAGAGTTTCGCTCCCAGCGTTACCACATGGCGATTGTTATTGATGAATTTGGTGGCGTTTCCGGTCTGGTCACGATCGAAGACATCCTTGAGCTGATCGTGGGCGAAATTGAAGATGAGTATGACGAAGAAGAGGATATCGACTTCCGTCAGCTGAGCCGCCACACCTGGACCGTGCGCGCGCTGGCCTCAATTGAGGACTTCAACGACACCTTTGGCACCAGCTTCAGCGATGAAGAGGTGGACACCATTGGTGGTCTGGTGATGCAGGCCTTCGGCCATCTTCCGGCCCGCGGTGAAACCGTTGACATCGATGGTTACCAGTTTAAGGTCGCCATGGCCGACAGCCGACGTATTATTCAGGTTCACGTCAGAATGCCGGACGACTCACCGGTGCCAAAACGGGAAGATTAATGTAAATGGCATTTGCCCCACTCTTTGAACGCCAGCGCGTCCGTTTGCTGCTGGCGCTGTTACTCGGAGCCAGCGGTACGCTGGCTTTTTCTCCTTACGATATCTGGCCAGCCGCTATTCTTTCCCTGATGGGGCTACAGGGGCTGACCCTCAACCGTCGTCCGGTACAGGCCGCGGCTGTCGGCTACTTCTGGGGGCTGGGGCTGTTCGGCTCCGGCATTAACTGGGTCTACGTCAGTATCGCGCAATTTGGTGGGATGCCGGGGCCGGTTAACGTCTTCCTCGTTGTGCTGCTTGCCGCGTATCTCTCGCTCTACACCGGCCTGTTCGCGGGCATCCTGTCTCGCCTGTGGCCAAAAACGACCTGGCTGCGCGTGGCGATAGCGGCGCCCGTTGTCTGGCAAATCACCGAATTCCTGCGCGGCTGGGTACTGACCGGCTTCCCGTGGCTACAGTTCGGCTACAGCCAGATTGACGGCCCGCTGAAAGGGCTGGCGCCAGTTATGGGCGTGGAAGCCATCAACTTCCTGTTAATGATCGTCAGCGGCCTGCTGGTGCTGGCACTGGTCACGCGTAGCTGGAAGCCGCTGGTTGCCGCACTGATCCTTTTCGCCCTGCCCTTCCCACTGCGTTATATCCAGTGGTTCACGCTGGAGCCCGCGCGCGCCACGCAGGTTTCGCTGGTGCAGGGTGATATCCCGCAGTCATTGAAATGGGATGAAAATCAGTTACTGAACACGCTGAAAATCTACGCCAACGCCACCGAAGAGGTGATGGGCAAATCACAGCTCATCATCTGGCCTGAGTCTGCGATCCCGGACCTGGAGATCAATCAACAGCCCTTCCTGAAGATGATGGACGATTTGCTGCGCGCGCGCGGCAGTACCCTGATCACCGGGATTGTGGATGCGCGTCTCAATCAGCAGAACCGCTATGACACCTATAACGCGATCATCACGCTCGGTAAGGACAGCGACTACAGCTACACCTCCACCAATCGCTACAACAAAAACCACCTTGTACCGTTTGGCGAGTTTGTTCCGCTGGAGTCGATTCTGCGTCCGCTGGCACCGTTCTTCGATCTGCCGATGTCCTCGTTCAGCCGTGGCCCTTACGTTCAGCCGCAGCTGCATGCGCACGGTTTTGCCCTGACGGCCGCCATTTGCTACGAGATTATCCTCGGCGAGCAGGTGCGCGATAACTTCCGCCCGGACACCGACTATCTGCTGACTATCTCAAACGATGCGTGGTTCGGTAAATCGATTGGGCCATGGCAGCACTTCCAGATGGCGCGCATGCGTTCTCTGGAGCTGGCGCGTCCGCTGCTGCGTAGCACCAATAACGGCATCACCGCCGTGATTGGTCCGCAGGGCGAAATCCAGGCCATGATCCCGCAGTTCACCCGTGAGGTGCTGACCACTAACGTTACGCCTACCACGGGGCTGACGCCGTACGCGCGCACCGGCAACTGGCCGCTGTGGATCCTGACCACACTGTTCGGTTTCGCCGCCGTGCTGATGAGCCTGCGTCAGCGTCGTAAATAACCTTACCTTCTGTTGCCGGGTGGCGCTGACGCTTACCCGGCCTACTTTCCCATGCTGTAGATCGGGTAAGGCGTAGCCGCCACCCGACAATTTCCTCCCAAACTTCAATTCTGGCACGCCTGTTGCTTTATTTATTCACATAAACGCTGTCTGGCTTAACGTGCAACTTTGTCGCACCAGCGTAGATCATCGGTAGCACCTAAACGGTGCAACGAGGGATTATTGCCTCTGAATGGTGCGGCGCGCTTCGCAAAAATAAACAATAACGCAGCAAAATCTTTACATTAAGCCAGACTAAATGTTAACAAGCTTGCATAACACGGCACTCGCATTGCGCGAGATATAACAACATCACAATGGGTATCGAAGCGTCACTGGCGCTGATAAGAAAGGAGTTGGGTATGCAATTACGTAAACTGGCCACAGCAATGCTGGTTATGGGAATGTCTGCGGGCGTCGTCCACGCTGAAGACGCTCCGGCAGCAGGAAGCACTCTCGACAAGATTGCCAAAAACGGCGTGATCGTGGTCGGCCACCGTGAATCTTCTGTCCCGTTCTCTTACTACGACAACACGCAAAAAGTCGTGGGCTATTCACAGGATTACTCCAACGCCATCGTTGAAGCTGTGAAGAAAAAGCTGAACAAACCTGACCTGCAAGTGAAGCTGATCCCCATCACTTCACAGAACCGTATTCCTCTGCTGCAAAACGGCACATTTGATTTTGAATGTGGCTCGACCACCAACAACCTTGAGCGTCAGAAACAGGCTGCCTTCTCCGATACTATCTTCGTTGTCGGCACTCGACTGCTGACGAAGAAAGGCGGCGACATCAAAGATTTTGCTGACCTGAAAGGCAAAGCGGTTGTCGTGACCTCCGGTACCACTTCCGAAGTGCTGCTGCACAAGCTGAACGACGAGAAGAAAATGGACATGCGCATCATCAGCGCGAAAGACCATGGCGACTCCTTCCGTACCCTGGAAAGTGGCCGTGCCGTGGCGTTTATGATGGATGACGCCCTGCTGGCGGGCGAGCGCGCGAAAGCGAAGAAGCCAGATAACTGGGAAATCGTCGGTACCGCGCAGTCGAAAGAAGCCTACGGCTGTATGCTGCGTAAAGGTGACGAGGACTTCAAGAAACTGATCGATGACACCATCGCTCAGGCGCAAACCTCTGGCGAAGCGGCAAAATGGTTCGACAAGTGGTTCAAGAACCCCATTCCACCAAAAAACCTGAACATGAACTTTGAACTGTCTGACGACATGAAAGCGCTGTTCAAATCACCAAACGACAAAGCTCTTAACTAATTAGAACGACAGGGGCGGGATCTCCTGCCCTCTCGATTGTCGGGAAGCATGGACAGACTATACGTTGAGTGGTCGTTCCCCACTCAGCGCAAAAATTGAGCTTCTCACCAATCTTCGAGGGTAGCACTGCTACCCTTTTTTTTCTGGAGTTTACTATGTCAATTGACTGGAACTGGGGCATCTTTCTGCAACAAGCCCCGTTCGGCAACACCACCTATCTCGGCTGGCTGTGGAGCGGCTTTCAGGTTACCGTTGCGTTATCGATAACGGCGTGGATTATCGCGTTTCTTGTCGGTTCGCTGTTCGGCATTCTGCGTACCGTCCCTAACCGTTTTCTCTCTTCGATTGGCACGCTCTATGTGGAACTGTTCCGTAACGTTCCGCTGATCGTGCAGTTCTTTACCTGGTATCTGGTGATCCCGGAACTGCTGCCGGAAGATCTCGGCATGTGGTTCAAGGCCGAGCTGGATCCTAACGTACAATTTTTTGTCTCATCCATGCTGTGTCTGGGGCTGTTCACCGCTGCGCGCGTCTGCGAGCAGGTGCGTGCCGCCATACAGTCACTGCCGCGCGGGCAAAAGAATGCGGCACTGGCGATGGGCCTGACTCTTCCCCAGGCCTACCGTTACGTCCTCTTGCCTAACGCTTACCGCGTGATTGTGCCGCCGATGACCTCCGAGATGATGAACCTGGTGAAAAACTCGGCCATCGCCTCAACCATCGGTCTGGTGGATATGGCAGCCCAGGCGGGCAAACTGCTGGATTATTCCGCTCACGCGTGGGAATCCTTCACGGCGATCACGCTCGCCTATGTTCTGATTAACGCTTTCATCATGCTGGTGATGAACCTGGTTGAACGCAAAGTACGCCTGCCGGGCAATCTGGGAGGCAAATAATGTACGAGTTTGACTGGAGTTCCATTGTTCCGTCCTTGCCCTATCTGCTGGATGGACTGGCGATCACCTTAAAGATCACCGTTATCGCCATTATCGTCGGTATTGTCTGGGGTACCCTGCTGGCAGTGATGCGCCTGTCGAGCTTTAAGCCGCTCGCCTGGTTTGCCACGGCTTACGTTAACGTGTTCCGCTCCATCCCCCTGGTTATGGTGCTGCTGTGGTTTTACCTGATTGTTCCCGGCTTTTTACAGAACGTACTGGGACTGTCGCCGAAAACCGATATCCGCCTGATCTCTGCCATGGTGGCGTTTTCCATGTTTGAAGCCGCCTACTACTCAGAGATTATCCGCGCAGGTATTCAGAGTATCTCTCGCGGGCAGTCCAGCGCTGCGCTGGCACTCGGTATGACGCATTGGCAGTCCATGAAGCTCATTATTCTGCCGCAGGCGTTTCGCGCCATGGTTCCGCTGTTACTGACGCAGGGCATCGTTCTGTTCCAGGATACCTCCCTGGTCTACGTGCTGAGCCTGGCAGACTTCTTCCGTACCGCCTCCACCATTGGCGAACGTGACGGAACGCAGGTTGAGATGATCCTCTTCGCGGGCGGGGTCTATTTTGTGATTAGTTTAAGCGCATCGCTGTTGGTCAGCTGGCTGAAGAAAAGGACGGTATAATGATTTCCCTGAAAAATGTTTCTAAATGGTATGGGCACTTTCAGGTGCTGACCGACTGCTCAACAGAAGTGAAAAAAGGCGATGTGGTGGTGGTATGCGGCCCGTCCGGTTCTGGTAAATCAACGCTTATCAAAACCGTTAATGGGCTGGAACCTGTCCAGCAGGGCGAGATTGTCGTTAACGGCACCAAAGTGAACGACCGCAAAACTAACCTTGCTCAGCTTCGTTCCCACGTGGGGATGGTGTTCCAGCATTTTGAGCTGTTCCCTCACCTGTCCATCATTGAGAACCTGACGCTGGCGCAGGTCAAAGTGCTGAAACGCGACAAAAAAGCGGCGCGCGAAAAGGGGCTGAAGTTACTGGAACGCGTCGGGCTGTCTGCGCATGCGGATAAGTTCCCGGCTCAGCTTTCCGGTGGCCAGCAGCAGCGCGTGGCGATCGCGCGTGCGCTGTGCATGGATCCGGTGGCGATGCTGTTCGATGAACCGACGTCCGCGCTCGATCCTGAGATGATCAACGAAGTGCTGGACGTTATGGTGGAGCTGGCGCACGAAGGAATGACCATGATGGTGGTGACGCACGAAATGGGCTTCGCCCGTAAAGTGGCTAACCGCGTGATCTTCATGGATGAAGGGAAAATTGTTGAAGACTCACCGAAAGAAGAGTTCTTCGCCAACCCGAAATCCGAACGCGCTAAAGACTTCCTCGCCAAAATCCTGCATTAATCTTTTCAGTGCGCAATCTGCGGATTGCGCACTGCTTCACGCTTTGGATCTCTTTTTCTATTCGGCGTCACATCGCAGCGTTAACCTTGTCACAAATAATGCTAAGAATGGAGAACGCTATGGCACAGCCAATTATTCTCGACTGCGATCCGGGTCATGATGACGCGATCGCGCTCGTCCTCGCACTTGCCTCCCCTGAACTGGACGTAAAAGCTGTCACCTCCTCCGCCGGGAACCAGACGCCGGATAAAACCTTACGAAACGTGTTGCGCATGTTGACGCTGCTGAAACGCACCGATATTCCGGTCGCAGGCGGCGCCGTTAAGCCGCTGATGCGCGAACTGATCATTGCGGATAATGTTCACGGTGAAAGTGGGCTGGATGGCCCGGCGCTACCGGAGCCGAATTTCGCACCGCAAAACTGCACTGCCGTCGAGCTAATGGCGAAGGTGCTGCGTGAGAGCGCAGAGCCCGTGACGCTGGTGGCGACCGGCCCGCAGACCAACGTTGCGCTGCTGCTGAACAGTTATCCTGAACTGCACAGCAACATCGCCCGTATCGTCATCATGGGCGGCGCAATGGGCCTGGGGAACTGGACGCCTGCCGCGGAGTTCAACATCTTTGTTGACCCGGAAGCCGCGGAAATCGTCTTCCAGTCGGGCCTGCCGATTGTGATGGCGGGGCTGGACGTTACCCACCGCGCACAAATTATGGCGCAGGACATCGAACGATTCCGTTCTGTCGGCAACCCGGTTGCAAAGACCGTGGCAGAGCTGCTCGACTTCTTTATGGAGTATCACAAAGCCGAGAAGTGGGGCTTCCACGGCGCGCCGCTGCATGACCCATGCACCATTGCCTGGCTGCTGAAGCCGGACATGTTTACCACGGTCGAACGTTGGGTTGGCGTGGAAACACAGGGGAAATATACCCAGGGGATGACGGTGGTGGACTATTACTCGCTGACGGGAAATAAGCCGAATACCACGGTGATGGTGGATATCGATCGGGAAGCGTTTGTGGATTTGCTGGCGGAGAGGCTGGCTTATTATAGTGCGGCCTGATGCCCTCACCCCAGCTCTCTCCCACGGGGAGAGGGAGCAAACACTAAAAACGGCAACGGGGTTGCCGTTTTGCTTTTATTCATGGCTCAAACGGCCGACGCTGGAACTGGTCGTGCCCGCATTTCGGACACAGCGACAGCACCTCCGGCGTATAAACGGCCATATGGTGGTGGCACTTCTCACACACCAGGTTCCCCAACCCCACAACTTCGCCGCTGTGATAGACACCGTGGTGGTTTAAATCCTGAAACACCTCGCGCCATTCCAGCTGCGTTTTATCGGTAATATCCGCCAGCTCCTGCCACAAACTCTCTTTAATGACCCGCATAAAAACGCTGTCGGCCATTTCGTCCTGACTCTCTTCATAGCTTCGCGCAAACTCTTCCAGGTCACGACGCACGGCGCGCGTCACCTCTTCCACTTCGGTTCGCGTTAACTCACCCGTTTGCGTCACGCGTGCGCGTGCCTGTTCGACCAGCGCGTCGATATCACGCTCACCGTTACGCAGCCGTTCCGTCAGTGTCGCTACCAGTTCACGGTAAAATTGAGCAACCTTGTTCATCATTTTGCCTCCCGGGTAAGTAACTGTCTCTAATAATAGACCTTATTTTGACGCCGCTTTGTCAGGTGAAGCACAGACCCGGTAAATTCCTGCAAAGTGCATTTGCGTGAAAGGCTGTTTTGACGCGGGCGTTTGGGCTATGCTATGCGGATCTGAATTACCACATCCATTGGCTACATTTGTAGCTGTATTGAACACAGGACCACTGGCTGCCATGCAAGAGCAATACCGCCCGGAAGAGATAGAATCAAAAGTCCAGCAACACTGGGACGAGAAGCGCACCTTTGAAGTAACCGAAGACGAGAGCAAAGAGAAGTATTACTGCCTGTCGATGCTTCCCTATCCTTCTGGTCGACTACACATGGGCCACGTGCGTAACTACACCATCGGTGACGTGATTGCACGCTACCAGCGTATGCTGGGCAAAAACGTGCTTCAGCCTATCGGCTGGGATGCGTTCGGCCTGCCTGCTGAAGGCGCGGCAGTGAAAAACAACACGGCACCGGCTCCGTGGACGTACGACAACATCGCGTACATGAAAAACCAGCTGAAAATGCTGGGCTTTGGCTATGACTGGAGCCGCGAGCTGGCAACCTGCACCCCGGAGTACTACCGCTGGGAGCAGAAATTCTTCACCGAGCAGTATAAAAAAGGCCTGGTGTACAAGAAGACCTCTGCCGTTAACTGGTGCCCGAATGACCAGACCGTTCTCGCGAACGAGCAGGTTATCGATGGCTGCTGCTGGCGCTGTGACACCAAAGTCGAGCGCAAAGAGATCCCGCAGTGGTTTATCAAAATCACCGCCTACGCTGACGAACTGCTGAACGATCTGGATAACCTGGATCACTGGCCGGACACCGTTAAGACCATGCAGCGCAACTGGATTGGCCGTTCCGAAGGCGTGGAAATTACCTTCAACGTTAACGACTACGACCAGACGCTGACCGTCTACACCACCCGTCCGGACACTTTCATGGGTGCGACCTACCTGGCTGTGGCTGCCGGTCACCCGCTGGCGCAAAAAGCGGCGGAAAACAATCCGGAACTGGCAACCTTCATCGACGAATGCCGCAACACTAAAGTGGCCGAAGCCGACATGGCGACGATGGAGAAAAAAGGTGTTGATACCGGCTTCAAAGCGATCCACCCGCTGACGGGCGAAGCCATCCCTGTCTGGGCGGCAAACTTTGTGCTGATGGAATACGGTACGGGCGCCGTGATGGCCGTGCCGGGTCACGATCAGCGTGACTACGAATTTGCCACCAAATACGGTCTGACCATCAAGCCTGTTATTCTTGCTGCTGATGGCTCTGAGCCCGACCTCTCCGAGCAGGCGCTGACTGAAAAAGGCACCCTGTTTAACTCCGGTGAGTTCAGCGGCCTGAGCTTCGAAGAAGGCTTCAACGCCATCGCCGACAAACTGGCCTCCCTGGGCGTGGGCGAGCGTAAAGTGAACTACCGTCTGCGCGACTGGGGCGTTTCCCGTCAGCGTTACTGGGGTGCGCCAATTCCAATGGTGACCCTGGAAGATGGCACCGTGATGCCAACGCCGGAAGATCAGCTGCCGGTGATCCTGCCGGAAGACGTGGTTATGGACGGCATCACCAGCCCGATCAAAGCCGATCCTGAGTGGGCGAAAACCACCGTCAACGGTCAGCCAGCGCTGCGTGAAACGGACACCTTCGACACCTTTATGGAGTCCTCCTGGTACTACGCACGCTACACCTGCCCGCAGTACAAAGAAGGCATGCTGGATTCCGATGCAGCAAACTACTGGCTGCCGGTAGATATCTACATCGGTGGCATTGAACACGCCATCATGCACCTGCTCTACTTCCGCTTCTTCCACAAACTGATGCGTGACGCAGGCCTGGTCAACTCTGACGAGCCAGCTAAACAGCTGTTGTGTCAGGGTATGGTGCTGGCAGATGCGTTCTACTACGTTGGCGCGAACGGCGAGCGTAACTGGGTTTCTCCGGTTGATGCGATTGTGGAGCGCGACGAGAAAGGCCGTATCGTGAAGGCGAAAGACGCCGAAGGTCATGAGCTGGTGTATACCGGCATGAGCAAGATGTCCAAGTCTAAAAATAACGGTATCGACCCGCAGGTGATGGTTGAGCGTTACGGCGCTGACACCGTGCGTCTGTTCATGATGTTCGCCTCTCCGGCAGATATGACGCTGGAATGGCAGGAATCCGGTGTGGAAGGGGCAAACCGCTTCCTGAAACGTGTCTGGAAACTGGTTTACGAGCACACATCTCAGGGTGATGCGCCAGCGCTGAACGTGGCTGCACTGAGCGAAGATCAGCAGGCGCTGCGTCGTGATGTTCATAAAACCATTGCGAAAGTCACCGATGATATTGGTCGTCGTCAGACCTTCAATACCGCAATTGCGGCTATTATGGAACTGATGAACAAGCTGGCGAAAGCGCCGCAGGACGGTGAGCAGGATCGTGCGTTAATGCGTGAAGCGCTGCTGGCGGTCGTTCGCATGCTGAACCCGTTCACGCCGCACGTTAGCTTTACTCTGTGGCAGGAGCTGAAAGGCGAAGGCGATATCGACAACGCGCCGTGGCCAGTGGCGGATGAATCCGCTATGGTGGAAAACACCACGTTGGTTGTGGTGCAGGTTAACGGTAAAGTGCGCGGTAAAATTACCGTCGCGGTCGACGCAACCGAAGAACAGGTTCGCGAGCGCGCAGGCCAGGAACACCTGGTCGCGAAATACCTTGAGGGCGTTACCGTACGTAAAGTGATCTACGTACCGGGTAAACTGCTGAATCTGGTCGTTGGCTAAGCGCGGGAGGAAACGTGCGACAACTGGCAACAATACTCTTATCTCTGGCGGTGCTTGTCACCGCTGGCTGCGGCTGGCACCTGCGTAACACCACGGCAGTGCCAGCTCAGATGAAAACGATGATCTTCGACTCATCCGATCCGAACGGACCGCTGAGCCGGGCCATTCGTAATCAGCTGCGTTTGAACGATGTTGAGCTGATCGAGAAGGGAACCCTGCGTCAGGATGTTCCTTCGCTTCGCGTCCTGAAATCAACGCTGTCACAAGATACGGCATCGATCTTCCAGGATGGTCGAACCGCGGAATACCAGATGGTGCTTACCGTTGATGCGGCCGTATTAATGCCGGGTAAAGATATTTACCCTATCAATACTAAAGTCTATCGTTCGTTCTTTGATAACCCGCAGACGGCGCTGGCAAAAGACGCCGAACAGCAGATTATCATCAAGGAAATGTATGATAAGGCCGCGGAACAGCTGATCCGTAGACTGCCTGCCATTGCCGCGTCGACGAAAAAAGGCGCTGACGTCATCGAAACACCGGATGCCAGCACGCCGGATATGCCAACGTCGCTGGGTAACTGATGATCAGGTTGTATCCTGAACAACTCCGCGCGCAGCTCAACGAAGGGCTGCGCGCGGCCTATCTGCTACTCGGCAACGACCCCCTGTTACTTCAGGAAAGCCTTGATGCGGTTCGCCATGCGGCGGCGGCGCAGGGTTTTGATGAGCATCATACGTTTCAGATCGATAACAGTACCGACTGGAACGCCATCTTCTCGCTTTGTCAGGCTATGAGCCTGTTTGCTTCACGTCAGACAATTCAGATCCTGCTGCCAGAGAATGGTCCTAACGCTGCCATCAATGAACAGCTGACCATGCTGGTCAGTTTGTTACACGGCGATCTGCTGCTTATCGTACGCGGCAACAAACTCACAAAAGCGCAGGAAAACGCAGCCTGGTTTACCCGGCTGGCCACCAGCGCGGTGCTGGTCACCTGCCAGACACCAGAGCAGGCCCATCTGCCAAAATGGGTTGCCGCACGAGCAAAGCAGCACAATTTGCAGCTGGATGATGCCGCCAGCCAGCTCCTCTGCTACTGCTACGAAGGCAACCTTCTGGCACTGGCGCAGGCGCTGGACAGGCTCGCCCTGCTGTGGCCTGATGGCAAGCTGACGCTGCCGCGCGTGGAACAGGCGGTGAATGATGCCGCGCACTTTACCCCCTTCCACTGGGTTGATGCGCTGCTGTCAGCGAAAAGTAAGCGTGCCCTGCACATTCTGCAACAGCTGCGCCTGGAAGGCAGTGAGCCGGTCATCCTGCTCCGTACCCTTCAGCGCGAATTACTGCTGCTGAACAACCTTAAACGCCAGTCGGCACATACGCCCCTGCGCGCCTTATTCGACAAACATCGCGTATGGCAAAACCGTCGGGCGATGACCACGGAGGCGATAAACCGCCTGAGCCAGGAGCAGTTGCGTCAGGCTGTGCAACTTCTGATGCGCGCCGAACTGACGTTAAAACAGGATTACGGCCAGTCCGTCTGGGCGGAGCTGGAGAGCCTCTCTTTGCTGCTCTGCCATAAGGCGCTGGCAGACGTATTTATCGATGGGTGATATGCATTCTTTACAGGCCATGTATGGCGGGACCTTCGACCCGGTGCACTATGGGCATCTTAAGCCGGTAGAAATCCTCGCGAATTTGATTGGGTTGCAGCGGGTAATCATCATGCCCAACAATGTTCCGCCGCACCGTCCTCAACCAGAAGCAACCAGCGAGCAGCGTAAAACAATGCTCGCGCTGGCTATCGCCGATAAGCCTCTCTTTACGCTGGATGAGCGCGAACTGCGCCGGGATACGCCGTCCTGGACATCGCAAACGCTGCGGGAGTGGCGCGCTGAGCAGGGACCCGAGAAGCCGCTGGCGTTTATCATCGGCCAGGATTCCCTGCTCAACTTTCCCAGCTGGTACCAATACGACACCATTCTGGACAACAGTCACCTGCTGGTCTGCCGCCGTCCGGGCTACCCGCTGACCATGCGCGACGCGCAGCATCAGCAGTGGCTGGACATGCATCTCACGGACAATATAGAAGACCTGCACAGTCTACCCGCCGGTAAAATTTACCTCGCTGAGACACCGTGGTTTGATATTTCCGCGACCCTCATCCGCGAGCGTCTCCAGCAGGGTTTGGACTGTAACGATCTCCTGCCCTCACCCGTGCTGGCCTATATCCACGCACACGGTCTGTATCAGAAAAGTACAGATGCCTGAGCATCATCGGCGAAATTGTCTGTTATTGATTATCCTGCCTTGACAGGCTAAGCCATACTGATATCCTCCGCTGCCAGACTTTCCCGCCGATCGTTGCTTTACAGAAATTGTTTTACAAAAATGGCGATGCAATCTCAGGCGGAGGGTGGGATGATACCCGCCTTCAAAAGCCGGGCGGTGACATTTGTCCCGCGACTGGCGTCAGTTCAGGTATACTGGCTGACCACGAATTCATAGTTTTACAATCTCATTCACCCAGGGGGAAAACTTGCAGGGTAAAGCACTCCAGGATTTTGTTATCGACAAAATTGATGACCTGAAAGGTCAGGACATCATCGCTATCGACGTTAAGGGTAAATCCAGCATCACCGACTGCATGATCATCTGCACCGGGACCTCAACTCGTCACGTTGTTTCGATTGCTGACCATGTTGTTCAGGAATCGCGCGCGGCAGGGCTGCTTCCGCTGGGCGTTGAAGGTGAAGCGACCGCCGACTGGGTGGTTGTCGATCTCGGCGATGTGATTGTCCACGTCATGCAGGGAGAGAGCCGTCGCCTGTATGAGCTGGAAAAACTCTGGGGTTAATGCGTGAAGTTGCAGCTGGTCGCCGTCGGCACCAAAATGCCGGACTGGGTACAAACCGGTTTTACTGAGTATCTGCGTCGTTTCCCAAAAGACATGCCGTTCGAACTGGTGGAGATCCCAGCAGGAAAGCGCGGCAAGAATGCAGATATCAAACGTATTCTCGATAAAGAGGGAGAGCTGATGCTGGCGGCCGCAGGCAAAAACCGCATCGTGACCCTCGATATCCCGGGCAAACCCTGGGATACGCCGCAGCTGGCGCACGAACTGGAGCGCTGGAAGCAGGACGGTCGTGACGTCAGTCTGTTGATTGGCGGACCAGAAGGGTTATCTCCCGCCTGCAAAGCGGCAGCAGAACAAAGTTGGTCACTCTCTGCGCTGACGCTGCCCCACCCGCTTGTGCGGGTTCTCGTGGCAGAAAGTTTGTATCGCGCGTGGAGCATCACTACCAACCACCCTTATCACCGCGAGTAATGACTGACCAGGGTAATTTAAGCAGCGGATGAAACTACAGAATTCTTTTCGCGACTATACGGCTGAGTCCGCGCTGTTTGTGCGCCGGGCGCTGGTCGCCTTTACGGGGATTTTGCTGCTTACCGGCGTGCTGATCGCCAACCTCTATAATCTGCAAATTGTCCGCTATACCGATTACCAGACCCGCTCAAACGAAAACCGTATTAAGCTGGTGCCCATCGCGCCCAGCCGCGGCATTATCTACGATCGTAACGGCACCCCGCTGGCGCTAAACCGCACCATCTACCAGATAGAGATGATGCCGGAGAAAGTGGATAACGTGCAGGATACGCTGAACGCGCTGAGAAGCGTTGTCGACCTGAATGATGACGATATTGCCGCGTTCAAAAAAGAGCGCGCACGCTCTCACCGTTTCACCTCTATTCCAGTAAAAACCAACCTGACAGAAGTACAGGTCGCCTGTTTTGCCGTTAACCAGTACCGTTTCCCCGGTGTGGAAGTCAAAGGCTATAAGCGCCGCTACTATCCTTACGGCTCCGCGCTGACGCACGTGATTGGCTACGTCTCCAAGATCAACGATAAAGACGTCGAACGCCTTGATAAAGACGGCAAGCTGGCTAACTACGCCGCAACCCATGATATTGGCAAACTGGGGATCGAACGGTATTACGAAGATGTCCTTCACGGTCAAACCGGGTATGAAGAGGTTGAAGTTAACAACCGTGGCCGCGTGATCCGTCAGCTAAAAGAAGTTCCCCCGCAGGCGGGACATGACGTCTATCTGACGCTCGACCTGAAGCTACAGCAGTATATCGAAACGCTGCTGGCGGGTAGCCGCGCTGCGGTTATTGTGACCGATCCGCGCACCGGCGGCATTCTGTCCATGGTTTCCATGCCTAGCTACGATCCGAACCTCTTCGTGGATGGCATCTCCAGCAAGGACTACTCCGGCCTGCTCAACGATCCAAACACGCCGCTGGTGAACCGCGCTACGCAGGGGGTTTACCCTCCTGCTTCAACGGTTAAACCGTATGTCGCCGTGTCTGCCCTGAGTGCGGGCGTGATTACCCGCAACACCAGCCTGTTTGATCCGGGCTGGTGGCAGTTGCCTGGCTCTGAAAAACGCTACCGCGACTGGAAAAAATGGGGCCACGGCCACCTGAACGTGACCAAATCTCTGGAGGAGTCGGCGGATACCTTCTTCTATCAGGTCGCTTACGACATGGGTATTGACCGTCTGTCTGAATGGATGAGCAAATTCGGCTACGGGCATTACACCGGTATAGATTTGGCGGAAGAACGTTCCGGCAACATGCCAACCCGCGAATGGAAGCTGAAACGCTTTAAAAAACCCTGGTATCAGGGTGACACCATTCCGGTGGGGATCGGCCAGGGCTACTGGACGGCAACACCGCTGCAAATGAACAAGGCGATGATGATCCTCATCAACGATGGCGTCGTGAAAGTGCCGCATCTGCTGCAAAGCACCGTTGAAGACGGCAAAAAAGTGCCGTGGATACAGCCTCATGAGCCACCGGTGGGTGACATTCATTCCGGGTACTGGGAAATCGCGAAAGACGGCATGTACGGTGTAGCCAACCGCCCTAACGGGACGGCGCACAAATATTTCGCTGGCGCACCGTATAAGGTTGCCGCGAAATCAGGGACGGCTCAGGTCTTCGGTCTGAAAGCGAATGAAACCTATAACGCACACAAAATTGCCGAACGTCTGCGTGACCACAAGCTCATGACGGCGTTTGCCCCTTATGATAACCCGCAGGTTGCGGTGGCGATGATCCTTGAGAACGGCGGCGCAGGCCCGGCTGTGGGTACCATCATGCGTCAAATCCTCGACCACATCATGCTGGGTGATAACAACACCGAACTGCCGGCTGAAAACCCGGCAGCCGCTGCGGCGGAGGACCAATAATCATGACGGATAATCCGAATAAAAAATCGCTGTGGGACAAGATCCACATCGACCCAGCTATGCTGCTGATCCTGCTGGCTCTGCTGGTGTACAGCGCCCTCGTAATCTGGAGCGCCAGCGGCCAGGATATCGGCATGATGGAGCGTAAAATCGGCCAGATCGCCATGGGCCTGGTCATTATGGTGGTGATGGCGCAAATACCTCCGCGCGTGTATGAGGGCTGGGCACCCTATCTTTATATTTTCTGTATCATTTTGCTGGTGGCAGTAGATGCTTTCGGGGCTATCTCGAAGGGGGCGCAACGCTGGCTGGATCTGGGGATTGTCCGCTTCCAGCCGTCGGAAATTGCCAAAATCGCCGTCCCGCTGATGGTGGCGCGCTTTATTAACCGCGACGTCTGCCCACCCTCGTTGAAAAATACCGCCATTGCGCTGGTGCTGATTTTCCTGCCGACGCTGCTCGTGGCCGCACAGCCGGACCTTGGCACCTCGATCCTTATCGCCCTCTCCGGCCTGTTCGTTTTGTTCCTGTCCGGTCTGAGCTGGCGTCTGATTGGTATCGCGGTGGTGCTGGTTGCCGCCTTTATCCCTATCCTCTGGTTCTTCCTGATGCATGATTACCAGCGCCAGCGCGTCATGATGCTGCTCGATCCGGAAACCGATCCGCTGGGGGCGGGCTATCATATTATTCAGTCGAAGATTGCGATTGGCTCCGGTGGCCTGCGTGGAAAAGGCTGGCTGCACGGGACGCAGTCGCAGCTCGAATTTTTACCGGAACGCCACACTGACTTTATTTTTGCCGTTCTGGCTGAGGAGTTAGGGCTGGTTGGCATCCTGGTTCTGCTGGCGCTCTATGTGCTGCTGATCATGCGTGGGCTCTACATTGCCGCGCGCGCGCAGACCACCTTTGGCCGGGTCATGGCGGGTGGATTAATGTTGATTTTGTTCGTTTATGTCTTCGTAAATATTGGTATGGTGAGTGGTATTCTGCCGGTTGTCGGCGTACCGCTGCCGCTGGTGAGTTACGGAGGCTCGGCACTGATCGTGTTGATGGCCGGGTTTGGTATCGTGATGTCGATCCATACCCACAGGAAAATGTTGTCCAAAAGCGTATAAAAATAAGGGGATCGCAATGCGCAAGCAGTGGCTGGGTATCTGCATCGCAGCAAGTTTACTTGCCGCCTGTACAAGTGATGATGGTCAGCAACAGGCAACCGTCGCGCCGCCGCAGCCTGCGGTCTGTAATGGTCCGATTGTTGAAATTAGCGGTGCCGATCCCGTTTATGAACCGCTGAACGCCAGCGTCAATCAGGATTATCAGCGTGACGGCAAAAGCTATAAAATCGTACAGGATCCTTCCCGTTTCAGCCAGGCTGGCTTTGCTGCCATCTATGACGCTGAGCCAGGCAGCAACCTGACTGCGTCAGGTGAAACCTTCGATCCGATGCAGATCACGGCGGCACACCCGACGCTGCCTGTCCCAAGCTATGCTCGCATCACTAACCTGGCGAATGGCCGAATGATCGTGGTGCGCATCAACGATCGTGGTCCTTATGGCAACGATCGCGTGATCTCCCTGTCTCGCGCGGCGGCCGATCGTCTCAACACCTCAAATAATACCAAAGTGCGTATCGACCCGATTATCGTGGCACAGGATGGCTCGCTCTCAGGCCCAGGCACAGCCTGTACCACGGTTGCGAAACAGACCTACGCCCTGCCCGCGCGCCCGGATTTGAGCGGGGGGATGGGGGGCGCTTCAACTCCAGCGGAGCCTGCACAGCCGCAGGGTGAAGTGCGCGCCATTAGCAACGATACGCTGCAAAGTGAAGACGCGACCGGCGCCCCGGTGAAAAGCAGTGGTTTCCTTGGCGCACCGACTACGTTAGCGTCTGGCGTGATTGAAACGAATGAACCTGCCCCAGCGCCTGCGCCTGTTGTTGCTGCACCCGCGGCACAACCCGCCCCGGTGACCGCCCCTGCTGCGACGCAGACTGCTGCGCCTGCGACGGCGAGCGGCAGCTATGTGGTTCAGGTTGGTGCCGTCAGCGACCAGACCCGTGCAGAGCAGTATCAACAGCGCTTAAGCCAGCAGTTTGGTGTGCCAGGTCGCGTTGAGCAAAACGGTGCGGTATGGCGTATCCAGATGGGTCCGTTTGCCAGCAAGTCGCAGGCAGCGTCCCTGCAACAGCGTTTGCAGAGCGAAGCGCAACTCCAGTCGTTTATTGCTGTTTCGAAGTAATTAATCGGTGGTATCCGAAATGTCAATTTGTGTAAACCACGTTAACACTCTCATGATGAAAGTCGGATGCCTGCCCGTATAGCATTTGCTATAGTAAGGCACTTTTTTTAATTCCATCACGGATGTCGTAGTTCTGACCATGAAGACCACTTTTTCTGCTCGTTTTGTGCAGCGCATGGCGCTGACCACGGCCCTTTGCGCTGCCGCCTTCTCCGCAGCTCACGCGGATGACCTGAACATCAAGACCATGATCCCTGGCGTTCCGCAGATCGACGCGGAATCCTACATCCTGATTGATTACAACTCCGGCAAAGTTCTGGCAGAACAGAACGCCGATGCCCGCCGCGATCCGGCCAGCCTGACCAAAATGATGACCAGCTATGTTATCGGCCAGGCCATGAAAGCAGGTAAATTCAAAGAAACTGACCTGGTCACTATCGGTAACGATGCGTGGGCAACCGGTAACCCGGTGTTTAAAGGTTCATCGCTGATGTTCCTGAAGCCAGGCATGCAGGTTCCGGTCTCTCAGCTCATCCGTGGCATCAACTTGCAGTCCGGTAACGACGCCTGTGTGGCGATGGCCGATTTTGCAGCAGGTAGCCAGGACGCGTTTGTAGGTCTGATGAACAGCTACGTCTCCGCGCTGGGCCTGAAAAACAGCCACTTCCAGACCGTTCACGGCCTGGACGCCGAGGGTCAGTACAGCTCCGCGCGTGACATGGCGCTGATTGGTCAGGCACTGATCCGCGATGTGCCAAACGAGTACTCTATCTACAAAGAGAAAGAGTTCACCTTCAACGGAATCCGTCAGACCAACCGTAACGGCCTGCTGTGGGATAACAGCCTGAATGTCGACGGCATCAAAACCGGCCACACCGACAAAGCTGGCTATAACCTGGTCGCCTCCGCCACTGAGGGCCAGATGCGTCTGATCTCTGCCGTGATGGGTGGCCGTACGTTTAAAGGACGCGAAACAGAAAGCAAAAAACTGCTGACCTGGGGCTTCCGCTTCTTCGAAACCGTCAACCCGCTGAAAGCCGGTAAAGAATTTGCCTCTGAGCCCGTCTGGTTTGGCGATAACGATCGTGCTTCCCTGGGCGTGGACAAAGATCTCTATCTGACCATTCCACGCGGTCGTATGAAAGATCTGAAAGCCAGCTACGTGCTGAATACCACCGAGCTGCACGCCCCGCTGCAAAAGAATCAGGTTGTGGGTACCATCAACTTCCAGCTGGATGGCAAAACCATCGATCAGCGCCCACTGGTGGTGCTGGAGGAAATTCCTGAAGGCAATTTCTTCGGCAAAATCATTGATTACATTAAACTGATGTTCCATCACTGGTTTGGTTAAAAATTGAACACTTGAAAGTGTGATTTTGATCCCCATATACTACGTATCAGTAAAACTCCCGCCCTGTGGCGGGAGTTATTATTTTTTATACACACGCCGGAGCTGACATGAAAACCAAACTTAACGAACTGCTTGAATTCCCTACCCCTTTTACTTACAAAGTAATGGGTCTGGCGAAACCTGAGCTGGTTGATCAGGTGGTTGAAGTGGTACAGCGCCATGCGCCGGGCGACTACTCTCCATCAGTCAAACCGAGCAGCAAAGGTAACTACCACTCGGTCTCAATCACCATCACTGCCACACACATTGAGCAGGTTGAGACGCTGTACGAAGAGCTCGGCAATATCGAAATTGTTCGTATGGTGCTGTAGTCCCTCTGCGGTTGCCCGGTTTGCCGGGTAACCCCCTTCCCCGCTGTGATATACTCCGTGTTACCTATTCTCCCTTGTCTTCGGAGACATCCTTTTGTACCAGGATAAAATTCTTGTCCGCCATCTTGGGCTACAGCCTTATGAGCCTGTCTCTCAGGCTATGCATGACTTTACCGATATGCGCGATGACACCACACCTGATGAAATCTGGCTGGTTGAACATCTGCCGGTGTTCACTCAAGGCCAGGCAGGAAAAGCCGAACATTTATTGATGACGGGCGATATCCCGGTGATCCAGAGCGATCGCGGTGGACAGGTGACATACCACGGCCCGGGCCAGCAGGTAATGTATGTCCTGCTTAACCTCAAACGCAGAAAGCTGGGCGTGCGTGAGCTAGTGACCTTACTGGAACAGACCGTGGTAAACACGCTGGCTGAGTACGGTATTGACGCTCACCCTCGCGCAGATGCGCCGGGCGTCTACGTGGGAGAGATGAAGATCTGTTCGCTGGGTCTGCGTATCCGTAAAGGCTGCTCGTTCCATGGGCTGGCGCTGAATATCAATATGGATCTGACCCCATTCCAGCGCATCAACCCCTGTGGGTATGCCGGTATGGAAATGACGCAAGTGCGCCAGTGGGTCGATACCGCCACACCTGACAATATCCGGCCCGTACTTCTGAAGAACTTTTTAGCGCTGCTTAACAATCCCGCCTACGAATATATTCCTGCTTAACTTACTTCCGGCAGTGGTTCGATTATTTGACGAGCCACTGCTTAATTGCCGCATTTACGCTTTACAATAAACCGCATATTCTATATTTTCGAGTCGCCCATATATTAGCGTCCCATATTAATTAGAACCTTAATAGTACCATCGCAGGGTATCATGTAACGTGCGTGACAATCACCCAACTGCTTGTTTTCGATAAATAATGGAAACTTACGAAACACTTTACGAATCTCTGCAAGCATAATAAATAAATTCAACTATCATTCATATTGTGAATGGATACGGAGTAAGAGCGTGGAGCCTACTAATTTACCAGCCAAACGCCTGAATGAAACCAGCGGCGAAGATAAGCCGCAAATTTTCCGGACTTTACGAAATATTGATCTCAATTTATTGACTATTTTTGAGGCGGTATATGTCCACAAAGGGATCGTTAATGCTGCGAAAATTCTTAATCTCACGCCCTCTGCTATTAGCCAGTCAATTCAAAAATTGCGCGCTATATTTCCCGATCCGTTATTTATTCGTAAAGGCCAGGGCGTAACCCCAACCGCGTATGCCACCCATCTGCATGAGTACATCAGCCAGGGTCTGGAATCGATTCTGGGGGCACTGGATCTCACCGGCAGTTACGATAAGCAACGAACCATCACCATAGGCACCTCGCCCTCTGTGGACGTTCTGGTCATGCCGGCTATCTACCAGGCTGTGAAGCAGCATGCGCCACAACTGCTGATCCGCAACGTGCCCGTCAACGATCCGGAAACTCAGCTGGCGCAATTCCAGACAGACCTGATCATCGACAGCAACAGCTTTACGGCCAGGGCATTAGGGCATAACGTCCTCTATTCCGACGCCCTGGCGCTCGTGTGTCGTCATAATCACCCTGCGTTGGGCGCACCTTTAACACCAGAAAATTTACGTCAGTACGAACATGCAACCTTTATGTCCGAGGGGCAGGGTCCGGATCCGCTGCGCCAGCGCATTGACGAACTGTTCCCGGACCGTCTGATCAGCTTCAGCAGTTACAATATGTTTACCCTCGCAGCCCTGATTGGCAGCAGCGATTTGCTCTGTATCATGCCTGTGCGTCTCTTCACATTGCTTCAAAAGTGCTGGCCGCTGGAGAGCATTCCGGTGAGTCAACTTTCTACGGAATCTGTTGAAATCTCACTGCATTACAACAAGCTAAGCCTGCGCGATCCGGTGCTTGAAAACGTCATTAACGTGATCCGCCAGGCTTTCTGATCCCGCCTTTCAGCACAAGCCCCTGCCGCATGCGGGGCAAAAGGCACAAAACAACAACTATTTTACAAATTGGCGACCTGGCAGGCTGCTTTATCGCCCCTTTAAATGATATACTGCCTGTCGTTCGTTCAAAAATAGTTGATAATTACAACATTCCCTTGAATTGAAACGCTTTCCTTCGATATTCGCAACTGGAACACGCACGCTATGAGTAAACCCATTGTGATGGAACGCGGTGTTAAATACCGCGATGCCGATAAAATGGCCCTTATCCCGGTTAAAAACGTGGCTACAGAGCGCGAGGCGCTGTTAAGAAAACCGGAATGGATGAAAATTAAACTTCCGGCCGACTCTTCGCGTATCCAGGGGATCAAAGCGGCGATGCGCAAAAATGGCCTTCACTCTGTCTGTGAAGAGGCCTCCTGCCCTAACCTTGCTGAATGTTTCAATCACGGTACCGCGACATTTATGATTCTGGGTGCCATCTGCACCCGCCGCTGTCCGTTCTGTGACGTCGCCCATGGCCGTCCTGTTGCGCCTGACGCTAACGAACCGCAAAAACTGGCGCAGACGATTGCTGATATGGCGCTGCGTTATGTCGTTATCACCTCCGTTGACCGTGACGATCTGCGTGATGGTGGTGCTCAGCATTTCGCTGACTGCATTACCGCCATCCGCGAAAAAAGCCCGAATATTAAGATTGAGACGCTGGTGCCGGACTTCCGTGGTCGTATGGATCGCGCGCTCGATATCCTGACCGCGACGCCACCAGACGTGTTCAACCACAATCTGGAGAACGTGCCGCGTATCTACCGTCAGGTGCGTCCAGGTGCAGACTACAACTGGTCTCTGAAGCTGCTGGAGCGCTTTAAAGAAGCCCATCCGCATATCCCAACCAAATCTGGCCTGATGGTGGGTCTGGGTGAAACCAACGCTGAGATCATTGAAGTGATGCGCGATCTGCGCCGCCACGGCGTCACCATGCTGACGCTGGGCCAGTACCTACAGCCGAGCCGTCATCACCTGCCTGTACAGCGTTACGTCAGCCCGGATGAGTTCGATGAAATGAAAGCCGAAGCGATGGCGATGGGCTTTACCCATGCCGCGTGCGGTCCGTTTGTTCGCTCCTCTTATCACGCCGATATGCAGGCGAAGGGCGAAGAAGTAAAATAAACCTGTAAAATTTATTTACAGTAAAACAAAAAACCGGCTCACGAAGCCGGTTTTTTATGCAAGCCTTGCAGCATTGCCATTACTCTTTGTGCGAAAGCTTTTGTGCTGTGATGTCATCTTCGGCACTTTTCTTCGCTGCCGCGTCGTCATCGTTCATTGCTTTCTTAAAGCCCTTAATGGCAGCACCCAGGTCTCCCCCCAGCGTGCGTAACTTCTTGGTACCGAACAGCAGGACGACCAGTGCGGCAACCACCAGCAGTTTGGTAATACTAATCTCACCCATAAATACCTTCTTTACATGAAACAGGCTGCATTCCGCCAAAAAACCTGAATGTATTAACGGTCATTTGGCGCGTGCACACAATAGCAATCTGTAACAAGGTGAATCAAGCATTGTTGAAAAAAACATCAGATTAATTGCGGTGGCGCAAACCTGCGGTTGCGCAGAACGGGTAATTGCTCACGAGCAAGCGCGATTCGCGCTGAAATTATCTCCGTCAGCAGTAACGCAGGTGCCTCTGCTGCTGCCGCAACCGTAACCCCCAGCGGATCGACAACCCTGCTCTGCCCGATATTCCTGTTACCACACTCCCCCGCGGCCACCACATAACAGGTGGTATCCAGCGCGCGTGCTGCCAGCAGCGTCGCCCAGTGATGCTCCTTTAGCGGTCCTTTGACCCACGCGGCGGGCAGAACCAGCACCTTAGCCCCCTGCAATGCCAGGTTGAGCGCCAGCTCCGGAAAACGAATGTCGTAGCAGGTCATCAGGCCCACTTTAAAACCTTCCACCTCAATCAGCGGCGGAATTACGCTCCCCGGATCAACCCGTCGCGACTCCTGAATGCTGAACGCATCATACAGATGAAGTTTGGCGTAGCTTGCGATAATCGCGCCTTCACGTATCGCCACCAGCGTGTTCACCGCGCGCCCCGGCGTGGAGGGAACATGAATAGTCAATATGGTGGTGAGCGTGCTACCGACGCTCTCGGCCAGGAGGCGTTTTAGAAACGCCCCTTCGAGCGTTTGCGCTGATTTTACCGACAGGTCCGGATCAGCGTCATCGCGCGCCAGTAACGCTTCAGGAAGCACCAGCAGCGCCGCCCCCTTTTGCTTCGCCTGGTGCATCAGGGAGACGCATTTTTCCGCGTTTTCACTCCAGTCCGGCGTCACCGCGAACTGCCCTACTGCAACATACATAATTGTCTCCCGGTTAAAAACAGCGTTACACTCGACGCACTCACACAGCTAATGCAGGTATTGACAGTGTTACAACTACTTATAGCCGTTTTTATTGGTGGAGGCACGGGTAGCGTTGCGCGGTGGCTCTTAAGCATGCGGTTTAACCCTCTGCATCAGGCCATTCCGATGGGAACACTGGCGGCAAATCTGATGGGGGCGTTTATTATTGGGATGGGGCTGGCCTGGTTTAATCGCATGACCCACATCGACCCTATGTGGAAGGTTCTGATTACGACCGGTTTCTGTGGCGGCTTAACGACGTTTTCGACCTTCTCTGCGGAGGTGGTGTTTCTGTTTCAGGAAGGCCGGATGGGCTGGGCGCTGACGAACATTGCCGTTAACATGCTTGGCTCGTTTGCGATGACCGCGATCGCATTCTGGTTATTTTCCTCCGCCAGCGGGCATTAAGCGCGACAACCTTAATGTTGGCTTAATTTTTCTCTGTCACTCTTGGTTCAATATTGAACGAGGGTGATAGCATGAAAGAAAATCTGTTGGGCGCGGGAATGGTATTGTTAAGCGTCGCGATCGTCGCCAGCTTTCTGAAGATCTATCTTATTGGTTGATTCAGAACGAAAAAAACCCGCTCAAAGAGCGGGTTTTGAAATTCTTGCTGACGCGTCTGAATTACAGAGCGATTACGTTAGCAGCAGAAGGGCCTTTGGCACCGTTAGTGATTTCGAACTCTACGCGCTGACCTTCAGCCAGAGTTTTGAAACCATTAGACTGGATTGCAGAGAAGTGTACGAACACGTCTTTGCTGCCATCTTCAGGAGTAATGAAACCGAATCCTTTGGACTCATTAAACCACTTAACGTTACCTTTAATCTTAGACATCAAAATTACCTTTACATTAAAAAACGACACAAATGCTGTGTCGGGTATCAGTACAACAATTGTGAGGCGTTTTGTCCAGCGGATCTTTGATAAAAAGTGACAAAAGTCGCGTTAATTTTCACTGTCCGATTTTTATCCTTTACAATTCAATGCCTGTGCATTTTTTGGCCGAATTACCGCCAGGATTCAGTTAAAACTGAAACCGCATCCATGCAAAGTAAACGTTACCGTTGTTGTACGTACCCGGTATGTAGGTCATCTGAAACGTCGCCGGGCCATAACCGACAGAGGCAAGCGGCAACAGCACCGGAACAGGAATGTATTTCCAGTTATCACGCGCCGTAAACCCTGCCGTATAGCCCAGCCCCAGACGGAAGTTATCGTCTGATAACGGACGCCAGGTTTTTTCCCAACCGTAGCCGCCAATAGGCTCCCATTTGTTGTAAGAGTCTTTAAACGCCATCAGGTACAGGCCATGCCAGTTACCTTTTTCATCCCAGCGAGACTGACCGAAACCGGCCCCCCACGGACGCTCGTTATAACGGTCTGTTTTTTCTTTATCGTAGGCAAAACGTGCATGCCACGTAATAGCCGGAATATAGAGATCGTAATGCTCGGGTTCGCTCCAGGTTTGCGCGACGTTATCCGTAAAGGTGGTGAACCAGCCTTTATCTGTTGCGCTGTCTTCTGCATGCGCAACCGAAGCAATCGTTAACTGCCCAAAGATAATCAAAAATAGCAGGATAAATTTATTTCGTAACATCACAATGCAATAACCATTCTTAGTATTCAAAGCAAAGTTTACCATAGGATAGTTGAATGAAGTCTTAACAACATCCGTGTTATTCCTAAACCTCTATTATTAATCTGGGAATATTCTTAAGCGGAATGCCTGCATACGTAAATAAACGTATGCAGGCCCAGAAAATTAACGTTGATGTAACAATTTATACAACGCGGGAATAACCAGCATCGACAACAGCGGCGCGGTAACCATGCCTCCAATCATCGGCGCGGCGATACGCTGCATGACCTCCGATCCGCTTCCCCCACCCCACATGATGGGCAGCAACCCCGCCATAATAGTGGCTACCGTCATCACCTTCGGACGCACGCGCAGCACCGCACCTTCGTGGATCGCCCGCATAAGCAGCGCATTTCCCCCTTCGGGTTCGCGAGCACGATATTTATCAAGGGCATGATTCAAATAAAGAACCATAATTACGCCGAACTCTGCTGCCACCCCGGAAAGGGCAATAAAGCCCACTGCCCCCGCCACTGACAAATTATATTCAAGCAACCACAAAAACCATACGCCACCAATAAGCGCGAAAGGCAATGTCCCCATTATTATCAGGACATCTGATATCCGCTTAAAGGTTAACCATAAAAGAATGAATATAATCATCAGCGTGACAGGTAAGACTATTTTGAGCGAGGCCGTCGCACGCTCCAGATATTCAAACTGCCCGGACCAGGCGAGAGAGACGCCCTGCGGCAATGCCACCTTCTCCGCCACGCGCTTTTGCATCTCATCCACGGCTGACTTCAAATCTCGCCCGCGTAAATCCACATAGACCCAGCTTGAGAGCCGCGCGTTTTCGCTTTTCAACATCGGCGGGCCTTCCGACACGACGATATCGGCCAGCTCCCCGAGCGCCACCTGGCTTCCATTTGCGGTCACTACCGGCAAAACCCGCAGCTTGTCGATATTGTCTCGCAGATCGCGCGGATAACGCAGATTGATGGGATACCGCTCTCGCCCCTGAATCACTTCACCGACGTTCTCCCCGCCCACCAGAGTGGAAACCAGGCTTTGCAGTTCATCCACGGAAACACCGTAGCGCGCAGCCTTTTGCCTGTCGATACGAATATCCACGTAGCGCCCGCCTTTGAGACGCTCCGCCAGCGCAGAGGTGACGCCAGGAACGTGCTTCACCACCTGTTCAATCTGCCGGGCGACACGTTCAATGTCGGCAATATTATTGCCGTTCACCTTAATGCCGACCGGGCTTTTGATCCCGGTTGCCAGCATATCCAGACGGTTGCGGACAGGGGACACCCACACATTGGCAATGCCCGGCAGCGACACGGTCTTATCCAGCTCGTCCACCAGCTTTTGCGGCGTCATTCCCGGGCGCCACTCACTGCGGGGCTTAAAGTGGATGGTCGTTTCCAGCATGGTTAAGGGCGCGGGATCGGTTGCCGATTCTGCCCGGCCCGCTTTACCAAACACGCTCGCCACTTCCGGTACGCTCTTGATTAACCGGTCCGTCTGCTGAAGCAGCCGCGATGCCTCCCGGGCAGAGATCCCCGGCAGCGTGGACGGCATATAGAGCAGATCCCCCTCATCCAGCGGCGGCATAAACTCGCTGCCCAGACGGCTCAGGGGCCAGAGCGTGGCGAACAGCAGCAAACAGGCCAGCGCCAGCGTCGTTTTCGGGAAGGTCAACACCTTGTCCAGCAGCGGCTCATACAGGCGGATCAGCACACGGTTGATCGGGTTTGCTTTCTCATCCGGGATCTTCCCGCGAATGAAATAGCCCATCAACACCGGGA
The DNA here is from genome assembly GCF_049238105.1 of Enterobacter cloacae complex sp. IR5418. NCBI lineage: Bacteria > Pseudomonadati > Pseudomonadota > Gammaproteobacteria > Enterobacterales > Enterobacteriaceae > Enterobacter > Enterobacter cloacae complex sp. IR5418. The sequence goes on along the minus strand of NZ_JBMKHS010000002.1, from coordinate 282,357 downwards.
CCAGGGTGATCCCCAGCCCTGCCGCGACCGCCATCGACCAGGTTTTCGTGAACGCCAGCGGCGAGAACATCCGCCCTTCCTGTGCTTCCAGCGAAAACACCGGAATAAACGACAGCGTAATGATTAACAGGCTGCAAAACAGCGCGGGCCCCACTTCAACGGCAGCCCGTTCCGCCAGACGCCAGTAATCTCCCGAAGTCGGCTCTTTACCCGGATTATCATGCCGCCACTGTTCCAGCACCTTGTGCATATTCTCAATCATCACAATTGCCGCATCCACCATCGCCCCGATGGCAATCGCGATCCCGCCGAGCGACATAATGTTCGCGTTAATGCCCTGATAGTGCATCACCACAAAAGCACCGAGGATCCCCAGCGGCAGTGAGACTATCGCCACCAGCGCGGAACGCAGATGGAACAGGAACAGCGCACACACCACCACCACCACGGCAAACTCTTCAAGTAGCTTATGCGTCAGCGTTTTGACCGACTCCTCAATCAGCGTGGCGCGATCGTAGACCGGGACAATCTCAACGCCTTTTGGCAGCGTTTTTTGCAGTTCGCTCAGCTTCGCTTTTACCGCACGAATGGTTTCCAGCGCGTTCTTCCCGTAGCGCATGACCACCACGCCACCCGCTACCTCCCCTTCACCGTTAAGCTCCGCTACCCCCCGGCGGATCTCCGGGCCGATGCCCACGGTGGCAACGTCTTTCAACAGAACGGGCACGCCATTCCGGCTGGCGATCACCACCTGGCGAAAATCCTCCAGCGTGTGCAAATAGCCTGTCGTGCGAACCATATATTCCGCTTCGCCCATCTCCAGCAGCGCACCGCCGCTCTCTTTATTCGCGGCCTGCACCGCGCTGAAAAGCTGGCTGTGGGTGATGTTCAACGCGCGCATTTTCGCCGGGTCCGCCACGATCTGATACTGACGCACCATTCCGCCAATGCTTGCCACTTCAGACACATTCGGAACCGTCTTAAGCTCGTACTTTAGCGTCCAGTCTTGCAGGGCACGCAGATCCGCCAGGCTGTGTTTCCCACTGCGGTCGATAAGCGCATATTCATAGATCCAGCCCACGCCCGTCGCATCCGGCCCCAGCGACACCTTCACGCCGGGGGGAAATTGCGTCTGGACCTGACTTAAATACTCCAGCACCCGGGACCGCGCCCAGTAGAGATCGGTCCCGTCCTCAAACAGCACATACACATAAGCATCGCCAAACATTGAAAAGCCGCGCACGGTTTTGGCACCCGGTACGGACAACATGGACGTTGTCAGCGGCCAGGTTACCTGGTCCTCAATGACCTGCGGCGCTTTTCCGGGGTAACTTGCTTTGATAATGACCTGCACATCCGACAGATCGGGCAACGCATCCAGCGGTGCGCGCTGCACCGCCCACCCGCCCCATCCGGCTATCATCAACGCGGCCAGGATCACCAGCAGGCGGTTACGCAGCGAGGCGCGAATCACAGCGGCAATCATGGCGTCACCTCCGGCATTACGCTGCGCAGGCTGGCTTCAGAATCGATCAGGAATTGCCCGGAGGTCACCACGGCATCGCCCTCTTTCACGCCGGACAGGATCGCCGTCCAGCCCTGCGCCGTCAGCCCGGTTTTCACCGTCACGGGGCGGAAATAACCGTCTCCGGTCGCCAGCAGCAGACGCGAAGATTCGCCGCTGTTGATGACCGCCTCCTCCGGCACCGCCAGCACCGGCGGGCGTTGCGTTTCTTCCGCCCGCGTGACGGATAAATACATTCCCGGCTTCAGTTTATGCGCAGGATTCTCCAGCACGATGCGCGCTTTCAGGGTACGCGTGGACGCTTCCATCTGCGGCAGCAGCTCGCTGACCACGCCGTGGAACGACTCTCCCGGCCAGCTCTCTGACGTTGCCACCATTTTGCTACCCACAGCCAGAGACTGCGCCTGCGTTTGCGGGTAATCGACCACCAGCCAGACCGGATCGAGGCTGGCGATTTCAAACAGCGGTGCCGTTGCGCTGATTTGCTCCCCTTCCCGCACGTCCAGTTTCACCACGTAGCCCGCCCGGGCAGCGCGCAGGGTGAGCGTGGTCTGCGGCTTACCGCTGCGTTCCAGCAGGCGAATGACCTCTTCCGGCATAAACTGCAACGCCAGCCGATCCCGCGCCGCGCGGGTTAGCGCGGCATCACCAAGCTGACGAACGGCGAGATACTCCTGCTGGGCGGCCGTCCACTGCGGGATCCAGAGCTGCGCCAGCGCCTCTCCGGCTTTCACCTGCTGCTGCGGCGCATTAACAAATAATTTCGACACCACGCCAGTGGCCGGGGCGGATACCACCGAGACGTTACGTTCATCCGTTGACACCGTGGCAAAAGCCGAGAACGGCGAAACCAGATGGCGCATCTCTACTTTGGCGGTTTTCATTCCCAGATTTTGCTGCTGTTGCATGCTAATAGCCACGCCTGACGCCGCCTGCTCTTCATCGGCATAGCGCGGGACCAGGTCCATATCCATGAAGGGGGATTTACCCGGCTTATCAAAGCGCTGTCCGGGCATCATGGGGTCGTACCAGTAAAGCACCTTACGCTCCGTGGCGTGTGGCGCGCTGACTGGCTGATGCGTCTGTTTCTGTCCGGCCATATAACCGCCAGCGGCAGCCGCCGCGATGGCAATGGCCACCGCCGTTAAGGTTGTTTTTTTCATTGCGCCAGCTCCTGTGGGATCAACCAGTTCACGGCAGCCCAGGTCCGCGCCATATCGCGTTCCGCCTGGTTGACCGCCAGTTCCGTATCCAGCACGTCACGACGCGCCTCCAGCAGCGCACCAGGCGCAGACTGCCCGGAGCGATACTGCGCCGTCAGCACCGCCAGCCGCTGACGCTGTAACGGCAGGACCTCGTCCCGCTGACGCTGCCACAGCGTTTGCGCAGCCTGATACTGCGCCACCAGCGCCTGCACCTGAGCGACGTGTTCGCGTTTGAGCAGCGTCAGTTCGTCCGCCGCCTGCATGGAGCGGGAGACATCGGCGGCATACTCCTTGTCCTGACGTTTTGACTGGAACAGAGGCAGATCGACGCTGAACATCACGCCAGCCATGTCGTCATAGCCTTCGGCGCGATGCGCGTAATAGACCTCCACGTCAACATCGGGTATCGCCGCCACGGCAGATTGCGCTGAACGCGCTTTCGCGGTTTCCGCTTCACGTCTCGCCGCTTCCACTTCCGGGTGCTTTACAATGCCCTCCTGCAACGTCATTTCATCGGCAGGAAGACGCTGATAGCGTGGCAGTGGCCCGCGTACATCCGTTATAGCGTGTCCGGTCAGCTGTAGCAGACGGCTTTGCGCCAGCTGCACGTCCCGCTGTGCCAACGTCTCTTTGTCGCGCATGGCAATCAGGATCGTCCGGAGTGCCAGCACGCTGTCCGGCGTAGCACTTCCCGATCCGACGCTCGCCTTCTGCACCCCGCGCTGGCGTTCCGTTTCCCTGACCAGCGCTCTGGCTATTTTCAGCGCCTGCTGCGCCAGCGCGAGATCCAGCCAGGCCTGGGCGGTATCGCGCTGAAGCGCGGCGCGGACGGCCTCTGATTTTGCCAGCACGCCTCGCGCCTGTGCCTGGAAGGTCTGCGCTTTGCGTTCCCGCTTCTCAGCGCTGACGTAGCTTTGCATGATGCCAATCTTCTGCATGGTCATCCCTTCGCGCGTCAGCCGCCTGTCATTGCTGCCCTGTACCGGCACGTTTTCAATGCCGAATTTCAGTTTCGGGTCGGGTAATTGCGTGGCGGAATCTGCCATCGCATCCAGCGCCTGCGCTTCGTTACGGCTGGCGGAAAGTTCCGCTGAATAGCGCTCGGCTTCGGTCAGGGTGTGTTCGAGCGTCCACGGCTCCGCCTGGGCGGCGGAGCTTAACAGGCCGAACAACACCCCACCGAGCCACTGGCTCAATGTGTGTCGTGTCATGGGGAACCTCGCTTAGCGCGCTGGCGTCAGCGAGACAATCTGAAAACCGTCACCCGCACGCTCCAGCGTGAAGGTCACCTCATCTCCCGGTTTCGCGCCATTCAGAGTGGCGCCCGCAGATAAGGTAAACGGCATGGTCATGGCGGGCCATTTCAGTTCCGGAATCGCGTCGTGCTGAAGCATAACGGTGTTGTCAGCGATCGACTGAACCACCCCATGGCCCTGCCATGTCTGGTTTGCCTGAACGGTGTAAGACGTGAAAGAGACGGCCGCGCCAACCAGCGCGGAAAGGAATAAAGTACGCATGATAAAACTCCTGTTAAACTTTAAATGAAGAAAATCAACTAATTAACAGGTTTTTATTCTCGAAACCGGCAATAGCGGATCGTTGCCGGTGGCCCCACTGCGGGAGGGGTAACGGACCACGCAGAATGGTCCGCAGAGGTGGATTCTGGCGTGGTTAAGGTCAGCGTCATGACGGCAGGCAGAGCCACCAGATGCGGCTGCGCAGGGTCTTTTTGCACCTGATCCGGCACACAATGCTTTTCACACAACGGTGAGGCGCCGGTCGCATGCTGCGGCCCCGGCGCCATCATATCCATATGCTGAATAGTGGCCACCTCGCCGCGTACATCCATTGAACAGGCATGGGACGCGACGGCGACCTGACTCTGGATCAACAGCCAGCCAAACGCCACCAAAAACATCAGCAGATGTTTTTTGAAAAAGCGCAGGCGATAGGTCCAGCTGGCATGCATAGTCGGATTGTCGGCGGTGAAAACGTGGCCCGAGTATAAGCAGGCAAAAGAATGAAAGAGAAATGGTTTTAAAGAGATTTACGTTTTAAATCCGTTTCCGGCAAGTAACACCCAAAACCTTAACACTTCAACATCAATTTAATGACATACAATATCTATTCATCAGGTCAATAACGACTTAATATAAATGACGCAGGTTTAGCAAAAATATTGTCATCATTGCCTTTAGTCGTCTCTTTCTTGATTTTAATCAGCAAGAACAGGCCATTTATTCGGCACATTTCAGGCCTCTTTTTTATTGATTATTTGTGCTCTCGGGTAGCAAGGATACAGGGGAAATCATGCTTACTTTTCTCGAACTCCTCATTGGAGTCGTGGTTATTGTCGGTGTAGCACGCTACATCATTAAAGGTTATTCAGCCACCGGCGTGCTGTTTGTCGGCGGCCTTACGCTGCTGATTATTAGCGCGCTAATGGGCCATCAGGTTTTACCCGCCAGCGAAGCCAGCACCGGATATACCGCTACCGATATTGTGGAATATATCAAAATTCTGCTGATGAGCCGCGGCGGCGACCTGGGCATGATGATCATGATGCTCTGCGGTTTTGCTGCCTATATGACCCATATCGGCGCGAATGATATGGTGGTGAAGCTGGCCTCTAAGCCGCTGCAATATATTAACTCTCCCTATCTGCTGATGGTCGCAGCCTATTTCCTGGCCTGCCTCATGTCATTAGCCGTTTCCTCCGCGACGGGCCTGGGCGTACTGTTAATGGCCACGCTGTTCCCGGTGATGGTTAACGTCGGGATCAGCCGTGGCGCAGCGGCGGCTATTTGTGCCTCTCCGGCGGCGATTATCCTTTCCCCTACCTCCGGTGACGTGGTCCTGGCCGCGAAAGCCGCGGAAATGTCCCTGATTGACTTCGCCTTCAAAACCACACTGCCGATCTCCATCACCGCTATTCTCGGCATGGGCGTGGCGCATTTCTTCTGGCAGCGCTATCTCGATAAGAAAGAGAACGTCAGCCATGAAATGATGGACGTCAGTGAAATCACCACTACCGCCCCGGCGTTTTATTCCATCCTGCCCTTCACGCCGATTATTGGTGTGCTTATTTTTGACGGCAAATGGGGTCCGCAGCTGCACATCATTACCATCCTGGTGATCTGTATGCTGCTGGCGGCCATCCTGGAATTTGTTCGTGGCTTTAATACCCAGAAAGTATTCACTGGTCTGGAAGTTGCCTTCCGCGGTATGGCGGATGCCTTCGCGGGCGTGGTAATGCTGTTGGTTGCCGCTGGCGTGTTTGCTCAGGGCTTAAGCACAATCGGCTTTATCCAGAGCCTGATCTCCATCGCCACCTCGTTCGGCTCGGCCAGCATTATCCTGATGCTGGTGCTGGTGGTGCTGACCATGCTGGCGGCGATGACCACCGGCTCCGGTAACGCGCCGTTCTACGCCTTTGTTGAGATGATCCCGAAGCTGGCACACTCCTCCGGCATCAACCCGGCTTACCTGTCCATTCCGATGCTTCAGGCCTCCAACCTGGGTCGTACCATCTCTCCGGTATCGGGCGTGGTGGTTGCGGTTGCGGGGATGGCAAAAATCTCTCCGTTTGAAGTGGTAAAACGCACGTCAGTGCCGGTGCTGGTTGGCCTGATTATCGTGATTATCGCCACCGAAGTGCTGGTTCCCGGCGCTGCCTAAGCCAAATTTCTGATTTCCAGAAAGCGCCTGCGGGCGCTTTTTGTGCTTTAATAACCCCCAGAAATTAATCGCGCCCAACCAATCAGGAAAGCAAATGTTCAGGAAGGATATCGTTATCCCGTCTGGCGCAGTAGCGCTTGCACTCTGTGTCTTCTCAATACAGGCAGATCCGCTTAAGGCAACCCAGTACGGTGATTTCGATCGCTACGTTCTGGCTCTTTCATGGCAAACCGGATTTTGCCAGAGCATGGTCGAACGTAACCGCAACGAACCGGAAGAGTGTCGACTGCAAAAAGAGAGCAACAACAAAACCGATTTTCTGACCGTCCACGGCTTATGGCCAGGTCTGCCGAAATCCATTGCCGCTCGCGGTGTGGATGAACGCCGCTGGATGCGCTTCGGCTGTGCCACTCGTCCGGTTCCGAACATGCCGGAAGCAAAAACCAGCCGCAAATGCGACGCCGCCGAGACCGGGCTATCGCTCTCGGGCGCCGCGAAGCTGAACAGCGTGATGCCCGGCGCGGGCGGCAACTCCTGCCTTGAACGTTATGAGTACGCCAAACACGGCGTGTGCTTTGGTTTTGATCCCGACGCTTACTTCGGCACCATGGTGCGCATGAATCAGGAAGTGAAGAGGAGCGCGGTAGGGCAATTTCTGGCGGAGAACTACGGCAAAACCGTCCACCGTAGCGACTTCGATGCAGCCGTGGCTAAAAGCTGGGGGAAACAGAGCGTGAAAGCGTTCAAACTCACCTGCCATGGCAATCCGGCTTATCTGACAGAGATGCAGATCTCGCTGAAATCCAGCACCATCAACACCCCCCTCTCTGCCAACGCCTTTGCGCCACAGCCGCATCCGGGCAACTGCGGCAAACAGTTCGTCATTCATAAAGCCGGTTACTGACGGCCTTCCGGCCGGATGTGCGCAGCAACTTAGCCCCTGCGCGCATCCGGGCGTACCAGATCGAACCGATGGCTGTCGCTAATGGCGTAGTAGGCCGTCGGTCCACCCGCACGCAGAATGGGCTGCGCTTTTGCGGTCTGGTAAATCCCCTCTTCCAGCAGTATTTCGGCGATATGGACACCCACGACTTCACCGAGCACCAGCCAGGTGTCAATCGGCGTCCCATCCGCGCCGGTAAGCTGAATGCACTGTGACAAGCGACACTCGAAATTCACCGGACTTTCCGCCACGCGCGGCGCGCTCACAAGCTGGCTGGCTACGGGCGTCAGGCCGGCAAAGGTAAATTCATCCTCGTCATGCGGGAGCGTGGCGGAGGTTTCATTCATCGCCTCGGCCAAATCGCGCGTGGCGAGGTTCCAGACAAACTCACCCGTTTCGGAAATATTCCGCACGCTATCCTTCCAGCCGTTGCTGGAAAAACCGATGATCGGCGGGCGATAGTTAAAGCAGTTAAAGAAGCTGTACGGGGCCAGGTTCAGTTGACCGGCCTTATCACAGGATGAGATCCAGCCAATCGGACGCGGACCAATAATGGCGTTCAGCGGGTCGTGCGGCAGGCCGTGCCCCTGAGAAGGTTGGTAAAAGTACATATCGCTCTCTCTACGGTGGGGCTGCAACGCGCATTGCCCGAATTCAGTTTTCCCAGCGTAACGAAATTTCCGTTCAGCGTGAATCGGGATGCCGGGTTTATTGCCAAAAATTCATATGGCCTATGATTGTGACCTTCATCACTTCAAACTTAGGGATTCAGACAGTATCATCAGATACGTTAAACCCTCGCTGCCAGACGGCGAGGGTTTTCTTTTGGATTGGTTTCTGCGTTACACGCAGCATTAACGACATGGAGTAAAAATGTCCAGACCTACGATTATCATCAATGAACTCGACGCAGAACGTATTGACCGCCTGTTGGAAAAACCAGAATTTGCCTCACTGCCGGTAGCCGATGCGCTGAACGAGGAGCTAGACCGGGCGCAGATGTGCACGCCTGAGACCATGCCGCATGATGTGGTCACCATGAACAGCCAGGTGAAGTTCCGCAATCTGACTACCGGGGAGGAGCTAACCCGTACGCTGGTCTATCCGGCACAGATGACCGACAGCAGCGCTCAGCTGTCAGTGCTGGCACCCGTGGGGGCGGCGCTGCTTGGACTGCGCACGGGGGATACCATCCACTGGGAACTCCCTGGCGGTGCCTCAGCCCATCTGGAAGTGCTTGAGCTGCTCTACCAGCCCGAAGCCGCTGGCGATTACCTGCGTTAATCCCTTCTGAACAAGCGCCCCCGCTTTGCACAGAGGATGCATCTGCATCCTCTTTCCGCACCTTCACCCGAGGGTGTGAATGGACGACCTCACACAACGCCGCCCGGGAAGGCATTGACCAATCCCTTCACTTTCTGCTGCGCTGCTTCCGGAGTGTCTGCCCCAGGCACCAGGATCACCTTGCGGCACTCCTCCTCCCGTTTTTCGAAAATCTTATAGGCGCGCTCCGCATCGGCCAGCGGAAGATAATGGGTCACAATATCTTCCGGGGTAAGCAGCCCCTTTTCGATGAGCGGCAGCAGCTCTCCCAGCCAGGCATGGACGTGCGTCTGGCCCATCTTAAAGCTCAGCCCCTTATCAAACGCATCGCCAAACAGGAAGCCGTGAATAAAACCGGCATACACGCCCGGTACGCTGACCACGCCACCGCGTCGCACCGCTGCGATACACTGGCGCAGCGCCTTACCGCTGCTGCCCTCAATTTTCAGGTTACTGAGGATGGTTTCCGTCGTGCTGCCTTTGGCCTCAAACCCGACGGCATCAATCACCGCATCCACCCCGCGCTGCCCGGCCGTTTGCTCAATGATTTTCTCCGCCGCGTCGTTATCGTCATCAAAGTTAATCGGGATCGCGCCGTAGCGCTCCTGGGCGTACCGCAGTCGATAGGGATGATGGTCAATCACGAAAATCTGCTCGGCGCCGAGAAGCCGCGCGCAGGCAATGGTCAGTAACCCCACCGGCCCGGCCCCGAATACGGCGACGCTGGAGCCTTTCTGGATCTGCGCATTTTTCGCCGCCTGCCAGGCGGTAGGCAGAATATCTGACAGGAAAAGCGCTTTGTCGTCAGACAGCAGCTGCGGCACTTTAAACGGCCCCACGTTGCCTTTTGGCACGCGCACATACTCCGCCTGTCCGCCCGGCACGCCACCGTAAAGATGGCTATAGCCAAACAGCGCGGCAGGGGCGGGAATTTGCTTTTTGTTCAGCGCCGCGCCCTGCCCGCGGTTCGTGTTTTCGCAGGCCGCGTACTGTTGCATCTGGCAAAAGAAGCAGTCACCGCAGGCAATCACAAACGGGATCACCACCCGGTCGCCCTTCTGCACATTTTTCACCTCGCTCCCGCACTCCACCACCTCGCCCATAAATTCATGACCAAAGATATCGCCGTGCTGGACCTTGGGGATTTTTCCGCGATAAAGATGCAAATCAGAGCCACAGATCGCCGTGGCGGTTACGCGCAGGATAATATCGTCAGGCTGTTCGATACCCGGATCAGGCACATTATCGACACGAACATGGTGTGGACCGTGATAGGTGAGAGCTTTCATGCAACCTCCGAAAGGGTGTGGGTAAGCTTATAAAAGGGTAGCTACCTCTCGGGATCTGCCCCGGAATCCGGCTGTTTTGAGATTTATCCTGGCGATATAAAAAGTGCTGTCGGGATTACAGAAACCACTTATATTTTGTGGTTAAATGATTTCAGCGTTTATAAACAAGGAGAAACGGTTATGTATCAAACAATCATTATGCCGGTTGATGTTTTCGAAATGGAACTGAGTGATAAGGCAGTACGTCACGCGGAATTTCTCGCGCAGCAGGACGGAGTTATTCATCTTCTGCATGTTTTACCAGGCTCGGCCAGCCTGAGCCTGCATCGCTTTGCCGCCGACGTGCGTCGTTTTGAAGAGCATTTACAGCATGAAGCCGAGACGCGGCTGCAAACCATGGTCGGGCATTTCAGCATCGATCCTTCCCGCATCAAAACCCACGTCCGCTTCGGTAGCGTACGCGATGCCGTTAACGAGCTTGCCGGGGAGCTGAACGCAGACGTCGTGGTCATCGGTTCGCGCAACCCGTCTATCACCACTCACCTGCTGGGGTCGAACGCCTCCAGCGTGATCCGCCACACCCACATTCCGGTGATGGTTGTCAGATAAAAAAAGAGGCCACCGTCTGGTGGCCTCTTACATTGCAGATGTCGTCTTACTTTCTTTTATTATGCGGTTTTGGTGCGAATCAGGTAATCAAACGAACTCAGTGACGCTTTCGCACCTTCGCCAGTCGCGATGATGATCTGCTTGTACGGCACGGTGGTGCAGTCGCCCGCGGCAAACACGCCCTTCACGCTGGTTTCGCATTTCGCATCGATGATGATCTCGCCCATGCGGTTGCGCTCAATCGCGCCTTCCAGCCAGGTGGTGTTAGGCAACAGGCCAATCTGCACAAAGATCCCCGCCAGCGCTACGCTGTGGATATCGCCACTCACGCGGTCACGGTATTCCAGACCGGTCACTTTGCTGCCGTCGCCTTTCACTTCTGTCGTCTGGGCATTGAGCACAATGTCGACGTTAGTCAGGCTACGCACTTTATCCTGCAACACCTGGTCCGCTTTCATCTCCGGGGCGAACTCCAGCAGGGTAACGTGTTCAACAATTCCCGCCAGATCGATAGCCGCTTCCACGCCGGAGTTACCGCCGCCGATCACCGCTACGCGTTTACCTTTGAACAGCGGGCCGTCACAGTGCGGGCAATAGGTCACGCCTTTGGTGCGATACTGATCTTCGCCCGGAACGTTCATGTTGCGCCATTTTGCACCGGTGGCAATGATCACGCTGCGCGCTTTCAGCACCGCGCCAGAAGCGGTTTCAATCTGGTGTAAGCCACCTTCCACCGCCGCCGGAACCAGTTTGCTGGCGCTCTGGCTGTCAATCACATCCACGTCGTAATCGCTGACGTGCGCTTTCAACGCCCCGGCCAGTTTCTGACCTTCAGTCTTCGGCACGGAAATGTAGTTCTCGATGTCCACGGTATCCAGTACCTGACCACCAAAACGTTCGCCCATCAGACCGGTACGGATCCCTTTACGTGCGGAGTAGACCGCCGCTGCCGCGCCCGCCGGGCCGGAGCCGACAATCAGCACATCGTACGCATCGCGTTGGTTAAGCTCTTCTGCCGCGCGTTTTTCTGCGCCGGTATCCACTTTGGCGACGATTTCAGTCAGCGTCATACGGCCCTGACCGAACTCCTGACCATTCAGGTAAACCGCCGGAACGCCCATCACGTTGCGCTCGGTGATTTCGTTCTGGAACGTACCGCCGTCAATCGCCGTATGCTTAATGCGCGGGTTGAGGACTGACATCAGGTTCAGCGCCTGCACCACGTCCGGGCAGTTGTGGCAGGAGAGTGAGTAATAGGTTTCAAACTCAAAATCACCGTCGATATCGCGGATCTGCTCCAGCAACGCCTGCGCTTCTTTTGAAGGATGACCACCGGTCCACAGCAGCGCCAGCACCAGGGAGGTAAATTCGTGACCCAGCGGAGAACCCGCGAAACGCGGCCCCTGGTCAGACCCCGGGTTGGCAATCAGGAAAGAAGGCTTACGGACTGCCAGAGTATTGTCTTCTTTGAAGGTCACTTTCGGCGACAGCTCAGCAATCTCTGTCAGCAGTGCTTTGATTTCTGCCGATTTCGCGCTGTCGTCCAGCGTGGCAATCAGCTCAACAGGTTTGGTCAGTTTCTCAAGGTAGGCCTTGAGCTGGGTTTTCATATTCGTGTCGAGCATTATTCTTCCCTCTCTTAAAACGTCATCATGCAAGCCGCCTTATACGGGCTGCCTGAATGCAACTTGCATCATGGTGCTGGAATGAAATGGGCGCGGGTGCGCCCATTGATTGCCGGAGGCACTTCGTTTACCCTGCCTACGATACCGTAGGCCTGTGCAAGCGCAGCGCCGCCAGGCTTTACAGACTTAGATCTTGCCGACCAGGTCCAGAGATGGCGCCAGCGTCGCTTCGCCTTCTTTCCATTTCGCCGGGCACACTTCGCCTGGGTGAGAAGCAACGTACTGAGCCGCTTTCACTTTGCGCAGCAGGTCAGATGCATCACGGCCGATACCTTCAGCGGTAACTTCGATAGCCTGGATAATGCCCTGCGGGTCAACAACGAAGGTCGCACGGTCAGCCAGGCCTTCATCTTCACGCATGTTGTCAAAGTTACGGGTCAGGGCGCCAGTCGGGTCGCCGATCATCGCGTATTTGATTTTCGCGATAGTTTCAGAGTTGCTGTGCCACGCTTTGTGGGTGAAGTGGGTATCGGTAGAAACAGAGTAAACATCTACGCCCAGCTTTTGCAGTTCTTCGTAGTGGTCTGCCACGTCGCCCAGTTCGGTCGGGCAAACGAAGGTGAAGTCAGCCGGATAGAAGAAGAACACGCTCCAGCGGCCTTCGGTATCTTTCTCGGTCACTTCAATGAACTCACCGTTTTTGAACGCCTGGTTTTTGAAAGGTTTAATTTTGGTGTTAATCAAAGACATCTGTACTTCCTCCGTGTTTTCGTTGAGATGTAAGGTAACCAACTTTGTTCATCGGGGCTAATGCGTATGCTTTATCAAATCAATCAGCCAAACCTTACAACTTCAACAAGACAGCAAGGTGAACCTTTTACAGGAAAGCCTGAAAGTAAAAAGGCCGCCTCGACGGGCGGCCCTGATACCTGAATTCCCCGCAGGTACATTCAGTGCCAGCCGGAACTGGCGTTGCGTTGCGCTCTACTTACCTTGTATCAAGGCTGTAACAGCGCTTTGATTACAACACCAGTGAAGAGGAAGGGCAATGCACCGTGGCGGCATTCCTGCCTATAGTTGTGATAGGTTTTATCGAACGATGTACAAATATTAATGCGAAGAAATGTACCCGGTTTATATATCTCTAATGAAATATAAATGTCAATTGTGTATTCCCTTCTCTACCGCACTGCTAAAGATAAAATTATCTTAACTTCCTTTGAAGAACTATTTCATTAATCCGACGCCGTGATATATTAAGGTGACTTAAAAAACTAATTAAGTAAGTTAGTCACACGGATTGTAAATGGCTGGCTTCAATCTATAGTTATCAGTGATGTGATAACTTCAGCATACACGGCATCATCAGGATGAATCATGGCAAATCTCTACGACCTTAAAAAATTTGACCTTAATCTTTTAGTCATATTTGAATGCATTTATCAGCATCTCAGCATCAGTAAAGCGGCTGAAACGCTTTATATTACGCCATCCGCCGTAAGCCAGTCGCTGCAACGCCTGCGCGGGCAGCTTAACGATCCCTTGTTCATTCGCTCCGGTAAAGGCATTACGCCTACCACCGTGGGCGTCAATCTGCATCATCATCTGGAACAGAATCTCAACCATCTGGAACAGACCATTAACATGATGCATTCCAGCGGGCTTAAGAAAAGTTTTGTGATCTACTGTCCGCAATTTATGACGCCCAAAATTATGCTTGAACCCATGCGACTGCTCATGGACAAGTACAATTATCACATTGAACTGCATGATGTTTTTCTCGCGCCGGATTCCGCTGAAGACCTGTTAGCCTACCGCAAGGCCGATCTTGTTTTCGCCTTCTCTCCGCTGAATAGCCGTTCTACCGCGTGCAGCCTGTATTATGAGATGCAGTTTACGCTGGTCTGCCGGAAGGACCATCCGCGTATCGGGTTGAACGCTACGCCTGATGAACTCCTGCGTGAAAATTTCACCGCCTTTTTAAGCGATGAGACAAGTGTCAAAACGTATCAGGAAAATGCGGAAATACTGCTTCCCGAAAGAAATATTGTCTTTCGCAGTGACTCCTATATTTCACTGCTGTCGATGATCAGCTTCACCGATATTATTGGCCTGGTGCCCGTTCCGGCATTCGAACAATACGGCGAGGCATTAAACCTGCGCAGAATTGAGACTAACCTTGCATTCCCGTCCATCAATATATACATGATGTACAACCGCTCGGCGCTGAACAGCCCGGCATTTTCTAATTTTATTGATGAACTTGTTCCACCCCGTAGCTAAAGATGACTGGCTGCTTGATGGGTAGCCAGAAATTCTCCCAGTAACATTCATTAAAATGATATTTAAAAAAAATCATACAATTTACCTCCCTTAATTAATCTCCGCTGTTGTATCCTTTCTGGTATTGACGCCACCGTCAGGCAATTATTACTCAGGAAGAGAATGATCATGTCAATCTATAAAATACCCTTACCCCAAAATGTCCTCAGCGCGACCGAGGCGCGAATAGCGTGGACGCTTGAGAATATCCCCCGGGTTTGCGTCTCCTTTTCAGGCGGTAAAGATTCTACCGTCATGCTGCATCTTACGGCGCTGCGGGCCAGGCAGATGAAAAGAAAAATTGACGTGCTGTTTATAGACTGGGAAGCGCAGTTCACCTATACCATCGCCCACATCGAGCACATGCGTACACTCTACAGCGATGTGATAGACCACTTCTGGTGGGTAGCCCTTCCCCTTACCACTCAAAATTCGCTGTCACAGTTTCAACCAGAGTGGCAATGCTGGGAACCCGACACGCAATGGGTGCGACAGCCCCCCAACGATGCCATCACCGACCCTGCCTTTTTTCCGTTTTACCAGCCAGGAATGACCTTCGAAACCTTCGTACGCAGCTTCTCCGACTGGTTTTCCCTCAATCGTCCCGCGGCCATGATGATAGGCATTCGTGCCGATGAATCCTACAACCGCTTTCTGGCGATTGCGTCTGCACGTAAGCAGCGCTTCTCTGACGATAAACCCTGGACGACCGTCGCACCGGGCGGACACACCTGGTATATCTACCCTCTCTACGACTGGAAAACCGCCGATATCTGGACGTGGTTCGCGAAAACAAAATGCTGCTATAACCCGCTCTACGATCTGATGTACAAGGCCGGCGTACCGCCACGTTATATGCGCATTTGTGAGCCCTTTGGGCCGGAGCAGCGCCAGGGGCTGTGGCTCTATCATGTCATTGAACCTGAACGCTGGGCGGCCATGTGTGAACGCGCCAGCGGCGTACGCAGCGGGGGTATTTATGCCGGGCACGATAACCATTTTTATGGACACAGGAAGATCCTGAAACCCGATCACCTCAGCTGGCGCGAATACGCGATGCTATTGCTCGACAGCATGCCGCAAAATACAGCCGAACATTACCGCAATAAAATCGCGATTTATCTTCACTGGTATCAAAAGCGAGGCATGGACGATATTCCCGATACGCAGGAGGGTGACATTGGTGCAAAAGATATCCCTTCCTGGCGACGTATTTGTAAGGTTTTACTTAACAATGACTATTGGTGCCGGGCACTCTCGTTTAGCCCAAATAAGCCTAAACACTATCAGCGCTACAACGAAAGGGTGAAAGCGAAGCGTAAGGAATGGGGAATTTTATGCAACAACGAATAATCAACGAAATGGAAGCTTATCTTCAGACGCTTTCTGAAGACGAGCGAATTAACGCCATAAATGCTTTTCGTCTGGCATTACATCACATCAGCCCTTTCCGCGATCAGCCCATAGACTGCGTATTATGGGTAAAACAGGACGACATCACGGCCAATGATTACAACCCTAATAACGTTGCGCCACCGGAAAAACGGTTGCTCACCACGTCACTGGAGCTGGATGGATTCACGCAGCCTATCGTTGTGACGGAAAATGCGCCGCAGCACTACGAAATTGTGGATGGTTTTCACCGGCATGATATTGGCCGTCATCGGGCTATTCTGAAGCGCCAGCTTAAAGGTTATCTTCCCGTCACCTGCCTGCGCAAAGAGCGTCAGGCAAAGTTCGACCGCATGGCCGCGACCATTCGCCACAACCGCGCGCGTGGCCGCCACCAGATCAACGCCATGGCGGAGATTGTGCGTGAACTGGCGCTGATGGGCTGGAGCGAGGAGAAAATCGGTAAAGAGTTAGGCATGGACAGCGATGAAGTGCTGCGGCTGAAGCAGATCAACGGCCTGCTGGAACTCTTCGCAGACCGTCGTTTCTCAGAAGCCTGGACGGTGAAATAGTCAGAGTTTATTTAAACGCTCTGCCGCGGCCAGCAGCGTCGATTCCTGTTTCGCAAAGCAAAGTCGGATAAGCTTATGCGGGAAGGGATCGGCGCAGAACACCGACAGCGGAATAGCCGCCACGCCCACCTCTTTCGTCAGCCACTGGCAGAAACTCACATCATCCAGATCGGAAATCGCGCTGTAGTCAGCCAGCAGGAAATAGGTTCCTTCACAGGGTAAAATCTCCAGACGGCTTTTGCTTAACGCATTCACAAACCGATCCCGACGCGCACGGTAAAAATCAGGCAGTTCACGGTAGTGCCCGGGTTCGCTGCGCAGCATATCCGCCAGCGCCAGCTGAGCAGGTGTGTTCACCGCAAACGTCAGGTACTGGTGCACTTTACGCAGTTCAGCACTGATGGCGGCAGGCGCCACGCAGTACCCCACCTTCCAGCCGGTCATATGGTAGGTTTTGCCAAATGATGATACCGCAACTGCACGCTCGCGAAGCTGCGGATGCGCCAGCACGCTGGCATGCCCCTCTTTCGCGAAGCAGATGTGCTCATACACCTCGTCGCTCAGAACATAGATTTCACGTTCGGCAATGGCCTGCCACAGGGCGGCAAAATCACGCTTCTGCCACACCGTCGCCGACGGATTGTGCGGCGTATTCAGGATCACCAGCCGGGTTTTATCGCTCAGCAGTGCGGCAAACGCCTGCCAGTCCGGGCGAAAATGCGGCGGCTGAAGCGCCACGCGTTTCACCACGCCGCCAGCCAGTTCAATCGCCGGGGCGTAGCTATCGTAGCTGGGATCAAAACAGATAACTTCATCGCCCGTACGCACCAGGGCGGTGATCGCCGCATACAGCGCTTCGGTCGCCCCTGCGGTTATCGTGATATCGCTGTTCGCATCGGGCTTATGGCCGTACAACGCCGCCGTTTTATCCGCAATGGCTTCACGCAACGCCTGTACGCCGGTCATCGGCGCATACTGGTTGGCTCCCTGAGCAACGTGGTACGCCAGACGCTGCTGCAAATATTTCGGCCCGTCAAAATCCGGGAATCCTTGTGAGAGATTAATGGCGTTGTGCTGCTGCGCCAGGGCGCTCATCTGGGTAAAAATCGTCGTGCCGAGATTAGGAATTTTACTCTGCGGAATCAATGCGTTATGGCTCATTGTGCGTTACCTGCCTGTAATACTTATGTTGCTGACACTATAACACGATGTTAGTCTTTGGCAATCAAGACGCTTAGACGTCTAAACGATATAACTATTCCTGACCGAGAGGGTAAAAGGCAATGACAGACAACCTGCAACTCGCGCACCTGGTCGAGGCCTGCCGCTGGATTGGCGCTAAAGGCTGGGCGCCCGCTACCGGCGGCAATATGTCCGTGCGTCAGGATGAACACCTGTGCTGGCTCAGCGAATCGGGAAAAGACAAAGGCAGCCTGACCCCCGCCGATTTTCTACAGGTTGAGATCGCCACCAACCGCGCGCCGTCCGGGCGTAAACCGTCGGCAGAGACCGGGCTGCATACCCTTATCTATCGCCTGTTCCCGGAGGCTAACGCCGTCCTGCACGTTCACACCGTCAATGCGACGGTGCTGTCACGTCTGGTCAACGAGGCCGAGCTGAAGATCACCGGTTTCGAGATGCAAAAATCCCTTACCGGGCAGACCACGCACCGAGACACGGTGTCCATCCCAGTGTTTCATAACGACCAGGACATTGACGCCCTCGCCTCGCGCATCGCCCATTACGCGCAGGAACGCCCGCTTAATTATGGTTTTCTTCTGCGCGGTCATGGCTTAACCTGCTGGGGACGCGACGTGGCCGAAGCCCGCCGTCACCTGGAAGGGTTAGAATTCTTATTTGAATGCGAAATGCGTCTACGACAATGGGAGAGAGTATGATTCGCGCAATTGTGACGGATATTGAAGGAACCACCAGCGATATCCGTTTTGTCCATGATGTTTTGTTCCCCTACGCGCGTGAGCGGCTGGCGGCCTTCGTGACCGCGCAGCAGTACGCCGAGCCGGTCAAATCGATTCTGGACAACCTGCGCGATGAAATCAGCGCTCCGCATGCCAGCGTCAGCGATCTCATCAACGTGCTGTTTACCTTTATGGATGAAGACCGCAAATCGACGGCACTCAAAGCCCTGCAAGGCATCATCTGGCAGGACGGTTACGTCAACGGCGACTTTACCGGCCACCTCTACCCTGACGTACTGCCCGCGCTGGAAAAATGGAAGGCGCAAGGGATTGATCTCTATGTTTATTCCTCTGGCTCCGTCGCCGCGCAGAAACTGTTATTTGGCTACAGCGACGAAGGTGATATTACTCATCTGTTCAGCGGCTATTTTGATACCCACATTGGCGCCAAGCGCGAGGTGCAGTCTTATCAAAA
Source organism: Enterobacter cloacae complex sp. IR5418 (assembly GCF_049238105.1). Classification (NCBI taxonomy): domain Bacteria; kingdom Pseudomonadati; phylum Pseudomonadota; class Gammaproteobacteria; order Enterobacterales; family Enterobacteriaceae; genus Enterobacter; species Enterobacter cloacae complex sp. IR5418. Next base: position 263,480 of record NZ_JBMKHS010000002.1, on the reverse strand, counting down.
CATTGCGGCGCAAACGGGCATCGCCCCGTCGCAAATCCTGTTCCTGTCGGATATTCATCAGGAGCTGGACGCGGCTGAACAGGCGGGTTTTCGCACCCTGCAACTGATTCGCGGTGAAGATGACGGCGCGAGCCATCACCATCAGATCCACCAGTTTGACGAGATTAATCCGGAGCAGATCCCTTCATGAGCGCATTGACCATTTATTCCGATAAAGACGCCCGTCAGCACCTGTGGCACAGCACCGACGCCGCCGAGATCGCCCAGCAGCTGAACGCCAAAGGCGTGCGGTTTGAACGCTGGGCGGCGGATCGCGATTTAGGAGACGATCCCGCGCCTGAAGACGTGATCGCGGCGTATCAACATGCGATCGACAAGCTGGTGGCAGAGAAAGGCTATCAGAGCTGGGATGTCATCAGCCTGCGCGCCGACAATCCGCAGAAAGCGGCGCTGCGCGCGAAGTTTCTCAACGAACACACCCACGGCGAAGACGAAGTGCGCTTCTTCGTGGAAGGCGCCGGGTTGTTCTGCCTGCACATTGGCGATGAGGTGTATCAGGTGCTGTGCGAGAAAAACGACCTGATTTCCGTTCCCGCAGGCACGCCGCACTGGTTTGATATGGGCTCAGAGCCGAACTTTACGGCGATTCGTATTTTCGATAATCCGGAAGGCTGGGTGGCGCAGTTTACCGGAGATGCCATTGCGGATGCGTATCCACGCCTCGCTTGATGAGCCAGCACCGAACAGTCCCCTCGCCCCTTTGGGGAGAGGGTTAGGGTGAGGGGGAACATCCCTGTAAAGCCCGCCCTCTCGGCGCATCCCTGCGCCTCGCCCCGGCCTACAGGAAACGCCTCAGCGATTTACAGCCGGACCGAGGCATCGCTGAAAGCCTTCAGTTATTCTGAAGGCAACGTTATTGCTTCTGCTTTGAAATTACTGGGGAACCCTCAGCCCCTTCACCTACCTCACCAGTTGAGCGCCCCTTCAGGCTAGCTATTCTCAGGCAAATTTCCCTGCCGCCACCTCGTCCGGCGTGACCACGCCCGTATCCAGCACCCAGCCGCTAATCAGCGAGGCAGGCGTGACGTCAAACGCCGGGTTATAGACCTGCGCGTCCTCCGGCGCCCACCGCACCGCGCCAAAACTTCCGTCCACGCCCGTCACTTCGCTGGCGGCGCGCTGCTCAATTGGGATCGCGTCTCCGTTCGGGCAGTCCGGGTCGAGGGTCGTTTGCGGGGCGGCGACGTAAAACGGAATGCCGTGGAACTTCGCCAGCACCGCCAGGGAGTAGGTGCCAATTTTGTTCGCCACGTCGCCGTTGGCGGCAATACGGTCTGCCCCCACCCACACGGCGTCCACCTGCCCTTTTGCCATCAGGCTGGCGGCCATGGAGTCGGTAATCAGCTGATACGGCACGCCCAGCTCGCCAAGTTCCCATGCGGTCAGCCTGCCGCCCTGCAACAGCGGACGGGTTTCATCCACCCAGACGTTGCACACCTTGCCTTCCTGATGCGCGCGGGCAATCACGCCCAGCGCGGTACCGACGCCCGCCGTCGCCAGCCCGCCGGTGTTGCAGTGGGTCAGCAGACGGCTGCCGGGCTTCACCAGCGTACTGCCCGCTTGCGCAATCGCGTCGCAAAGCCGTTTGTCTTCGTCAATCAGGCGCAGCGCTTCAGCCACCAGCGCCGGAACGAACGCCTCCTGCCACAGCGCAATCTTCATGCGGTCGAGGTTGTTCATCAGGTTCACCGCCGTCGGACGGGAGGCGCGCAGGGTTTCCAGCGCCACCGCCAGTTCGTCGCGGCTTTTGCCGTTTTCCGCCAGCAGCGCCAGCAGCAGGCTTGCAGAGAGACCAATCAGCGGCGCGCCGCGCACCCGCAGGGCGTGGATGTGCCCGACCAGCGCCTCCACCGTCGAGGCATCCAGCCAGCGTTTCTCCTGCGGAAGCGCCTGCTGGTCGAGAATAAAAAGCTGATTATCCGCCACCCGCAGGCTGGTCGTCTGTAATGTCTGCATGTCGTTAATTCCCTGTTGCGTTGTTGTAGCACATTGTGTCAGGATGAAATCCAGATGTATAGACGTCTACATGTCTTAATTAGCAAAACTGAGGAGCAGGCCATGTCGCAATACCGTACCTTTACCGCTCAGGACGCCGTGGAGTATGCCAGGCAGTTTGGCGGACTTGACGATCCTTCATCGCTGGTAGAGGCGCAGGAAATTGGCGACGGCAACCTCAATCTGGTCTTTAAAATTTTCGACAGCGCGGGCGTGAGCCGCATCATCGTTAAGCAGGCGCTGCCCTACGTGCGCTGCGTGGGCGAGTCCTGGCCGCTGACGCTGGACCGCGCCCGTCTTGAAGCGCAAACGCTGGTGGAACACTACCAGCACAGCCCGCAGCACACGGTGAAAATCCACCACTTCGACCCAGAGCTGGCGGTGATGGTGATGGAAGATCTCTCCAGCCATCGCATCTGGCGCGGCGAGCTGATTAACAACATTTACTACCCCCAGGCGGCGCGTCAGCTGGGTGAATACCTTGCTCACACCCTGTTCCACACCAGCGATTTTTATCTGCATCCGCACGCGAAAAAAGCGCAGGTGGCAAAATTCATTAACCCGGAGATGTGCGAGATCACCGAAGATCTGTTCTTCAACGATCCGTACCAGATCCATGAGCGCAATAACTACCCTGCCGAGCTGGAAAATGACGTCGCCGCCCTGCGCGACGACGCTCAGCTAAAAATTGCCGTGGCCTCCCTCAAGCACCGCTTCTTTTCGCACGCCGAAGCCCTGCTGCACGGGGACATCCACAGCGGGTCAATTTTTGTGGCCGACGGTAGCCTGAAGGCCATCGACGCCGAGTTCGGCTATTTCGGGCCGATTGGCTTTGACATCGGCACCGCCATCGGCAACTTGCTACTCAACTTCTGCGGCCTGCCGGGGCATCTGGGCATTCGCGATGCCGCCGCCGCGCGCGAGCAGCGCCTGACCGATATTCAGGAGCTGTGGAACACCTTCGCGGAGCGCTTCCAGGCGCTGGCGAACGAGAAATCCCTCGACGCTGCGCTCAGCGCGCCGGGCTATGCCTCCGCGTTTCTGAAGAAGATCTGGCATGACGCCATTGGCTTCTGCGGCACCGAATTAATTCGCCGGAGCGTCGGGCTTTCGCACGTTGCGGATATCGACACCATCCAGGATGAAGCCATGCGTCACGAATGCCTGCGCCATGCGATAACGCTCGGTAAAGCGCTGATTGTGATTGCCGAGCGCATCGACAGCGCGGAAGAGCTGGTGGCAAGGGTGCGGCAGTACAGCTGATTTTCTCCCTCTCCCTGTGGGAGAGGGCCGGGGTGAGGGCATCAAACCGCACTCACCCCAAATACTCAATCACCGACATCCCGCCGTTATAATCCGTGCTGTAAATGATCCCCTGCGCATCCACAAACACGTCGCACGACTGGATCACCTGCGGGCGATTTGGCCGCGTATCCATCATCCTATCCGGCGCGGCGGGCACCAGCGCCCCCGTTTCCACCGGCCGATACGGATTAGATATGTCATACGCGCGCACGCCCGCGTTCTGGTACGTTGCGAAGATCAGCGTCGAGCTGACGAAACTGCCCGGCCGGTTCTCGTGCAGGTTATGCGGGCCGAAGTGCGCCCCTTTCGCCACGTAGTCGGTTTCATCCGGCTGCGGGAAGGTGGCGATGCTCACCGGGTTCGACGGCTCGCGGATATCAAACAGCCAGATCAGCTTCTCGCCATCCTCCTGGTTGTCGAGCACCGCTTCATCCAGCACCACCAGTAGATCGCGGTCCGGCAGCGGCAGCGCGGTGTGCGTTCCGCCACCAAACGGCGGACTCCAGTTGCGGTGGCTAATCAGCGTTGGCTGACTGCGATCCTTCACGTCCAGCAGCGTCAGGCCGCCGTCGCGCCAGCTGCCGTAGGCGGTATCGCCCGCGATAATCGCGTGATGCAGGGCGTAGCGTTTGCCCTCCGGCCACGTGGGCTTTTCCCCTGCGGCCTGGTTCATCCCCGACAGCCACCAGCGCCCTGCCACTTCGGGCTTACGCGGGTCCGCCAGATCGATGGTCAGGAAAATATAATCCGTAAAACCGTCGATCAGCGCCGACACGTACGCCCAGCGACCACCCACGTACCAGATGCGGTGAATACCGATGCCGCTCAGCGACAGAAAACCAATCTCGCGCGGTCTGTCCGGCGTGGAGATATCAAACACGCGAAGCCCGGCGCTCCAGCCGTTGTCCTGCACGTCGCTGACGGTCTCCCCAACCTGACGGGTGTAGTAGACCTTCTCGTCAGCAAAACGCGCATCGGCAAACAGATCCCGGGCGTTGATCACCAGCAGCAGGTCGTCGTGCGCCTGTAGGTGAACGTTCCAGGTGCCGGGTGGCGCGGGCACGTAGCCCACGGCTTTCGGTTTTTTCGGGTCGCGTACGTCCACAATGGAAAAGCCCTGCGACACCATATGGCCGATATAGGCGAAACCGCGGTGCACCATCAGCTGTACGCCGTCCGGGCGACCGCCCTGATCGCTGTGGCCAATCAGCCGCATATTGCGGCTATATTCGGGTTGAGGTAATGCAGACATGTATAAGTCCTTTCGCCGGATGGCGGCTGCGCCTTATCCGGCCTACAACACCGTAGGCCCGGTAAGCGAAGCGCCACCGGGCATTATTTTGACCTGGCTTCCAGCGTCGCAAACCACGGCGCAACAAAATCTTCCGTCTGGCCCCAGCCCGGAATGATTTTCCCCAGCGACGCCACGTTCACCGCGCCCGGCTGGGCGGTCAGCAGCGCCTGCGGAATGGCCGCCGCTTTGAAATCGTAGGTAGCAGGCGTCGCTTCCCCGGCAATCTTGTTAGCGATCAGGCGCACGTTGGTCGCGCCAATCAGCTTCGGATCCACCGCCACGCTCACTGCCCACGGGCTACCCGGCTCGCGCATCAGCTGCAAATCCTGGTTGGAGATGTCGATGCTGTAGAGTTTGATCTCGGTGCGGCCGTTCTCTTTCAGCGCCTTATACGCCCCCAGGCTGAAGGCATCCCAGGTGCCCCAGATGGCGTCGATTTTGCCTTTCGGGTACTTCGCGAGGATCGCGCCCACCTTGTTGGCGGTATCGCCCTGCACGTCAGAGGAGACCGCGCCGATGGACTCCAGCTCTTTAATTTCCGGATACTGTTTTTGCAATTCTTTGTACGCCGCCTGACGACGCTCCATCGGCGGGAAACCCGCCACCCACAGCTTGACGATGTTGGCCTTGCCGTTGAAATCTTTCGCCAGCTGACCAAAAGAGAGGTTGGTCAGGGAAGCATCATCCTGCTGGGTGACGGTCACGCCCGGGATCTCGCCGTTCACGGCGGTATCAAACACGGCGACTTTAATCCCGGCATCCACCGCTTTCTTCACCAGCGCGGTGGAGTACGGATCGCGCCCCTGAGAGAGAATAATCCCGTCGTATTTCTGGCTGATGGCCTGGTTAACGAAGTCCTGGAATCTGGCGTCGTCGCCGTTGCTCAAAAAGGTGCTGACCTTAAAGCCAAGCTTCTTCCCTTCCTGAATCGCCCCGGCAACAAACTGCGTGGTATTGTCGTCCGAGCCGAGGTTGCGGATCACCGCGATGCGGATCGGGCCGTCGTGGTTGGCAATGGCAGCAGGAACCGGCGCGGGCGTGGCCGCCAGGCCCGGCAGAGCCGTGAGTAACCCCAGTGCCACCAAAGAGAGCGCAATCTTTTTCATTTATTATCCCGTTGTGTTGTCAGCGTTTTTGTATGTAAGTAATCGCCAGTGCCACCGCGAGCACCAGCCCTTTTATAATGTCCATGGCGTAATACGGCACCGAGAGCATCACCAGCCCGTTCGACAGCACGCCAAGAATAACAGCCCCCACCAGCGTGCCCAGCGCGTTCGGCTTGCCGGACCCGGCCAGCGAGAAGCCAATCCACGCCGCCGCCACCGCATCCATCAGATACCCGCCGCCCGCATTCACCTGCGACGACCCGATGCGCGAGGCCAGCAAAATCCCGCCCAGCCCCGCCAGCAGCGAGGCGATCACGTAGGCCGCCACCTTGTAGCGCGTGGTGCGAATGCCCGAGAGGCGCGCCGCTTCGGGGTTGCCGCCGATGGCGTACATGCGTCGTCCATGGGTGGTCAGCGACAGCCCAAGCTGCGCCAGAAGGGTCACCACCAGCATGATGATGACGATGGTCGGCACCTGCCCCAGCAGGCTGAACGCCGCCGGAATGGTCCCTTCCGCCATGTCGCCGCTCGGCAGCACCATGTTCTCGGTAATCGACCCGCCGTAGCTGTAGGTCATCGCCACGCCCTGGATCACAAACAGGCTGGCGAGCGTGGCGAGCATATCCGGAATGCGCAGGATGACGATCAGAAAGGCGTTAAACAGGCCGACCAGCGTGCAGAGCGCGAGGGTGATCAGAATCGACTCCGTGGTGCCGAAGCCGTGCCAGACGACAAGGGAAATCACCAGCGCGTTTGCCAGCGACGCGGTGGATCCCACCGAGAGATCGAACCCGCCGACGGTGAGCGAAATCGACACGCCCACGGCAATCACCGTCACGATGGCGATCGCGCGCAGAATGTTGATGATGTTATTCGGATCGAGGAAGCTGTCGGATGCCAGGCCAAACACGGCCACCAGCGCGACGACGGTCAGCAGCATCCCCCACCTGTAGAGAAAATCAAAAAGTTGCTGACGGCCAGACGCCGCCGCCGTTACTGAAAGGGCCTTGCTCACGACGCCGTTCCTCCGGTTGAATAATAAAGTAGTGTCTCTTCGCGGGCCTCCGCCCCGGGGATTTCCGCCACGATGCGTCCGTCCCACAGCACGCAGATGCGGTCGCACAATCCCACCAGTTCAGCAAATTCGCCCGAGGCGTAAATCACCCCCTTGCCCTCGCGCGCCAGGCCGTCGATCAGCTGAAACAGATCGGTTTTGGCCTTCACGTCCACGCCTTTGGTCGGCTCGTCGAATATCAGCACGCTGGCATCGTTGCGCAGCCATTTACCAATGGCGATCTTCTGCTGGTTGCCGCCGGAAAGCCGACGCAGCACCTGCCCCGGCCCGCGCGTTCGCACGCCGACCCGTGCAATGACCTCTTCCGCCCAGCGCCACGCCTGACGATGACCGAACAGGCTCCAGCGCGAAAAGCTGTTATCGGCGGACACGGCAAGGTTCATGCTGACCGTCTCGTCGATAAATATCCCCTCTTTGCGCCGCTCCTCCGGCACCAGCGCCAGACCGCGCAGCACCGAGTCTGCCGGGTCGCGCGGGGTCCAGGCCTGCTGGTTCAGCTCACCGCGTTCGACGCGGCTTTTGCTGGCGCCAAACAATGCCTTACAGAGTTCCGTTTTCCCCGCCCCCGCCAGCCCGGCAATGCCGAGGATTTCGCCCTTGCGCAGGTGCAGGGAGATATCTTTCAGCAGCGCATCGTCGTGCAGCCCTTCCACCCGCAGCAAGGTTTCGTCGCCGTGCGGCGGTCGCGCGGGCGGATAGATATCGCTCAGCTCGTGGCCGAGCATCTTCTCGACGATCGCTTCACCGCTCAGATCCGCCATCGGGCCGGACTCAATCATCTTGCCGTCGCGCAGCACCGTCAGGGTGTCGCAGATGGCCTTCAGCTCGTGAATACGGTGGGAGATAAACACCACGCCGATACCCTGATCTTTTAAACGTCTCACCACCGCAAAAAGACGCTCGCTCTCGTGCGCGTCCAGCGGCGCGGTGGGTTCATCAAGAATCAAAAAACGGCAGTGGTGGGACAAGGCGCGCGCCAGCAAAATCTGCTGCTTTTCGGCCAGCGTGCAGCTGTCGATGGCGCGGCGAACGTCGAGCGAAACATCCAGCTGCGCCAGCGCCTGCCGCGCCTGCTGGCGAACGGTGCGCCAGCGGTAGCGGTGCCCCGGCTGCGCCAGCTGGTCGAGCATGATGTTCTCTGCGATGCTCAGCCCGGGGATCAGCGCCACGTCCACCTCCTGCTGCACGAGGTGGATGCCCAGCCGTTTGGCGTCCAGCGGTTCGCGGAGACTTACCGGCTGGTTGTTAATGCAAATTTCGCCTTCATAACGATCGTGCGTCCCGCACAGCACCGCCATCAGCGTCGATTTCCCCGCGCCGTTAGCACCGGTCAGCGCATGCACCGACCCGCCGTTCAGCGTAAAGTCCACGCGCGACAGCGCCTGAAAGCCGGAAAAGGCCAGGCTGATACCGCGCATTTCAAGGCGACTGGAAACCATCCGCGTAAATCCTTCATTACTCTTCTGATTTAGCGAATTTTTCACAGCTCCGGTTGACTGACAACGACGGAAAAGGCATAAGATAAAGCGAAATATTATTAGCCATCCGGATGTCCAGACATAACATCGGGTTAGCGCTTGCTAAAAAAGGACAACACCATGAGCAACACCGATATCCGCGTCGTGCCCGGCCCGGCGAACTACTTCTCTCATTGCGGAAGCCTTGCGCACCTGGATGATTTCTTTACGCCGGAACAGCTTTCCCGCGCGGTGTGGATCTACGGCGAGCGGGCAATCGAGGGCGCACGCCCTTATCTGCCGGAGAGCTTTAACGCACCGGGGGCAAAACATCTGCTGTTTAAAGGTCATTGCAGCGAGCGTGACGTCACTCATCTGGTGCACGAATCGGGCCGTGAAGCGAGCGTGGTGATTGGCGTGGGCGGCGGCGCGGTGATGGATACGGTCAAGGCCGTGGCGCGTCGTCTGGGTGTGCCGTTCGTGGGCATTCCCACCATCGCCGCCACCTGCGCGGCATGGACGCCCCTCTCCGTGTGGTACAACGATGCCGGTCAGGCGCTACAGTTTGAGATTTTTGACGACGCCAACTTTCTGGTGCTGGTAGAGCCGCAGATCATTCTTAATGCCCCGGCAGAATATTTGCTGGCGGGCATCGGCGATACGCTGGCGAAGTGGTACGAAGCGGTGGTCCTCGCCCCTGAACCGGAAAACCTGCCGCTGACCGTGCGTCTCGGCCTGAATGGTGCGCTGGCGATCCGCGACGTGCTGCTGGCGCGCAGTGAAGAGGCGCTTGCGGATCAGCAGCGCGGGGAACAAACGCAGGCGTTCCGGGACGTGGTGGATGCGATTATTGCCGGAGGCGGTATGGTTGGTGGTCTGGGTGAGCGTTATGCCCGCGTGGCGGCGGCGCATGCGGTGCACAACGGCTTAACCGTGCTGCCACAGACGGAAAAATTCCTGCACGGCGCCAAGGTGGCCTACGGCATTCTGGTGCAGAGCGCCCTGCTCGGTCAGGACGACGTGCTGGGGCAGCTGGTGGCGGCGTACCGGCGCTTTAACCTGCCGACCACGTTGCGCGCGCTTGACGTCGACATCAATAACCGCGACGAACTGGATCAGGTGATTGCCCACACCCTGCGTCCGGTAGAGTCGATTCACCTTCTGCCGGTGACGTTAACGCCTGACGTTCTGCGCGCCGCGTTTGAGAAGGTGGAATCCTTCCGCCGTTAATCACGCCGACGGACTATACCTAATGATGGTTCTCACCACTCTCGTAACGAGGTCATCATGCAGATCGATTTAACAGGTAAAAAGGCGCTGGTTACCGGCGCCAGTCGTGGGCTGGGTCGGGCGATTGCGCTGTCGCTGGCACGCGCCGGTGCCGATGTGGTTATCACCTACGAAAAGTCCGTCGATAAAGCGCAGCAGGTCGTCGATGAGATCAACGCGCGGGGGCGACACGGCGAGGCGATTCAGGCCGACAGCGCCAGCGCGCAGGCGATTCAGGATGCGGTCACGCAGGCGGCGCGCTCCCTTGGCGGGCTGGACATACTGGTCAATAACGCCGGGATTGCGCGCGGCGGCCCGCTGGAATCCATGACCCTGGCAGACATTGACGCTCTGATTAACGTCAACATTCGCGGCGTGGTGATCGCCATTCAGGAAGCGCTGGTGCATATGTCTGACGGCGGACGCATCATCAACATCGGCAGCTGTCTGGCAAACCGCGTGGCGCAGCCGGGCATTGCCGTCTACTCAATGACCAAATCCGCCCTTAACTCTCTTACCCGCGGGCTGGCCCGCGATCTGGGGCCGCGCGGCATTACCGTTAACCTGGTGCACCCCGGCCCGACCAACAGCGATATGAACCCGGAAGACGGGGAACAGGCTGACTCTCAGCGTCAGCTTATTGCCCTGGGTCATTACGGCCAGCCGGAAGACATCGCGGCGGCGGTCACGTTTCTTGCCAGCCCGGCTGCGGGGCAAATTTCCGGCACCGGTCTGGACGTGGACGGCGGGTTGAACGCCTGATCGCATATTTCCTGCAAGCCTCTGTCGCCCGGCAGAGGCCTGTTCGAGCCGCCTCGACGATTCGCGTTTTGCCGCTTTCACCCGTTTTTTCTCCGCTCTACAGTATCCCATTAGAAATTCGGAATTTATCTAATAGTCTTATTATTCCCTTATATTTTGTGTGGGCGTACAGTGGAGGTACGGATGAAGATTGTCTGGTCAAAGAATGCAAAGAAAGAGTTTTCCAAAATCGATGGCCGATATCAGCGAAGAATCAAAGCAAAACTTGCTGAGCTGGACGATCGCTCAGCTCCCCGGCCCGATATCAAAAAAATATCGGCAACAGAAAATCATTTCCGGCTACGCGTTGGCGATTACCGCATTCTGATTACACTTCGGGACGATCCCGATAACCATTGTTATGTTTTGGCCGTCAAGCGCAGAACTTCAACGACCTACCTTCACGAGGAGAAAGCCCCCTATGGCTGTTCAGCTAATTAAGGACGATGACGGGAAAGCGCAGTACGCCGTTATTCCCTATGATGAATACTTTCGTATGTGCTTACAGATGGCAGAAATTGACGACGAAACCGATGATGATCTAGAGGATATTGAAGTCGAACACGATTGTTATGATGACGTAGGTTTACCGGGTGAAGTGTGCGACATCATGCATAACGAGAACGTCAGCCTACAGGCCGCCTGGCGCATTTTACGCGGTATGTCTCAGCAGGAGGTGGCGGAGAAGCTTGGCATCACCCAGTCCGCCGTGTCACAGCTGGAAGCGCTGGACTCCCGACCGCAAAAGCGCACCCGCGAAAAGCTGGCGGCGATCTACGGCTGTAAACAGGAGCAGATCAGCCTCTATTTACCAAAAGAGGGTTAACAGCACTTCGCCCCGCCTTTCCCGCCGTATCGGGCGTCCTGGCGGTCGCGGAAAAATTCTTCGTAGGTCATGGGCGTCTGGTCCGGGTGGTTGACGCGCATATGCTCGACGTAGTTGTCGTAATCCGGCACGCCAATCATCATTTTGGCGGCCTGGCCCAGGTACTTACCAGCTTTGGAAAGGGTGTCGAACATAAGTCGTTTCTCACATGTTCCCCTCACCCTAACCCTCTCCCCAAAGGGGAGAGGGAATTTGAACACCCTCTCCCCTTTGGGGAGAGGGCCGGGGTGAGGGGTTGTTGTTTAAATTAATGCGCCCCTTTCGCCTGGGTCACAATCTCGTCCAGATTCTCAGGCATTGGCTCATACGGTGTCTCTTTCGCCGTTGGCTTGTCGACTTTCAACGCCGCCAGCGCGGTTTTGAGAGAATACAACGCCAGCACCACAACCACCACCATAAAGAAGATGGTCAGCCCGGCATCCAGACGGTTGTTAAACACCAGCTGCGACAGCTGGGATTCGGTGTACTGCGACGGGATCTTGCCGCTGTCGATCATCGCCTGGAACTTGTTAGCAATAGCCAGGAAGCCCACTTTGTTGTCCGGGCTGAAGGCTTTCTGCCAGCCCGCCGTCAGGGTACAGATCAGCAGCCACGCCGTCGGCACCAGTGCCACCCAGGCGTAACGCTGGCGCTTCATCTTGAACAGGACTACGGCACAAAGCATCAGCGCCATGCCCGCCAGCATCTGGTTGGCGATACCGAACAGCGGCCAGAGGGTGTTAATCCCGCCCAGCGGATCGACCACGCCCTGATGCAGGAAGTAGCCCCACGCCAGCACGCACAGTGCCGTCGCCAGCAGGTTAGCCGGGAGTGAATCGGTACGTTTCAGGTTCGGGGAGATCACCCCCAGCAGATCCTGCAACATAAAGCGCGCCGCACGCGTACCGGCATCCACCGCCGTCAGGATAAACAGCGCCTCGAACAGAATGGCGAAGTGATACCAGAACGAGACATCCATCAGCCCGCCCAGCGCGCCATGCAGGATGTAGGCCATGCCAACCGCCAGCGTCGGTGCCCCGCCCGCACGGGAAATTATCGACTGCTCGCCGACCTCGTTGGCGATATGGGTCAACGTTTCCGGGGTGATCGCAAAGCCCCAGCCACTCACCACCTGCGCGGCAGAAGCGACCACGTCAACGGTGCCAGCCGGAGCCAGTACCGCCATCGGGCTGTTCATCGCAAAGTAGACGCCCGGATCGATGATGCAGGCAGAGACCAGCGCCATAATGGCAACGAAGGACTCCATCAGCATGCCGCCGTAGCCAATCAGGCAGGCCTGATTTTCATTCGCCAGCATCTTCGGCGTGGTTCCGGAGGCGATCAGCGCGTGGAAGCCCGACACCGCGCCACAGGCGATGGTGATAAACAGGAACGGGAACAGGTTGCCGGTCCAGACCGGGCCGGTGCCGTCAATGAATTTGGTCAGCGCAGGCATGGTCAGGGTCGGACGCATAATCAGGATGCCGATTGCCAGCCCGACGATGGTGCCGATTTTCAGGAACGTAGAGAGATAGTCACGCGGGGCCAGCAGCAGCCATACCGGCAGCACCGCCGCCACGAAGCCGTAGCCCACCAGCATCCAGGTCAGCTGTACGCCGGTAAAGTCGAAGAACGGTGCCCAGGTCGGGCTTTCCGCTACCCAGCCGCCGGAAATAATGGCAAACACCAGGAACACCAGGCCAATCACCGACACTTCGCCAATGCGTCCCGGGCGCAGGTAGCGAATGTAGATCCCCATAAACAGCGCCAGCGGAATGGTAAAGGCGACGGTATACGTCCCCCACGGGCTGTGGGTCAAGGCTTTCACCACGATCATCGCCAGTACCGCGAGGATGATCACCATGATCATAAAGGTCGCCACCAGCGCAATCACCCCGGCGGTCGCCCCCATCTCCTCTTTCACCAGTTCACCCAGCGAGCGCCCGTCGCGGCGGGTGGAGACGAACAGCACCATGAAGTCCTGCACCGCGCCCGCCAGCACCACCCCCGCGAGGATCCAGATCATCCCCGGCAGGTAGCCCATCTGCGCGGCCAGCACCGGCCCCACCAGCGGGCCTGCCCCGGCAATCGCCGCAAAATGGTGACCGAACAGCACTTTTTTGTCGGTCGGCACGTAGTCCAGACCGTCATTGTGACGCACGGCAGGCGTCATGCGCGTGCCGTCTACGCCCAGTACCGTCTTCGCGATATAGCGGCCATAAAAACGGTACGCGATCAGATAAATACAGACGGAAGCGACGACGATCCAGAGCGCATTGATCTGCTCCCCCCGGTTGAGGGCGATGTAGCCCAGGGCAAAGGCTCCCACCACGGAGAGCACCGCCCACGTAAGGTATTTCCCTGAGTTGTTCATAGTTGTTGTCCGTTGTTGTGAAACAGTGAGATGTTACATTTTGTTTCTAGAACAACGGATAAAATTTAACAACTTTGAAACGCAATAATGCGTGGTCAAACCAGAGATTTACACCACAGTGTTAAGCCGATCACTTTCAGCGGAATGCCTTACCCCAACACCATCGTACTCAACCGACAGGTACAGCATCGCCGTCCCTGCTCGTCGAATACCACGATCTCCCAGCTCTGGCTGGAACGCCCCAGATGCAGCGGCTGACACACGCCGCGTACCTTACCGTGAGAGACCGCGCGGTGGTGCGTGGCGTTCAGTTCCGTGCCCACCACGTTCTGCCCGTCACGGGTCATCAGAAAACCGGCCATTGAGCCGAGCGTTTCCGCCAGCGCCGCCGAGGCACCGCCGTGCAGCAGGCCAAACGGCTGATGGGTACGCGCATCCACCGGCATTTCGGCTTCCAGCGTATCGTCCCCGAGGCGGGTATAGACGATGCCAAGGTGCCCCACCATCGTGTTCTGGCTGGTGGCGTTCAGCTCATCGAGGGATAAATGACGTTTCCAGATCATTACGCCCCCAGCGTGGAGCCGCCGTCCACCACGATATCCTGCAAGGTGATATGGCTGGCGGCATCGGATGCCAGGAACAGCACCGTGCTGGCAATCTCCTGCGGACGCGCAATCTTGCCGAGCGGAATGCCGAGCTTGAACTGCTCGCCAAAGCCGCGAATGCGCTGCTGTTCGGCATCGTTGCTGGTCCACAGGGTGCGCTGCATGTCCGTATCCGTTGAGCCTGGCGACACCAGGTTACAGCGCACGCCGCTGCCCGCCAGCTCCAGTCCGACGGTCAGCGCCAGGCTTTTCAGCGCCGCTTTTGACGCGCCATAGGCGCTCATGCCGATGCGCGGCGTGTGCGCCGCGTCGGAGGCCACGGTGACAATCGCCCCACCCTGCTGACGGCGGAACTGGCCCATCGTCTGCTGGAACAGGTTGAACGCACCGCCGACGTTGACCGCAAAAGTCTGCTGCCAGTCCTCCTGCGAGAGCTGATCCGTCACCCCCATGCGCAGAATGCCCGCTGCGTTAACCAGCACGTCGAGCCGCTCAAGGATGCTGAGTAAACGCCCGCAGACGTCACTCACCTGCGCCGCGTCCGCCACGTCCAGCGTTTCGGTGGCAAACGGATAATCGCCCTGCGGGAAGGCCAGATCAAACCCGGTCACCTGCGCGCCCGCCTCCACAAACGCCAGCGCGGTCGCATAGCCAATGCCCTTACCCGCGCCCGTCACCCAGACCGTTTTGCCGGTAAAATCGAACCCCGCCATTACTTCACCTCGCGGGAGAGCAGCGCCCACCAGGCGTCGAGGGTCGGATTTTTTGCCAGCATCACAAAATCAATGTCGCCGTGCACTTTGCGCCAGCGGGCGGCCAGCGCCATCATGCGCACTGAATCCAGACCGAAGTCGATCAGGTTTTCGTCATCCATCGGCTCGTCGGACTCGTCCAGCAGCGGCAGGATCAGCTCACGCAGCGCGGCTTTCGTTGCCGGAACGGACGGCAGCAGCTCGTCGGTCATCACCACGCGGCCAGAGCGACCGGCCACGTATTTCAGCGACATCAGGTGCTCGTCGCGGGTGAAATCCGCCAGCGCGTCGGCGATAAAGAACGGCTTGATGTCGCGCATAAAGGCGTCGGTAGCGGTGGTCATGCAGCCGATGTGGGCGTACACGCCGGTGATCAAAAGCTGATTGCGGCCAGTCTCTTTCAGCATCTGTTCCAGCGGCGAGCGGTGAAACGCGCTGTAGCGCCACTTCACCAGCACGGTGTCCGCTTCGTCCGGGGTCAGCTCTGCGACGATGCGCTGCTGCTCCGGCGAGCGGGTCAGGCCCGGCCCCCACATGTCGTTGAGCAAGGCGCGGTCTTCGTCGCTCTGATCTTTCGGCTGCGCGGTGTAGTAGACTGGAATATTGTGCTCTTTGCAGTACGCGCGCAGTTTAGCGATGTTCGCCACTACCTGCTGCATCATGTCGCTGTTTTCGCCCCAGAAGTTCAGGAAGTACTCCTGCATATCGTGGATCAACAGTGCGGCGCGCTCCGGCTCAAACGCCCAGTTCACTTTACTGGTCGGCAGTTCGGCGGCGGTTGGCAGCGCGTATGCGGTTAATTTTGGAATGGCCATTCTCTGTTCCTCAGCCCCGGGCGCGTTCAGCAAGCCACAGGCGCAACTGTTTCTTATCAACTTTGCCGACCGGCGTGAGCGGAAGCGCATCCACGCTCTCCACGCGGTCCGGCAGCTTAAATTCGGCGACGCCCTGCTCGCGCAGGAAGCGGCGCACCTCCACCGCGCGCAGGGGCTGTTTCACCACCAGGTACGCGCAGCTTTTTTCGCCCAGCAGGCTGTCCTCCATGCTCACCAGCGCGGCGTGGATCACCGCGTCGTGGCGCAGCAGCAGGTTTTCGATCTCTTCGGCGGCGATCTTCTCGCCGCCGCGGTTGATCTGATCTTTCTCGCGCCCCTGCACGGTGATGTAACCTTGCTCATCGATGGCGATCAGATCGCCCGAGCAGTAGAAACCGTTGGCATCAAAGGCGCTGGCGTTGTGTTCCGGGCTGTTGAAATAGCCGCGGAAGGTGTACGGGCCGCGCGTCATCAGACGTCCGACTTCCCCGCGCGGCAGCGGGTTGCCGTCCTCATCCGCCACCCACACTTCATCGTCCGGGCACATCGGGCGGCCCTGGGTATTGATGATGCGCTCCGGCGCATCGTCGAGGGCGGTGTAGTTCACCAGCCCTTCCGCCATGCCAAACACCTGTTGCAGCTGGCAGCCAATTTCCGCCGGAATGCGCGCCGCCAGCGTGGCGGAGAGGCGTGCGCCGCCCACCTGGAGCAGCTCCAGGGATTTAAGCTGCGCGTTCCCCGCGCCGTCGGCAATCGCCTGCAACCACAGGCTGACCGCGGGCGGCACCAGCGAGGTGACGTTTATCTGATGCTGCTCAATCAGCGGGAAGCAGAGCGTGGCGCTCGGATCGTTCGCCAGCACCACGCAGCCGCCCGCCGTGAAAACGCCTAACGATCCCGGCGAGCTCATGGCGTAGTTATGCGCCGCGGGAAGCGCGTTCAGATACCGGGTGCGCGCAGTGATACCGCAGATTTCGTTGCTGCGGCGAATGCTGTAGTCGTAATCGTTATGCGTACGCGGGATCAGCTTCGGCGTGCCGGTGCTGCCGCCGGAGAGCTGGAAGAACGCCACTTCGTCGGCGGGCGTCGGGTTTGGGATGAAATTGTCCGCCGGGCGCGCAATCGCCGCTTCCAGCGCGTGTTCGCCCTTATCGCCGCGCAGCAGCACGACGCGTACCGAGCGATGCGCATCCACAAAAGTGTTGAGAAAATCATCGCCCGCGAACAGCGCGTGGTTGCGATCGGCAATCAGCACGGCGGGTTTGATCTGCAAGGCGTAAGCATTCAGTTCGCTACGCTGATGGCTAAAGAGCGCGTTAACCGGCGCGACGCCAATTTGCAGCAGTGCGAAGAAGGTGATGTAGAACTCGGCAACGTTGCCGAGCTGCACCAGCGCGGTCTCGCCGCGATGCAGCCCCTGCGCCTGAAGGGCGGACGCCAGGTTATTCACCGACTGATGAAACGCGCGGTAGGTGATGCGGCGATCGCCGTCAATAATCGCGACCGCATCGCTGTCCGCATGATCCGTCAGGATGTGGGTCAGGGGTCGATCCTGCCAGTAGCCTTTTTCACGGTAGCGACGGGCGAATTCCTCAGGCCAGCGGGTAAAGGGAATGGTCATGAGTCTTCCTTAGTGCAGGCCAAACACGTTGAGCATGGTGGAGAGCTTCACGCCCGTCTCGCGCCACTCGCCCACCGGGGAGGAAGCAGGCACAATGCCCGCACCGGCAAACAGGCGAACGGTATTGTGATGCAGCCGCGCGCAGCGGATAGTCACCACCCACTCGCCGTTGCCTTCGCTGTCGCACCAGCCAACGATGCCGCCGAACAGTTCACGGTCGAAGGGTTCCAGCTCGGCAATCAGCTCTTTTGCCGCCTGATGCGGGAAGCCGCTCAGGGCCGGGGTCGGGTGCAGCAGGCAGGCCAGCGTCAGGGCATTCTCGTTTTCACGCGCGTCACCTTCTACCGGCGTGGCCAGATGCCACAGCGTCGGCGTGGTGATGAGCTGCGGGGAAGACGGCATGCTCAGGTGATGGCTGCGCGGTTGCAGAAGGGTTTTCATCGCCTGGGTCACCAGGTCGTGTTCGTGACGATCTTTTTCGGAGGCCAGCAGCTTAGTGCCCGCTTCGCGATCCAGCACATCGTCCGGCTGACGGCGCGCGGAGCCTGCCAGCGGCAGCGAGCTAAAATGCGCGCCCTCTTTACGCAACAGCAGTTCCGGGCTGGCACCCAGCAGTACGCCGCCGTCTTCCAGCGGCACGTGAAAGTTAAAGCTCGCCGGGTTCTGGGCGATCAGGCGCTCCATCAGCGCGCTGCTATCAATCTGTTTGTCGGTGGCGATATCAATCAGGCGCGACAGCACCACCTTATTCACCCGCGGCGTGGCGGTGAGCGACGCGGCGCGAGCGACCATCTCTTCGAAAACCGGCTGCGGCGGGATCTCGGTGCGCTGCTGCACATTCAGCGTCTGCGCGCCGGAGGCGTAGCGTGCGGACTGCTGACGCGCCGGGCGGGAGAAGGTTTGCCAGCGTTGCGGAATATACAGCGACGACGGTTTGCGGGTATCGAAGGGGATCGCCCCGACCATCACCGGATGGGCAATGCCGCTGGCTTTCGCATTCCGGAAAGCCTGGGCTAGTTTCTGCTGAAAGGGACCTGCCGGATCGTCACCGCCGACGGCGGGTTCAGAAAAACGGGCAAAACAGCCGGACGTGGTAAAACTGCGGTAAGGCGACATAAAGAAAAAGCTGTCTGATTGCAGCGTAGTCGCGGTGTGCTGAACTTCCTCAGCCAGGGACGTGTCCATATCATCCTCCTTAAAATGATAAAAGAAGCAATAATGATTATCATTTATATTTTCGTCGGCTAACCTAATCCCACAGCGCCCCGCTGTCAACCATCGGGCAACTAACTTGTGTGACAAACGCTTGCATCCCTTCCCCGCAACCATGAAAATGAGAAGCATTATCTTAAATAAAAACAGGATGCCGCTCTGTGAAACTCCCTGCCGTTTGCCGCAATGCCCTTCTTCTGACAGGACTTTTTGTTTTAGGACTAACCTCAGCGGTCGCCGCCGACTGGCCGCGCCAGGTCACCGACAGCCGCGGTGTGTATACGCTTGAAAGCAAACCGACGCGCATTGTCTCCACCAGCGTGACCTTAACCGGCTCTCTGCTGGCGATTGACGCGCCGGTCATTGCCAGCGGTGCGACCACGCCGAACAACCGCGTGGCGGATGCGCAGGGCTTCCTGCGCCAATGGGGGGATATTGCAAAACAGCGTAATGTTGCCCGGCTGTACATCGGCGAGCCGAGCGCCGAAGCGGTCGCGGCCCAGATGCCGGACCTGATTTTGATCAGCGCCACCGGCGGGGATTCCGCGCTGGCGCTGTACGATCAGCTTTCCGCCATCGCCCCGACGCTTATCATTAACTACGACGACAAAAGCTGGCAGGAACTGCTCACCCAGTTGGGGACGATCACCGGGCACGAAAAACAGGCCGCTGAACGCATCGCTGCCTTTGATAAACAGCTCGCCCAGGTGAAACAGCAGATGAAACTGCCGCCGCAGCCGGTGAACGCCATCGTCTACACCGCCGCCGCGCACACGGCGAACCTGTGGACCGCGGAATCGGCGCAGGGCAAGCTGCTGCACCAGTTGGGCTTTGCGCTGGCGGCATTACCTGAGGGATTGCACACCTCGAAAAGCCAGGGCAAGCGCCACGACATCATTCAGCTGGGCGGGGAAAATCTGGCGACGGGGCTGAACGGCGAAGGGTTGTTCGTGTTTGCGGGCGACCAGAAAGATGTGGATGCGATTTACGCTAATCCGCTGCTGGCGCATCTGCCGTCGGTGAAGAACAAACGCGTCTGGGCATTGGGAACCGAGACGTTCCGCCTGGATTATTACAGTGCGATGTTGGTGTTGCAGCGTTTGAATTCAATTTTTAAATAAGTGGCACATTCCCCGTAGGCCCGGTAAGCGCAGCGCCACCGGGCGTTTTGTCGGGTGGCGGCTACGCCTTACCCGACCTACAGGGGCTGCCTGAACCGACGCAACTCCACCAATACCGCCAATAAAATCACGCCAATAACAGTTAACACAAACCCGCTGCTGCTCGCCGAGGCCACCGGGGTCATGATCGCCCCCAGCCCGCCGAGGATCGCCGCGCCGATCGCATCGCCCGTCACGTTCTGCGCGGTCCACAGGCCGTTAATGCGCCCGAGCATCCCTTCCGGCGTCTGGGTCTGGATCAGGGTGTACTGCAAAAGCGAACTGACGGCGCTCAGCCAGCCGAAAATCACCAGACACATTACCCCCAGTGCCCACACCGGCATCAGGCTGAAAAAGCCAATGGCGATAAACGAGGCCAGCGTGGCAAGCAGCATAATCAATCCCGGTCTCGCGCTCTGCGCCAGGTTGCCGCTGGTGAGTGCCCCGAAGGCCGCACCGAGCGGAATGGCGGCGTACAGCACGCCAATCTCCGAGGCGCTCATCTGCCACTCCCCCGCCAGCGCCGGGTAGAGCACGCGCACCGCGCTTGCCATCGTCAGCAATCCACCGAGCAGCGCAATGCCACCTATCAGCGGGTTGCTGAACAGAAAACGAATCGCAGCCATCAGCGATTTCAGCGGATGCTCGCGCGGCTGCGGCGGAGGCGGCAGGAGCGGCAGACGCAGCAGGGTCAGGGTGGTGATAAATGTTCCCGCCGCCGCCAGCCCGTAGTTCCACGCCACGTTGCCGGTCGCCAGCAACAGCCCGCCGACCATCGGCGAAATCACCGACCCGAGGCGCACGGTGAGCATGGTAATCGCCCCCGCCTGCATCAGGTTTTCGCGCCCGACCAGCGCGGGCGTGGCCGCCAGCAGCGCCGTCACGCCCAGCGAGGCAAAAAAGCCGTCCCACAGGCCCAGCGCGTAAATGGCAATCAGCGACGGCTCCGGCAGCATGGCGTTCAGGCACAGCCCGATAAAGCCCACGCCGCAGGTGCCGCGCGCCAGCAGGATCAGCTTCTTACGCTCGTAGCGGTCCGCCAGCACGCCGCCGACCATCAGGCCGATAAACATCGCCCCGCCGGTTAAGGTGACGGATAACCCCACCAGCCAGCTGGAGTGGGTCATGGCTTGGATCTGTACCGGCACGGTGACGCCGAGCAGGCCGAGGGACAAAATGGAAATAAAGCGAGCGATAAAAACGGCGCGATACGCCGGGTGCGTTTTCAGCAGGCTGAGGTTGAGCAGCCAGGATTTTTGATTCATGACAAAGCCTTGAGTCTAATTCTACCCATTCCATGGGCGCACATGCTAACATAGCCAAATAAGATAGATAACGATAATCACTATCATTATCAAATCATGGATGTTGCTATGTCGTTTTCCTCTTCTGCGGTGCGCGCCGTTGCCGTGCCCGCGTTATTGCTACTGCTAATCCTTGCGATTGCACTCAGCCTGCTGGTCGGCGCGAAGCCGCTGCCCGCGTCCGTTATCGTTGATGCGCTCTCCGGTTCCTGCCAGAGCGCCGACTGCACCATCGTGCTCGACGCGCGCCTGCCCCGCACCCTTGCCGGACTGCTGGCCGGTGGCGCGCTCGGCCTTGCCGGTGCCCTGATGCAAACCCTCACCCGCAACCCGCTGGCGGACCCCGGCATTCTCGGCGTGAACAGCGGTGCCAGCTTTGCCATTGTGCTCGGCGCGGCGCTGTTCGGGTTGACGTCGCCCTCTGAACAGCTGGTGATGGCCTTTTGCGGCGCGCTGGCCGCCTCGCTGGTGGTCGCGTTTACCGGCAGTCAGGGCGGCGGTCAGCTCAGCCCGGTACGTCTGACGCTGGCGGGCGTGGCGCTCGCGGCGGTGCTGGAAGGCTTGTCCAACGGCATCGCCCTGCTCAACCCGGACGTGTATGACCAGCTGCGCTTCTGGCAGGCTGGTTCGCTGGATATTCGTACCCTTGAAACCTTAAACGTGGTGGTGATCCCGGTGATTGTCGCCGCCGCCGTGGCGCTCTTTTTAAGCCGATCGCTGAACAGCCTGAGCCTCGGCAGCGACACCGCGACCGCCCTCGGCAACCGCGTGGCGCGCACGCAGCTGACGGGTCTGCTCGCCATCACGGTGCTGTGCGGCAGCGCGACCGCCGTGGTCGGTCCCATTGCCTTTATCGGCCTGATGATGCCGCACATGGCGCGCTGGCTGGTGGGGGCGGATCACCGCTGGTCGCTGCCGGTCACGCTGCTGGCGACCCCTGCCCTGCTGCTGTTTGCCGACGTACTGGGCCGCCTGCTGGTGCCGGGTGAACTGCGCGTCTCGGTGGTCAGCGCCTTTATCGGCGCGCCGGTGCTGATCTTCCTGGTACGACGCAGACCGGGAGGTAGCGCATGATGGCTCCATCCCGTCGTTTACTCACCAGCGTCTCCCTGCTGGTCGTCGCCAGTCTGCTGCTGGCGGTCTGGAGCCTGCAAAGCGGCGCGGTGACGCTCGATTTTGCGCAGGTATTTAACGCCCTCATTGGCAGCGCGCCGCGCAACATCACCATGGTGGTGACGGAGTGGCGACTGCCGCGCGTGGCGATGGCGATCCTGGTCGGCGCGGCGCTCGGGGTCAGCGGCGCGATATTCCAGTCGCTGATGCGTAACCCGCTGGGCAGCCCGGACGTGATGGGCCTGAATACCGGCGCGTGGAGCGGCGTGCTGGTGGCGATGGTGCTGTTCGGGCAGCATCTGACGGCGATCACCTTTACGGCGATGGCGGGCGGCATTCTCACCTCCCTGCTTATCTGGGCGCTGGCCTGGCGCAACGGCATCGACACCTTCCGCCTGATCATCATCGGCATCGGCATCCGCGCCATGCTGATGGCCTTTAACACCTGGCTTCTGTTGCAGGCGTCGCTGGAAACCGCGCTCTCCGCCGGGCTGTGGTACGCCGGTTCCCTCAACGGCCTGACGTGGGGCAAAACCTGGCCCGCCGCACCGCTGATAGTGCTGATGTTTATCGGCGCGCTGCTGCTGGTGCGGCGCATGCGCCTGCTGGAGATGGGCGACGACAGCGCCTGCGCGCTGGGCGTGAGTGTCGAGCGTTCGCGCCTGCTGCTGATGCTGGTCGCCGTACTGCTGACCGCCGCCTCTACCGCCATCGCCGGGCCGATCTCGTTTATCGCCCTTGTCGCGCCGCATATCGCGCGGCGTCTTAGCGGTACGGCGCGCTGGGGATTAACCCAGGCGGCGCTGTGCGGCGCGCTGCTGCTGCTGGCTGCCGATCTCTGCGCCCAGCGGCTGTTTATGCCTTATCAACTGCCGGTGGGCGTGGTAACCGTCAGCCTCGGCGGGATTTACCTCATCGTCTTGCTCGTTCAGGAGTCACGCAAGAAATGACAGATTCAACCACCCGCTTGCGCGGCGAAAACTTGACCCTCGGCTACGGCAAAAAAATCATTGCCCGTGACTTATCCGTCGCCATTCCGGACGGCCACTTCACCGCCATTATTGGCCCGAACGGCTGCGGCAAATCGACACTGCTGCGCACGCTGAGCCGCCTGATGTCGCCGGTTGAGGGCAGCGTGTATCTCGACGGGGAGCAGATCCAGCGCTTCGCCAGCAAAGAGGTGGCGCGCCGAATTGGTCTGCTGGCGCAAAACGCCACCACGCCGGGAGACATTACGGTGCAGGAGCTGGTCTCGCGCGGACGCTACCCGCACCAGCCGCTGTTTACCCGCTGGCGCAAAGAGGACGACGAGGCGGTGAAGCGCGCGATGCAGGCGACGGGGATCACCGATCTCGCGCAGCAAAGCGTGGACACCCTCTCCGGCGGACAGCGCCAGCGGGCGTGGATCGCCATGGTGCTGGCGCAGGAAACCGCCATTATGCTGCTGGACGAGCCAACGACCTGGCTCGATATCAGCCATCAGATTGACCTGCTGGAGTTGCTGAGCGAGCTGAACCGCACGCAGGGGTATACCCTGGCGGCGGTGCTGCATGATTTAAACCAGGCATGCCGCTACGCGACGCATCTGATTGCCTTGCGAGACGGCGAAATTGTGGCGCAGGGCGCGCCGAAGGAGATTGTGACGCCGGATCTGATCGCGCAGATCTACGGCATGCGCTGCATGATTATCGACGATCCGGTGGCGGGTACGCCGCTGGTGGTGCCGTTAGGTCGGCGGTAATTGCCGGGTGGCGGCTACGCCTTACCCGGCCTACATTTTGCTCCCGTAGGCCCGGTAAGCGCAGCGCCACCGGGCATTTGCACTATCCTAAAATTTCCTTCAGTACCGGCCCTATCTTCTCAAACGCCTGCGGTGAAATGATATCCACGTGGGCGCAGTCCTGACTGTACACCTCCAGCTCACTCACCCACGGCGACCACGCAACATGCGGATCCATCGTTCGCGTGCGCTCGGCAACAAACAGCGTCGCTTTGCCGTCAAATCGCGTGCTGTGCGCCGTAGTGAGCAGCCGCACCGCGTCCGCGTAGTTGCCTTCAATGGCGTTAAACAACTCGCCGGAGCCCTGCCCCTGCTGGGCGGCGATAAACGCCTGACGCTCGCGCTCGATCTCCGCCAGCACCTCCGGGTCGAGGCCGTTGGCCTCTTTCTCCGACCAGTTCTGGGTTTCCGGCGGCCAGGTATCCAGCAGGCCGAGGAACGCCACCGCTTCACCCTGCTCGCGCAGACGCGCCGCAATGCCCTGCGCCAGCGTGCCGCCGAGGGAATAGCCGAACAGATAATACGGCCCCTGCGGCTGCTGCTTACGCAACGTAGCCAGGTGGTGCTCAATGACCCCATCCAGATCCGCACATTGCTGCATCGGCCCGTCAGGTCGGGGAGACTGAATGCCGATGATTGACCAGCGCGGGCTGAGGTAGCGCGCCAGCACGCTAAACTGCCAGGCAAAGCCGGACGCCGGATGGAAGCAGAACAGCGTGGGGCCGCTGCTTTCACGCAGCGGGAGAAGGGCTTCATACCCCAGACGCTGCGCCTGCTCGTCGCTCATCTGCGAGTCCAGCAGCGCGCTGAGCTTGCTCACCGTCGAGGCGACCATAACCTGCCCCGGCGTGACCTTGCGGTTAAACGCGCGGCTGAGCTGCGCCGCGAGGCGCATCGCCAGCAACGAGTGACCGCCGAGGGCAAAGAAGTCGGCTTCGATATCGTTCACCGCGCAGCCCAGCAGGAGAGAAAACGCCTTTGCGACGGCGACTTCGGTTTCCGTCTCCGGCGCGCGGCCGGAGGTTTTACTGGTCAGCTCCGGCAGCGGCAGCGCCTTGCGATCCAGCTTGCCGTTGGCGCTGAGCGGCAGCGCGCTGATTTGCAGCACCACCACCGGCACCATATGCGGCGGCAGCCGGGCTTTAA
Organism: Enterobacter cloacae complex sp. IR5418; assembly: GCF_049238105.1. NCBI lineage: Bacteria > Pseudomonadati > Pseudomonadota > Gammaproteobacteria > Enterobacterales > Enterobacteriaceae > Enterobacter > Enterobacter cloacae complex sp. IR5418. Next base: position 238,371 of record NZ_JBMKHS010000002.1, on the reverse strand, counting down.
GTGATTCCAGCAGCGCATCGCGATCCAGCGGTAAGCCGGATTCGGAAACCACATAGCCCACCAGCTGGCGGGCATCCCCGCCCGTGGCTGCGGCCTGGTTGAACACGCAGGCGTGGGCCACGGCCTGCGCCACATCCGGCAGCGCGAGCATCGCCCGGTCAATTTCGCCCAGCTCAATGCGCTGACCGCGAATTTTGAGCTGATCGTCGCTGCGGCCCAGATATTCCACCGCGCCGTTGTCCAGCCAGCGGGCAACGTCGCCGGTGCGGTACATGCGCTCGCCGGGGGCGAACGGATCGGCGATAAAACGGCTGGCGGTGAGGTCCGGACGGCCCAGATACCCCTGCGCCAGCTGAATGCCGGTGAGATACAGATCCCCCGCCACGCCAAACGGCACCGGGCGCATCATCGCGTCCAGAATGCGCAGCCCCGTATTCCACACCGGGAAGCCGATCGGCACGCTGTTGCCCTCCACCGCCGCCAGTTCAGGGCCAAATGCCGGATACCAGCTGACGTCCACCGCCGCTTCGGTTGGGCCATAGAGGTTGTGCAACGGTACATGAGTGAGCTGCTCCCACTCGCGGCACAGCGCCGTTGGCAGCGCCTCGCCGCTACAGAACACCTGCTTCAGCGTCCTGCAACAGTCGACGTTTTCCGGCGTCAGCGAGGCGACGAACGCCGCCAGCATCGACGGCACGAAGTGGGTGGTGGTTACGCCATATTCTGCGAAGAAGCTCTGCATCGCCTGCGGATCGCGGTGCGCGTCCGGCTCGGCCATCACCAGCTTCGCCCCGACGATAAACGGCCACCAGAACTCCCACACCGACACGTCAAAGCTGCACGGCGTTTTCTGCGCCACCACATCCGTCGCATCCAGCGGGTAATGATCCTGCATCCATTTCAGGCGGTTAACGATGGCGGTATGCCCGACCATCACGCCTTTCGGGCGTCCCGTCGAACCGGAGGTGAAGATGATGTACGCGGTCTGCTCCGGCGTCGCCAGCCGCAGAGGTTCAGCATCGGTGGTCGGCAATAGTATATTGTAACTAAAAGCAGGAATAGGCAGATCGCTAAAGCGCGAGAGCTGCTCGTCGGTGGTAATGAGCAACGAAGGTTTGGCATCCTCCAGCATCATCCGCAGACGGTCGTCCGGGTAGCCGGTATCCAGCGGCAGCCACGCGGCCCCTGCTTCAACAATGCCGTGCAGCGCCAGGGTCAGAAACACCGAGCGCGGGAGGGCCACCGCCACGCTGTCGCCCGGCTTCACGCCGCGCGCGCGCAGCAGGTTTGCCAGCGCGACCACCTGCTCGCGCATCTGACGATAGCTGAGTTCAATATGGGCGTCCGCCAGCGCGGGGGCGTCCGGCGTTTTGCCTGCCTGCTCCGCCACCAGATCCGCCAGCGTGGTGGACGGTAGCGCCAGCCCGGTATCGTTGATGCGCGCCAGCTGCTGATATTCCTGCTCCGATACGGTTTCCACATCGCCACAGCGCAGGTTCGGGCTGGCGGCAAACTGCGTCAGCATCGCGTTCAGGCGCGCCGCGTGACGCTTCAGCGTCGCCTCGTCGTAACGCTGCTTATTGGCGAGGATCTCAATGCTTAATCCGCCCTGCTCGTCCGGGAACAGCGCCAGTTCGAGATCGTTTACCGGGCCGGTCGCCAGCGTGTGGGTGATGGCCTCCACGCCGTCGAGATCCAACTGATAATCAAACACTTTGACGTTCAGCACCGGACCGAACAGGGCTTCGTCGCCCGCGGCCTTCCCGCTGTCGCGCACGATCTGCTCGGCGTCGTAACGCTGATGGCGGCGCATTTTTTTCAGCTGGTTCGCCAGGCGCAGCGCCAGTTCCGGCAGGCTCTCCTGCGGATGAATGTTCACCGCCAGCGGCAGGACGTTGAGCACCGGGCCGGTCGCGGTCAGCGCGGCAGACCCCATGCGGCGCATAAAGATAAACCCGGCGGCGTAATCCAGCCGTCCGGTCAGGCGGCCCAGCCACAGCGCCACCAGCGCAAGGGCCAGATCGGTGCGCTGCACCTGCCCTGCCGCCTGTGCAATCTGGCTAAAGGCGCGAGCGTCCATTGCAATTTTCAGGCGCAGGATGTCGGTGGTGGCGGCGCGTCCCGGCAGCGGCGCGGAAGAGAGCGAGACCGGAGAAGGCAACTGCCTGCGCTGTTCGGCCCAGAAGGCACCGTCACGCGCGTATGCCTCGCTGTCGCGATAGCGCTGATACTCCTCCACCACCTCGGCAAACGGCGTAAACGGGGAGGCAGGCGTCGGTTCACCTTTCTGCCACGCGGCGTAAATGGCGGCGATCTGACGGGTAATAGCCGGGAAACTGAAGCCATCTATCACCAGATGGTGATAACGCTGATACCAGTACCAGTGACTTTCGCCCACCTGAATCAACTGGTGAAACGCCAGCGTCTGACCGCTGTCGACGCGCAGATTCTGGTTGAGATCGGCCTCCATCAGCGCCACGGCGGCGTCGTGGGAGTCAACGTGAACGATGGACGGCTCCGGCAGGATCATGGCCTCATCAACCCACTGCCACGCCTCGCCGTTATCCTCGGTGAAACGCATCCGCAGGGTGTCGGCCTGCATCATGCCTTCAGCAATCGCTTTTGCCAGCAATGGTGCGTCGATAGCGCCTTTCAGTTCGGTATAGTGCGCCACGCTCCAGGCGTTTGGCAGGGAGGAAAGCTGCTCTGCCATCCAGATCCCCGGCTGGGCGGCGACGAGAGGAAGACGGTTCATGCGCGCTCCCCCGCAAAATAAGACGGCTCAAGCGTCTGCCAGTATTCTGCCAGCCACTGCTGGCACGCCTCCTGAGATTGCGGTTCGCAGACCACGCGCCAGCCCGCGGGCAGCTCGCACTGCTGCGGCCACAGGCTGTATTGCCCGTGGTCATTTTGCAAAATGGCGAACTGTCCCTGCGGATTATCGAAAGGATTGCTGAATTCCATACAGACTCCGTTAATGAATAAGCGGCTGCCAGAGGGTCATCAGCCCCTGCGTCAGCCCACCGCGCCAGCAAAGCGCATCGTGTCCGCCGTCAACCTGACGCCAGAAAACCGACTGCTGCGTGTGTAGTTCGGCGAGGATCGCCTGGTTTGCGCGTAAGATAAGCGGCTCGTTGCGCCCGGCCTCAAGGACGATGCGCAGCCCGCGAGCGGTTTTTTCACCCGCTTTGAGTTGTTCGATGAGCAGCCCGTCCTGCGGTGCGCCGCGGTGCGGCCACCAGTAGGATCCGGACTGGCTAAGGATGCAGCCAAAACGCTGCGGCCAGTTGAGGCCCGCGTAGAGGGAAGAAAGCCCGCCGAAGCTCTGGCCTGCCACCACGGTACGGTCGGGGCGGTCGCTGAACGGGGCAATGTTGTTTACCTGCGGGAGAAGTTCTTCCTGCACCGCCAGCCAGAAATCGGGGTTACACGGCAACTCGCGGCTGCGGTGCGCGGTGTCAATCACGTCGATTAAGACATAGACCGCAGGCGGCAGCTTGCCGTCGCGCGTGAGTGACGCCAGCGCAGGCCAGACGGGCATGCTTTCGGCCCAGAACTGCCCGTCGAGCAGCACCGCCAGCGGGCGATCGGGGCGGTCATCCCCGGTGGTAAAAATCCACACGCGGCGACGGTTCTTCAGACGCGCACTGTTCCACTCAATGCAGACAGGCTTTTTGTAAGGGGCATCGGGATGGTTCCAGCCCGGCTGTACGGGTGCCTCCGGCATCTCCAGCGCCGAGACGGCGTGCCCGCGCCCGCCGCGCCAGCTCTGGGCATTCAGCGGGTCGGACACCGCGTGCGGCAGCAGCTTACGCCAGCCTTCGCGCAGCGCCATGCGGTCCGGCTGCGCGCCGTCAAACACGGCATCGGCAAAATCATTTTCATTATCGGAGGGGATAAAACAGTAGCTGCCGCGCCATTCGGGGCTGAACTCCCCCTGCCACTGCCAGACGTCGGTATCCGGGATGCGTTCAAGGGACTGCGGACGGGCATTCTGATGGTGATCGGTCACGCCGGTGACGTAGAGCCAGACGCGTTTCACCGTGGATGTTTTCTGCGTGCCTGCCGGGTCCCGCCACCAGAAAGTGACGCGATAGTTTTCCTGATGACGTTCCCATTCCGGCCCGTTTTTCGCCTGCCACCACGCTTCACTTCCGGTTGTTAACGCCGTCACCCTTATAACCCCATGTTTCACAGTCTTTTTTGTTTCAGAGCAAATTTTATTGATAATATTATTGATAACTATTTGCATTTGCAATAGCGTATTGCCCGCGCTGTGGGAAGCGCGTTCATAAATAACCATAAAAGCGGGACGTACAATGAATAAGAAGATTCACTCTCTGGCCTTGCTGGTCAATTTAGGGATTTATGGCGTCGCGCTGCCCGCCATGGCAGACGACAACACCGCCTCCGCGCAGCACGAAGACACCATGGTGATCACCGCCGCCGAGCAGAATTTGCAGGCGCCGGGCGTGTCGACCATCACCGCCGATGAAATCCGCAAAAACCCGCCCGCGCGGGACGTGGCGGAAATCATCCGCACCATGCCGGGCGTTAACCTGACCGGCAACTCCACCAGCGGCCAGCGCGGGAACAACCGTCAGATTGACATTCGCGGCATGGGCCCGGAAAACACCCTGATCCTGATCGACGGCAAGCCGGTCACCAGCCGCAACTCCATCCGTCTGGGCTGGCGTGGCGAGCGCGATACGCGCGGTGATACCGGCTGGGTGCCGCCGGAGATGATCGAACGCATCGAAGTGATCCGCGGCCCGGCTGCGGCCCGCTACGGTAACGGCGCGGCAGGCGGCGTGGTAAACATCATCACCAAAAAATTCGACGACCAGTGGCACGGCTCCTGGAACACCTACCTGAACGCGCCTGAACATAAAGACGAAGGTTCCACCAAACGCACCAACTTCAGCCTGAGCGGTCCGCTGGGCGGCGACTTCAGCTTCCGTATGTTCGGTAACCTGGACAAAACCCAGGCCGACGCGTGGGACATCAACCAGGGTCACCAGTCCGAACGCACGGGCGCTTACGCCAACACCCTGCCCGCAGGCCGTGAAGGTGTAGAGAACAAAGACATCAACGGCGTGGTGCGCTGGGACTTCGCGCCTATGCAGTCGCTGGAGTTTGAGGCAGGCTACAGCCGCCAGAACAACCTGTATGCGGGCGATACGCAGAACACCAACAACGACAACGCGCTGGTGAAGAAAAACTACGGTAAAGAGACTAACCGTATCTATCGTCAGAACTTCGCGGTGACCTGGAATGGCGGCTGGGATAACGGCATCACCACCAGCAACTGGGCGCAGTACGAGCACACCCGCAACTCCCGCCTGGGCGAAGGGCTGGCGGGCGGGACGGAAGGCCTGTTCAACAGCAATAAATTCACCGACACCGATCTGGCAGACGTGATGCTGCACAGTGAAATCAACCTGCCGATTGATTTCATCGTTAACCAGAACCTGACGCTGGGTACCGAGTGGAACCAGCAGCGGATGAAGGACTCCATCTCGTTCTCGCAAACCCAGCAGGGCGGCACCATCCCGGGCATGAGCGAAGACCGTAGCCCGTACACCTCAGCGGAGATCTTCTCCCTGTTCGCTGAAAACAACATGGAGCTGACCGACAGCACCATGCTGACCCCTGCCCTGCGCTTCGATCACCACACTATTGTCGGCAATAACTGGAGCCCGTCGCTCAACCTGTCGCAAGGTCTGGGCGATGACTTCACCCTGAAGATGGGCATTGCGCGCGCCTATAAAGCACCAAGCCTGTACCAGACCAACCCGAACTACCTGCTCTACAGTAAAGGCCAGGGCTGCTACGCCAGTTCCGACGGCGTGGGCTGCTACATGATGGGTAACGACGATCTGAAAGCCGAAACCAGCATCAACAAAGAGATCGGCCTGGAGTGGAAACGCGACGGCTGGCTGGCGGGCGTGACCTGGTTCCGCAACGACTACCGCAACAAGATTGAAGCGGGTTACGCGCCGATTGGCCAGACGTCCACCAGCAAAGTCACCACCGATATCTACCAGTGGGAAAACGTGCCGAAGGCGGTGGTGGAAGGTCTGGAAGGCTCCCTGAACGTGCCGGTCAGCGACACGATTAACTGGACCAACAACATCACTTACATGCTGCAAAGCAAGAACAAGGAGACCGGCGACCGTCTGTCGATCATCCCGGAGTACACGCTGAACTCAACCCTGAGCTGGCAGGTACGCCAGGATGTGTCATTGCAGTCGACCTTCACCTGGTACGGCAAGCAGCAGCCGAAGAAATACAACTACAAGGGCCAGCCGGTGACCGGGTCTGAGAAAGACGAAGTCAGCCCGTACAGCATCGTTGGCCTGAGCGCGACCTGGGACGTGACCAAAAACGTCAGCCTGACCGGCGGCGTGGACAACGTCTTCGACAAGCGCCAGTGGCGCGCGGGTAATGCCCAGACGACCGGAAATGCCACCACCGGTGCGTATATGTACGGTGCGGGTGCGTATACGTATAATGAACCGGGTCGCACCTGGTACATGAGCGTCAATACGCGTTTTTAAGGCACTGAAGTCAATCCTTCCCTCTCCCCTCCGGGGAGAGGGTCAAGGTGAGGGAAAAACCATGCACACCACCCACAGCACATTTTCTCTCGCCGGCCACACCCTCCACCGCATCACCTTCGACTCCGCCACCTTTACCGACGCCGATCTCCTCTGGCTCCCCCATCACGCACTGCTCGCTGACGCCGGACGCAAACGCAAGGCCGACCACCTGGCAGGCCGCATCGCCGCCGCACATGCATTGAACGATCGCCCCGTTCCCGGCATCGGCCCCAGCGGGGAACCGCTCTGGCCGGACGGCGTTTCCGGCAGCATCACCCACAGCGGCACGCAGGCCATGGCAGTGGTGGTCCGCGATCGACAGGCGCTTATCGGCATTGATTGCGAAACGATCCTGCCCGAATACGAAGCCAGAGAAATAAAGGATGGGATCGTCGATGTGCAGGAAGAACGTGTACTTACCCGTACGGGATACCCGTTTGCCCTCGCCCTGACGCTGGCGTTCAGCGCCAAAGAGAGCCTGTTCAAGGCCCTCTTTCCGCGGGTGAAATCATATATGGGTTTTGACTGCGCCCGCGTAACGGCGCTCGACGCACAGACGATTACGCTGGTATTGACCCGTCAACTTGCAGTCTTTAACGAAGGCGCCACCTTCACCCTGCACTGGCAGCTGCACGGCGAACAGGTCATCACCCTGCTGTCACACGCTCCTGGCGACGAGCCTTCACGCTGGTAACGGCAAACGTCACGATAAACACCATCGCGAACAGGACCACAATGGTCGGCGCAGGCGCGCTGTCGAGATAAAACGACGCATACACGCCGCTGACCGACACCAGTGCTGAAACGGCGACCGCCACCAGCAGCGCCATGTGGAAGCGTCGGGTGATCAGCACCGCCACCGCGCCGGGGGCGATCAGCAGTGAAATTGAGAGAATGATCCCCACCGCCTTCAGCGTCGCGACGATGGTCAGCGAGACCATGCACAGTAAGCCGTAGTGCAGCCAGCGGGTGCGCAGCCCGCTCGCCTGCGCCTGCTGATAGTCAAAGCAGAACAGCAGAAAGTCCCGCCACTTCAGGCCAATCACCAGCGCAATCAGCCCCGCCACCAGACCGCTTTGCAGAATGTCCATGCCGTTTATGCCCAGCATATCGCCGAACAGGATGTGGTCGAGATGCACCTCGGGTTTGATGGCGATGTAGAGGATCAGCCCGGCACCGAACATGCCGGAAAAGACGATCCCCATGACCGTATCCTGCTTAATGCGGCTGTTGTCCTTCAGGTATCCGGTGGCGACCGCGCAGAACAAACCAGCCACAAACGCGCCCAGCGCCAGCGGCAGGCCCATCATCCACGCCAGCACGACGCCGGGAAACACCGCATGACTCATGGCGTCGCCCATCAGCGCCCAGCCTTTGAGCACCAGAAAAACCGAGAGCAGCGCACAGGGCACGGCCACCAGGAGTGAAACCAGCAGGGCGTTGTTCATAAACGCAAACTGGAAGGGCTCAAGAAGCAGCGTCATCATGGCTGCGCCTCCCGCGCGCGACGGCGGCTGGCAAGCAGCCCGTGCTTCGGCGCAAACACAAATGCCAATAAGAACAGCAGCGTCTGGGCAACGACGATAATGCCGCCTGTCGCGCCGTCCAGGTAATAGCTGGCCCACGCGCCGAGGAAGCTGGTGATGCTGCCAATGGCGACGGCAATCATCAGCAGGCGCGGAAAGCGATCGGTCAGCAGCCACGCGGTCGCGCCGGGCGTGACCACAAGGCAGATCACCAGAAACGCGCCGACGGTTTGCAGCGCCGCCACGGTAGAGACCGCCAGCAGCGTGAAGAAGAGAATTTTCAGGCGTTCCGGACGCAGGCCGATGGCGCGGGCGTGGTTCTCATCAAAAAAGGTCACCATCAGATCTTTCCATTTGAGCAGCAGGATAACCATCGACACCGCGCCGATAATCGCCAGCTGGACGATATCTTCCGGCGCAATGGCGAGGATATTGCCGAGCACGATGGTCTGAATGTTCACCGAGGTCGGGTTGAGCGAGACCATAAACAGCCCCAGCCCGAAAAAGGAGGAGAAGATCAGCCCGATAATGGCGTCCTCTTTCAGACGGCTGCGCTGGTTGAGAAACAGCATGCTGCCCGCCGCCAGTCCGCCGGATAAAAACGCCCCCAGCGAAAACGGCAGCCCGAGCATGTAAGCGCCCGCCACGCCGGGCACGATGGAGTGCGACAGCGCATCGCCGATCAGCGACCAGCCTTTGAGCATCAGATAGCAGGAGAGAAACGCGCACAGCCCGCCCACCATCGCCGAGACCCACATCGCGTTGAGCATGTACTCGTAGCCGAAGGGTTCGAGAAGCGCGTTCATTTGGCCTCCTGGCGGTGCGTCACGAAGGGGCGCTCGTCGTCGGTAATAATGCGATCTTCCGAGCCGCTGAGCACCACGTGGCGCAGCACGCCGCTGAAGGCGCGCTCCAGGTTGTCGGCGGTAAAGGTGGTGTCCGTCGGGCCGCTCGCCAGCACGGTGCCTTTGACCATCACCGTGTAATCGCAAAACTCTGTGACCGAGCCTAAGTTGTGGGTCGAGACCAGCATGGTTTTGCCCTCGTCGCGCAACTCCCGCAGCAGGCTGATGATCCTGGCTTCGGTTTTGACGTCCACGCCGGTAAACGGCTCGTCGAGCAGGATCACCTCACCCTGCTGGGCAATCGCCCGCGCCAGAAACACCCGCTTCTTCTGCCCGCCGGACAGCTCGCCGATCTGCCGATGGCGCAGCCCGAGCATATCCACGCGCTTCAGGGCGTCGGTGACGATCTGCTTATCGCGATCTCTGGGCCGACGCAGAAATCCCATATGCCCGTAGCGGCCCATCATTACCACGTCTTCAACCAGCACCGGAAACGACCAGTCAACCTCTTCCGACTGCGGCACGTAGGCGACCAGGTTCTGACGCAGCGCCCGGTGAGGCGGCAGCCCGAGAATAGAGATAGTGCCGCTCGCCGCCCGCACAAAGCCCATCACCGCCTTAAACAGGGTTGACTTGCCGGATCCGTTCACCCCCACCAGCGCGGCAATCGATCCGCCCGGTACGCTGAACGATGCGTCGCGCAGCGCCGTGTGGCCGTTGCGGTAGGTCACGGTTACGTCTGAGACAACAATCCCCTTCTGCATGGTTACTCCTTCATCCCGTCACGGATGCCCTGCACCAGCGTGCGGGTGGTGACGTTCAGCAGATCGATATAAGTCGGCACCGGGCCGTTTTCCGCGCTCAGGGAGTCAACGTACAGCACACCGCCATAGTGGGCGCCGGTTTCCCGCGCCACCTGACGGGCGGGCTTATCTGAGACCGTGCTTTCGCTGAACACCGCCGGGATGTGATGTTTTTTCACCAGATCGATCACCTTGCGCACCTGCTGGGGCGTGCCCTGCTGATCGGCGTTGATCGGCCAGAGGTAAAGCTCCTTCATTCCAAGATCCCGCGCCAGATAGGAGAAGGCGCCTTCGCTGGTCACCATCCAGCGCTTGTCTTCCGGGATCGCCGCGACCTGCTTACGCAGCGGTTCGAGGGTAGCGGTGATCGTCTGCTTGTAGGCTTCCGCGTTGCGCTGGTACGTCTTCGCGTTGGCCGGATCGTACTTCACCAGCGCGTCGCGGATGTTATCGACATAAATCAGGGCGTTGTCCGGCGACATCCACGCGTGCGGGTTGGGCTTGCCGTTATACGGCCCTTCGCTAATCCCCATCGGCGTAATGCCTTTGGTGACAATCACCTCCGGCACGCCGTTCAGATGCTGATAAAAACGCTGGAACCACAGCTCCAGATTCATGCCGTTCGCCAGGATCAGCTGCGCCTTCTGCGCGCGTTTGATATCCCCCGGCGTGGGCTGGTACTCGTGGATTTCCGCGCCCGGTTTGGTGATGGAGGTGACGTCTGCGGCATCCCCCGCCACGTTTTTCGCCATATCAGCAATGACGGTAAAAGTGGTGATAACCTGGAACTTTTCAGCCGCCAGCGCGCCCGTGGTGGTCGCGGTCATGAGCAGCGCGCCGAGCAACAGACGCTTCAATCCTTGCCGTGGATGCATCGCAGAAGTCTCCTGAGGTGATTAAATTCAAAGCAAAATTAGCCCGTGCTATAAGGTATAGCACAGGCTATATTTAAATGAAAATAGTTATCATTAAAGTTGTGTCAATGAAGGGCGTGCCTGATGGCGCTTCGCTTATCAGGCCTACGGTAAAGCAGATTGTAGGCCGGGTAAGCGCAGCGCCACCCGGCAAGAGGGCTGCCTACTGCCCGGCAAGGGCCTTATAAAACGCAGGATTCTCCCGAATCACGTTAAGTACCTTCGCCGCCAGCCCGGTTGGGTTACGGCGTTTGGACTCCCAGCTTTTTATCGTATCGACGCTCGTGCCAAGCGCCTTCGCCATTTCGCTTTGCGTGATATTGAGTTGCTCTCTAATGGCGCGCACATCAGCAATTTCATAGCGGGTTACTCTGGAAGCTGCTTTCCTTCTGCTGTGGATCTCAACGGCTTCTTCAAGCGAAGTTTTGAGTTCATCATAGATGCTCATTTTATACCTCGGAATAACATAAAGGTGTACATAGTACACTCTTAGTTAAAGATATAATAAGCTCTATTCGAAAAGTACAGGGCCAGATTCATAACAATCTGGCCCTGTACTTTCATGCGCTTTATTCAGATCAAACTTTAAACATCCGGAAACATCACGCTGTTCCCCGGCGCTTCCCTGTGCAGATGGATAAAGTTCAGGTGCCGTTCATACTGGTCCAGAATGTCCGTGATCACCTGCTCCTTGCTGTAATCCATCAGATCATTCCCCTGGCTGCCCTCCAGCAGGAAGGTCTCCAGCCGGTAGTAGGTCGACTTCCCGCTGCGCGCCCGGTAGGTGAACCCGGGCACCGAATACTGCTGCGGCCAGATCTGATAGACAAAGTTCTGCTCGTCGCCCATGTGCACCAGCAGATCCAGGTGCCCCAGGGTTTCGCCCTCCTCCGGTGGCAGGTTTTTCAGCTCCACGTAAGCACCGCGCAGCTTCAGCTCCTGCGCCACCTCTTCCATCGCCGGGAAGCACACCGTCTCCATCATCTGGCTGGTATAGCGCGTGCCCGGGTAGTTCATCAGGCGCGAGAGGCGTTTTTTCCAGCTCAGCCTGTCCTGCGCGCCCAGCGGACGCGGGGCGGTGTCGCGACTGGCGCTGACGCGGCGGTAGTCTTCCACCTTAAGCGATTTATACAGCCCGGCCATCACGAAGAAGATCACGAAGCTGAACGGCAGTCCCATGATCACCGTGGTGTTCTGCAATGCCGAAATGCCGTTGGTCATCAGCATGCCGAGCGTCAGCAGGCCAATGGCGACAGACCAGAAGATGCGCAGCCAGTTCGGCGCGTCGCTGTTAATGTCCTTCAGCTTCGAGGTGAAGTTCCCCAGCACCAGCGCGCCGGAGTCTGCCGAGGTGACGTAAAACAGCAGGCCGGTGATGGTTGCCACAGAGGCGCTAAAGGTGAACGCCGGGTACTGCGCCAGCAGGCTGTAGAAGCCGCGCTCCGGGTGCGCCATCGCTTCCTGGGCAAAGGTCGCGTTGCCGTGGATGATCTCATGCAGCGCGCTGTTGCCGAAAATCGACAGCCACAGCAGGGTGAAGGTGAACGGGATGATCAGCGTGCCCATCACAAACTGACGGATAGTGCGCCCGCGTGAAATACGCGCCAGGAACAGGCCGACAAACGGCGACCACGCCACCCACCACGCCCAGAAGAACAGCGTCCAGTTGTTCATCCACTCCACCGGACGGTCAAAGGCGAAGCTGTTCAGCGTCATGCCCATAAAGCGGTTCACATAGTCGCCCACGTTCAGCACTAAGGCATTGAGCAGGAATGAGGTGTCGCCCATAAACAGCACGAACAGGATCAGGCCCAGCGCCAGCGCCACGTTCAGCTCGGAGAGCACGCGGATGCCTTTATCCACGCCAGACGTCACCGAAATGGTGGCGATGATCACCGACAGCGCAATCAGCGCCGCTTTGGCCGCCATCGAATCCGGGATATCAAACAGCACGCTCAGCCCGTAGTTGAGCTGCACCACGCCAATCCCGAGCGTGGTCGCGATGCCGAAGATGGTGCCGATCACCGCCGCGATGTCGACCGTGTGACCAATCGGACCGTTAATTTTTTTACCGAAGATCGGGTAGAGCGCGGAGCGGATGGTAAGGGGCAAATTATAACGATAGCTAAAGTATCCGAGCGCCATGCCCATCAGGGCGTACATTGACCAGCCCGTCAGGCCGTAGTGGAACAGCGTCCAGACCATCGCCTGGCGCGCGGCCTCCATGGTCTGCCCTGCCCCTTCCGGCGGCTGCATATACTGCGTGACCGGTTCCGCCACGGAGAAGAACATCAGGTCGATGCCGATGCCCGCGGCAAACAGCATCGCGGCCCAGCTCAGCAGGCTGAACTCGGGCTTGGACTGCTCCGGCCCGAGCTTCACCGACCCAAAGCGCGAACAGGCAATGCAGACGACGAAGACGATATAAAGCGTCGCCGCCAGCAGGTAGTACCAGCCGAAGGTCTTCGACACCCAGTTCAGGGTGTGCCCAATCCACTCGGCAGAAAAATCACGAAAGAAGATCGTTGTCAGGGAAAACAACAAAATCAGCCCGGCGGAAGTATAAAAAACGACCGGGTTGATTTTGTCTTTTTCTCTGTCCTGTGAAAGGTCTGTCATCCAGTATCCCCACTGTTTTTGTAACTATTGAAATCCAAAATCGTAACAATTAAGACACATTTTATATTGAACGTCCAATCAAAAACCGCTTTAATGTATTACCAACGCTGATGAATGGAGTGGCAAAAATGCCCAAAGTGGGGATGCAGCCGATCCGGCGCAGGCAGCTTATCGACGCCACGCTGGAAGCAATAAATGAAGTGGGAATGCATGACGCAACCATCGCGCAAATCGCCCGTCGGGCGGGCGTGTCCACGGGGATCATCAGCCACTACTTCAAAGACAAAAACGGTCTGCTGGAAGCGACCATGCGCGACATCACCGGTCAGTTGCGCGATGCGGTATTAAGCCGTTTACGCGCCCTGCCAGACGGCAGCGCAGAGCAGCGTTTGCAGGCGATCGTCGGCGGCAATTTTGATGAAACCCAGGTCAGCGGCGCAGCGATGAAGGCCTGGCTGGCCTTCTGGGCGAGCAGCATGCATCAGCCGATGCTCTACCGTTTGCAGCAGGTCAGCAGCCGCCGGTTGCTCTCAAACCTGGTGTACGAGTTCCGCCGCGAGCTGCCGCGTGAACAGGCTGAAGAGGCGGGCTACGGCCTCGCCGCGCTGATCGACGGGCTGTGGCTGCGCGCTGCGCTGAGCGGCAAACCGCTGGATAAAACCCTGGCCCAGTCGCTCACCAGCCACTTTATCAGCCAGCATTTACCGACCGACTAACCGAGGAGAATTTATGTCCCGAATGGCAGAACAGCAGCTTTATATCAATGGTGGTTATACATCCGCCACCAGCGGTCGCACCTTCGAGACCATCAACCCGGCGAACGGTGAAGTTCTGGCGAGCGTTCAGGCTGCCGGATGCGAAGATGTCGATCGCGCCGTGGAAAGCGCAAAACGCGGGCAAAAAATCTGGTCGGCGATGACCGCCATGGATCGTTCGCGCATCCTGCGTCGCGCCGTCGATATCCTGCGCGAGCGCAACGACGAGCTGGCGAAACTGGAAACCCTCGACACCGGTAAAGCGTATTCCGAAACCTCAACCGTCGACATCGTCACCGGCGCGGACGTGCTGGAGTACTACGCGGGGCTGATCCCGGCGCTGGAAGGCAGCCAGATCCCGCTGCGCGAGACCTCATTCGTTTATACGCGCCGCGAACCGCTGGGCGTGGTGGCGGGCATCGGCGCGTGGAACTACCCGATCCAGATCGCCCTGTGGAAATCCGCTCCGGCGCTGGCGGCGGGCAACGCGATGATCTTCAAGCCGAGCGAAGTCACCCCGCTCACCGCCCTGAAGCTTGCGGAGATCTACACCGAAGCGGGCGTGCCGGACGGCGTGTTTAACGTCCTGCCGGGCGTCGGCGCGGAGACCGGCCAGTACCTCACCGAGCATCCCGGCATCGCCAAAGTCTCCTTTACCGGCGGCGTCGCCAGCGGCAAAAAGGTGATGGCGAATTCGGCGGCCTCGTCCCTGAAAGAGGTGACGATGGAGCTGGGCGGCAAATCCCCGCTGATTATTTTTGACGATGCGGATCTGGATCTCGCGGCGGACATCGCCATGATGGCGAACTTCTTCAGCTCCGGCCAGGTGTGCACCAACGGCACCCGCGTGTTCGTGCCTGCAAAATCGAAGGCCGCATTTGAGCAGAAAATCGTTGAGCGCGTGGGCCGCATCCGCGCGGGCGATCTGTTCGATGAAAACACCAACTTCGGCCCGATGGTCAGCTTCCCGCACCGCGACAGCGTGATGCGCTACATCGCCAAAGGCAAAGAGGAAGGCGCGCGCGTGCTGTGTGGCGGCGACGTGCTGAAGGGTGACGGCTTTGACAACGGCGCGTGGGTTGCCCCGACCGTGTTCACCGACTGCACCGACGAGATGACCATCGTGCGCGAAGAGATTTTCGGCCCGGTGATGTCCATCCTCACCTATGAAAGCGATGAAGAAGCCATTCGCCGCGCCAACGACACCGACTACGGTCTGGCGGCGGGCATCGTCACTGCCGACCTGAACCGCGCCCACGGCGCCATTCATCAGCTCGAAGCGGGCATCTGCTGGATCAACACCTGGGGCGAATCCGCCGCGGAGATGCCGGTGGGCGGCTACAAACACTCCGGTATTGGCCGTGAGAACGGCGTCATGACGCTTCAGAGTTACACCCAGGTAAAGTCCATCCAGGTTGAGATGGGTAAATTCCAGTCCATATTTTAACCGGGAGGTTTATTTGCATTTTGACTACATCATTATCGGGGCCGGCTCTGCCGGCAACGTTCTGGCGACACGACTGACTGAAGATCCGAACACCACCGTCCTGCTGCTTGAGGCGGGCGGGCCGGATTACCGCTTTGACTTCCGCACCCAGATGCCTGCCGCGCTGGCCTTCCCGTTGCAGGGTAAACGCTACAACTGGGCGTATGAAACCGAGCCAGAGCCTTTCATGAATAACCGCCGCATGGAGTGCGGACGCGGCAAAGGGCTGGGCGGCTCGTCGCTGATTAACGGCATGTGCTACGTGCGCGGCAACGCGATGGATCTGGACAACTGGGCGAAAGAACCGGGTCTGGAGCACTGGAGCTACCTCAACTGCCTGCCCTACTACCGCAAGGCCGAGACCCGCGACGTGGGGCCGAACGACTACCACGGCGGCGACGGTCCGGTGAGCGTGACCACCTCCAAACCGGGCGTGAACCCGCTGTTTGAAGCGATGGTAGAGGCGGGTGTGCAGGCGGGCTACCCGCGCACCGACGATCTGAACGGTTATCAGCAGGAAGGCTTCGGCCCGATGGATCGCACGGTCACGCCACAGGGCCGACGCGCCAGCACCGCGCGCGGTTATCTCGACCAGGCGAAACCGCGCCCGAACCTGACCATCCGCACCCACGCCATGACCGATCATATTATCTTTGACGGCAAGCGCGCGGTGGGCGTCGAGTGGCTGGAGGGCGAAAGCACCATTCCCTCCAAAGCGACAGCCAACAAAGAAGTCCTGCTGTGCGCAGGCGCTATTGCCTCCCCGCAGATCCTCCAGCGCTCCGGCGTGGGTAACGCTGAACTGCTGAAGCAGTTTGATATCCCGCTGGTACATGATTTACCCGGCGTAGGGGAAAACTTGCAGGATCATCTGGAAATGTACCTTCAGTATGAATGTAAGGAGCCGATCTCCCTCTATCCCGCCCTGCAATGGTGGAACCAGCCGAAAATTGGCGCGGAGTGGCTGTTTGGCGGCACCGGCGTGGGCGCAAGCAACCACTTCGAAGCGGGCGGGTTTATCCGCAGCCGCGAAGAGTTCGAGTGGCCGAACATTCAGTATCACTTCCTGCCGGTGGCGATTAACTACAACGGTTCGAACGCGGTAAAAGAGCACGGCTTCCAGTGCCACGTCGGCTCCATGCGCTCGCCGAGCCGCGGACACGTGCGCATTAAATCCCGCGATGCGCACCAGCATCCGGCCATTCTGTTCAACTATATGTCCCACGAGCAGGACTGGCAGGAGTTCCGCGACGCGATCCGCATCACCCGCGAGATCATGCACCAGCCTGCGCTGGACAAGTATCGCGGTCGTGAAATCAGCCCGGGCGTCGAATGCCAGACCGACGAACAGCTGGACGAGTTCGTGCGCAACCACGCCGAAACCGCGTTCCACCCGTGCGGCACCTGCAAAATGGGCTACGACGAAATGGCGGTGGTCGACGGCGAAGGCCGGGTTCACGGGCTGGAAGGGCTGCGCGTGGTGGATGCGTCGATTATGCCGCAGATTATTACCGGCAACCTGAACGCCACGACCATTATGATCGGTGAGAAAGTTGCCGACGCCATTCGCGGGCGCGCGCCGCTGGCGAAGAGCACGGCAGCGTATTATGTGGCGGATGGGGCGCCGGTTCGCCGTTAAGGTGCGTTTTTCCCCCTCACCCTAACCCTCTCCCCAAAGGGGAGAGGGGACGATGACACCCTCCCCCTTTGGGGAGAGGGCTGGAGTCTTTTACTGCCGAAATGCCTCAAGCCTTTTAATCTGCCGCCCTTGTTCGTCAAAATTCTCCGCTGCCAGCCAGGCGCGCAGTTCCGCATACCTTTGCGGCCATTCGCGGTCAATAATCGAAAGCATATCGCTGTCGCGGTTGCGGCCTTTGCGCACCAGCTTCTGGCGCAGGCGACCTTCCCAGACAAACCCCAGCCGCTCCGCCGCGTTGCGTGAGGCGATATTCATCGAATCGCACTTCCACTCCAGCCGACGGTACTTGTGCTCAAAGGCATTTTTCAGCAGCAGCCACACCGCTTCAGTCCCCACGCGCGTGCCCTTCATTCTGCGCGACCAGGTGACGTGGCCGATTTCCACCGAGCCCTGAAAGCGCTCTATCGCCATATAGCAGACCAGGCCTACCGCTTTTTCAGTGCGTAAATCGATGACGGCAAAGGGCACCAGGTCATCATCCAGCACCTTTCCAAGCACCCAGTGCGCGGTAGCCTCAACGCTCATGGGCTGAGTGCTGGCCAGCCACGTCCAGTCGCTGTCATCCCCCAGCGCGTAGGCCTCGTATAAATCAGCCGAATGACGATCGGCATCCAGCGGCTCGAGGCGGCAATACTGGCCGGTAAGCGGGGTGCGGGTTAACGCGCGGGCGCATTTCCAGTCCGGGACGATATCGTTAACGGTTTGACCATGTTGATTGATTTCGGGCACGGCAATGACTCCCTGAAAGGTAAGGAGTTTGTTATAGCAGGTTAAAAAGCGGGCGAAAAGAGAGAACGTGCAGGCCGGGTAAGGCGCAACCGCCACCCGGCACAAGATTACTTCAGCAGCTTCACCGTGGCGTCGATGTCGATTTCATCTTCGGTAAAGATCATGGTCGTATTCTGGAAGGTGGTGATCGCCAGCTTCTTCACCGTGCGCATTTCGCCCGGCTTTTTCTCGGTTTTCGGCTTGATGCTGTTCATCAGCAGCCCCACCGACAGCACCGCATTCTCTTTGTCGATTTTGGTGTCAACCGGCTCTTCCTCGCTGAACACCACGAAGGACTTGATTGAGGTGAGCTTCACGCGCTCGCCCGCAATATAGAGGTGCTTGCTCTCCGGGATCACCTTCACCGCATACGCGGAAAGGCCTTTGTTGTTGGTGGTTGGCTCGAAGGTCACCGCCGCATCTTTTTTAATCAGTTCAGGGTTGGCGACCTTAATCACATGAAAATAGCGGTTGTCGCCGTTTTCATCTTTGATAAATCCAAAGCCTTTATCTTTAAACCACGTTGTGATTGTACCGTTCATCGCTGTTACCGCCTGTCAGATCTTAAGACTAAAGTTTTGCAGCGCGCAGTGTAATGCACAATGGCTGAGGAGACAAAAAAAAGCCCCTGCACGGGCGCAGGGGAAAGTTCATGTCAGAGCTTTTTAGTATTGGTATTTAGTTAAACACCATCCCACCATCAATCAGCAGGGACTGGCCGGTCATGTAGTCGGAATCCGGTCCGGCGAGGTAAGAGACGCAGGCGGCCACGTCTTCCGGCTCGGACAGACGGCCAAGCGTAATGCGTTTGGCAAAGGTTTCCGTTCCGTAGCCGAGCGGTTTACCCGCCGCCTCGGAGACCTGACGGTCGATTTCTGCCCACATCGGCGTTTTAACGATCCCCGGGCAGTAGGCGTTAACAGTGATCCCCAGCGGGGCGAGATCCCGCGCGGCGGTCTGGGTTAAGCCACGCACCGCGAACTTGCTGGAACTGTAGACAGCCAGCTCCGGGTTACCGGTGTGGCCCGCCTGGGAGCAGGCGTTGATGATTTTGCCGCCGTGCCCCTCTTTGCGAAAGGCGTCAATCGCGGCCTGAATGCCCCAGATCACCCCTTTCACGTTGATGTTGTAAACCTTGTCGACAATTTCCGGGGTGATGGATTCGATTGGCGTGGACGGCGCGACCCCGGCGTTATTGACGATGACGTTGAAGCCACCCAGCGCGGTACGGGCTTTTTCCACCGCCGCAAACACCTGATCGCGGTCAGAGACGTCCACCTTCACGGCGACAGCCTTCCCGCCGTTGCGGGTGATCTCATCCGCGACGGTTTTCGCCGTCTCTTCGTTATAATCCGCGATAGCAACGGCAAAACCATCCTTCACCAGGCGAAGCGCGATCGCTTTCCCAATCCCCTGGCCGGAGCCGGTTACGAGAGCCACTTTTTGCATTTCTCTGTCCTTATGTTGATTCACAAAATCTGGCTGAGATGGAGCTGGCCCATCAGCAGCGGGTTATCGCTGTAGTCGACGGGAATGGCCACCACGGCCGGGCCATCGACATCCATTGCCGCACGCAGCGTCGGTTCCAGCGCATCGGCGCTTTCGACGGCAAAGCCTTTCGCACCGAACGCGTCGGCATAGGCTTTGAAATCGACCGGACCGAACTCCACGCCGGAGAGGCGCTGGTATTTTTTCTCTTCCTGAATGGCCACCATGTTGTAGGCGTTATCCACCCAGATGATGTGCAGCACGTTGGCGTTGAGGCGCACCGCCGTTTCCAGCTCCATGCTCGACTGTAAAAAGCCGCCGTCACCGGAGACCGACACCACCTTGCGCCCCGGGTTGACCAGCCACGCGCCAATCGCCCACGGCAGCGCCACGCCCATGGTCTGCTGACCGTTGGAGATCATCACCTGACGCGCGCGGAAGCTGTAGAGGTAGCGGGCGATCCAGATGTGGAAGCTGCCCATATCGACGGTGAGCGTCACGTCGTTGTTCACGATGTCCTGCATAGCGCGCACGATGCGCAGCGGGTGCAGGGCAAACTGGTTAAGCGATGCGCCGCGGCGGTCGAGGAGGTCCCGCTGATGCTGACGATCGACAAGAATTTCCGAGGCGCGCTGGCTGAGTTCAAGCTTGTGCTCAATGCGGCTGGCAAGCAGGTTTAGCGTGGCGGCAATGTCCCCGACCAGTTCCAGATCGGGAACATACTTGCGCTCCTCATAGGCGGGCAGCACGTCGATATGTACCAGCGTCGCGTCGCCGCTGTTCCACATGGACGGCTCGTACTCCACCGGGCTGTAGCCGATGCAGATGATCAGATCCGCCAGATGCAGCAGCCGGTCGCCCGCCTGGTTGTTAAACAGGCCGACGCGTCCGGCGAAGCGGGTAAAGTGCTCCTGGTTCACCGCCCCGGCGGCCTGGTAGGTGCTGGTGACCGGAATGCGGCTTTTTTCCAGCAGCTTGCGCAGCGCGGCGCTGTTCGCGGGCTGGCTGGCCATCAGCCCCAGCAGGATGACCGGGTTTTTGGCTTTGTCGATGAGCTTCGCCACGTCGTTAATGGCCGATTCGGGAGCCGGGCCCATCAGCGCCGGGCCGCTGGCAGGCAAAATCGCCCCCGTGGTGGGCTGGTCGACAATATCCTGCGGCAGGCTGACAAACGCCCCGCCCGGTCTGCCCTGCTCGGCAGCGCGAAACGCGTTGGAAACCACCTCGGCAATCGCGTCCGGTGAATTCACTTCGACGGCGTATTTGGTGACCGGGCTGAACATGGCAACGGTGTCCATGCTCTGGTGCACCAGCTTGGCTTTATCCGCCCGCTTCACCGCCCCGCCCAGCGCCACCACCGGGTCGCCTTCGCTGTTGGCGGTCGCAATGCCGGTGATCAGGTTCGAACAGCCCGGTCCGGAGGTGACCAGCGCCACCCCGGCTTTACCGGTCAGACGCCCTACCGCCGCCGCCATAAACGCCGCGTTAGCCTCGTGACGCACCGGGATAATCTCGATGGAGGAGTCCAGCAGGGAGTCGAAAACCTTGTCGATTTTTGCGCCGGGGATCCCGAACACCTGCTTCACACCCTGCGCTTCCAGCTGGCCGACAACCATATCGGCGCCGTGCGCCCACTGACGTGACTGTTTTTCACTGTTCACGGTAGTTCTCCTGTTAGTTTTCGACGGCGCGGATAGCCGCATCAAGATTGCTGGGGTGCAGGTTGGCCTGTAAAAACGCGCTGTCGGCGGGCAGGTCAATCATCAGCTTGTGGATCTCCCCGAAGGTGAGCACGCCGTTCTCCAGCTGGTAGTCGAGCAGGTGGCCCCCGCCCTGACGGTCGTCGGTGATAAAGTGTTCGTGATAGCCCGCCACGTTGATGCCCTGCATATGCTGCGGGGTGCGGAACCCAACCAGCACGCCTTCGCGCTGGTTAAAGCGGAACACCGGCTGGTCGTCCAGCACGTCGGTCATCGCCCGGTACGGCGGCGTCTGGCGTGGTACGGTGCGGGTGTGGGCGTGGCGGAAATTGCCGTCGATGCGCAGCGCACAGAACAGGTTATCGGAGGGGATTTGCTGGTCGATGACGTCGTGGATCTGCTGACGGCTAACCGGCCCGTCGAAGGTTTTGCGGTACTGCGGCTGGAACCAGGTCATCACCGCGAATGGCGTTTTCTGCTCCGGCTTCGCGGCCCGGGCGCTGCCGTCGGCGCGAAGCTGGTAAACCTGGCTGCTGAAGGCAATCATTTCGCCGTCCAGCTCGTTAAAGGTGCCGAGACCAAAATCACCGTGTGCCAGCAGGTCGGCAATGGTGGTCTCCCCTTCGTAGACGCCGCTTAGCAGGGCGCTCATTAGCGATGTCTGATAGATCACGCTGTCAGGATGCTGAGCCGAGAACCCGCGCAGGGTCTCGCATAAACTCGCCTCACAGTCGCATGCAGATGAACGCATCATCATGCCCGTCCTCTTCAACTTTATTTATAAAGGTTAAATAAATGTTGACCCGATTCAGCAGAGAGTTCCAATATAGAATCCATGCTGGTTTGAGACGTTTTTGATATGGAACTTCGTTATCTGCGCTATTTTGTCGCGGTAGCACGCGAGCGACACTTCACCAGGGCGGCCAAAGCGCTGGGTATTTCACAGCCTCCTCTGAGTCAGCAGATCAAACGGCTCGAAGAGGAAGTGGGCACGCCGCTGTTCAGGCGCCTGACGCGGGGCGTGGAGCTGACCGAGGCGGGGGAAGCCTTCTACGAGGACGCCTGTAAGGTCCTGGCGCTGAGCGATGCCGCGCTGGAAAAAGCCCGGGGCATCGCGCGCGGGCTGAACGGCAGCCTGTCGATTGGGATCACCAGTTCAGATGCTTTTCATCCCAAAATCTTCGCCCTGATACGTCAGTTTCAGGTGCAGAACATGGCGGTGCAGGTTCACCAGGTGGAAGCCAATATGTCGTCGCTGACGACAATGCTGGCGGAGGGCGAGCTGGATATCGCCTTTGTGCGCCTGCCGTGCGAGAGCAGCAAGGTGTTCGAGTTAAAAATCCTCGATCGGGAGCCGATGGTGGTGGCGCTGCATCGCGATCATCCGCTGGCGGCGTGCGATTCGCTGGCGTTAGAGCAGCTTCGGGATACGCCGGTGGTGCTGTTCCCGCAGGAGGTCGCGCCGGGGCTGTATGACCGCGTTTACGGCAGCTGCGAGCGGGCCGGAATCGATATGCAACACACGCTGCAATCTTCACAACTCTCCTCTTCCCTGAGCATGGTCTCCGCTGGCGGCGGGTTCGCGCTGGTGCCGAAATCCATGGCCGCTATTTCTCCGCCGAATGTCACCTACTATGCCCTGCGCTCACCGGAGCTTTATACCGATATCGCGCTCTGCTGGCGGCGCTTTGAACGCTCGCGAACGGTGAAGCGGTTTCTGGCGATGATGAGCGAGGGGTAACGACGGTGCGGCTGTGCCCGGCGGCGCTGCGCTTGCACGGGCCTACGGTTCGTGTCCCGGGTTAGTTGGCTTGTTCGCGGTTTTGTAGGCCGGGCAAGGCGTAGCCGCCACCCGGTAATGCCCTTCTGGAAGCCGCCTCGCAAACTTTTAAGCAACCTTATGTAATTCAGGGTTATCCCTTTTCATCACTTCTCCGCGGTCGTAAAGTGCCTGCGTTGCGGCACATCCGTAACCGGGCGTAGGAACCCGTTAGCATGACGTAACATTTTTGGACAAAGAGGATGCTAAATGGTTACTACCCCTGGATTTTCATACGTACGCGCTGAAGAAAGCGCTGTTCATCACCTTCTCCACCTTCAACTTTCCGATTCTGCGGATCTCTTTGAACTGGCTGACACCTGTGCGGCGTACGTAAGCGTACTGGTGGAAACGGACGATGCGGTGACATTTGCCACGCTTTGTAAACAACTGCTGGCTGCGCTGAAACGGCTGCGGGAATGCTGCGATGCCGAATTGCCTTCGTATCTGGTTGAACAGCTGATCGCAGGGGAAAAGATCGCCTCCTGTGCGCCGGACTGCTGGCAGGATACGGCGTTGCAGGTGGACTATGCCGTGGCGTTAACGCTGGCGGTGATGGGCGGGACGTTGCCTGGGGGCGTGGCGAAAGAACTCACCGGGCTGCTGCATGATATGGTCTGGCTGCTGGCGGAGTTTGTGAAGGAGCCTTATATAACGGCGCACTGAGGCGGGTGATGGGAGGTCGGGGTTCTGCTGGGTAAAAAGCAGGACTTTGGCCTTACTAAAAGAATAGCGTTGTTTGTTGAATGTCCGTTAAGAGCGAGGTGCGGACGCTCGCATCTTGCATCTTGTATCTAAACGCGCGTTGACTCAGGAGTTCCCTGATGAAATATCAATTGCCATTGGCCATTGCCACTCATCTCCCAGCATGAGGAACGAAGAGAGGCATTACTGCCATCTGGATCAAAAGTCTTGTAATGCAATATGGCGAAATTTTTTCTAACGATGATAAGTCTAAACTCGCCACTGTGAATTATTGGACGTTTATCTTCAGTAGAAAGCGCCTCTATTGTTTCTGCCCTATCAACCAACATGCCAGATCGCGTTATCTCTCGAAATTCCTCATGAAGTATCTCTTCAAGCCATTCCCGATCGTTCCGCTTATAATCATGTAGAGAACATTCAAGAGTTTTTAATCTCTCAAGGAGCATAGTATTGTCCTTATTACATTGGGCTATTAACTTTTAGGACAATGAACGCTGGAAAGCAACATCCGCTCCTGGCACAGAGTGGACATTCATATTCTTCTCCCTTCCTCTCTATCGGCTCGCCGCCACTTTCAGGTATGAATGCGTTTATCACCTTGTTTAGAAAAGCGATGGGCAGCACGGCCGCCCATTACTTTGCCGAACGGAAAAACAGTGGCCGTTAACCCGGCCCCTCGCTCCCCGCCGCCAGTAGCGGCACCACCACGTCGCTGATGGGCACCGCAATACCGTGCCTGCGACCGTAGCGCTGGATCACGCCGTTGCGGATATCCCACTCCATCGGGCGATCCGCCTGACGATCGGCGAGGATCGACGTGCCCAAATCCACTGGCGCACGCTGGAAGTTTGTCAGAATCTCCTCCGCCACCGCATCGTCCAGCTTCGCCCCTTCGGCGCGGGCGACGGTAAGCCCCTCGCGCAGGTAGGCCAGCGCCAGCTCGCTGATATCCTCGCGCCTGAACATCCCGGCGCGGCGATTGGCCAGCACCATCAGCCCGGCGACTGCGTTTTGCAGCAGCTTGCGCCAGGCGACGGTGGCGAAATCTGTCGAAAGTTCAACCGCGCAGCGCGTAGTTGCGAAGCGCCTCCACCACCCGCTGCGCCTGCGGCACGTCCGGCAGCGTCAGGCGCGGTTTTGCCCGCAGCCATACGGAGGCATCCGGCTCGCGCTGGGCCGGGAACCAGACTACCGAGGGCAGCACCGTTGCACCATTGACCAAAGGATAAAGCTGCGCCTTCTGCTCCACGCCGTTTTGCAGCGCGCAGACCACAGTGTTTTCATCGCACAGGGCGCGCAGCCACCCGGCGCTGTCGGCATTTTGCGTCGTTTTTACCGCCACAAAAACGAGATCGGCGGGGCGCGTAATGACGGCAGGATCGGTGAGTACCGGACCGGGCACCACGATTTCCCCCTCATCGTGACGCAGGCGCAATTCCGGGTGCGCGGTGCGACCGCACAGCAGCGGCGTGCGGTCCGCATCATGCAATACCGCGGCAATGGTGGTGCCAATCGCACCAGGACCAATCAGCGCAATGGATGGATAGTCAGACATGGGTCACTCCCCTTTTGCTAAGCCTGAAATCAGTTATACCACCCTGAAAAGAGCGCGCCACGCCCATTGTCTATACTCAACACATAACAGACAATGGAGTGCGCCATGCCCTTACCCGATTTTAAGTCCTCTGAACCTTATACCCTCGGCATTGAACTCGAACTCCAGGTGGTTAACCCGCCGGGTTACGATCTGAGCCAGGACTCTTCTGCCCTCATCGCCGCCGTCAAAGACGACATCAAAGGGGGCGAAGTCAAACACGACATCACCGAAAGCATGCTCGAAATCGCCACCGGCGTGTGCCAGACCATCGACCAGGCAGCGGCGCAGTTCTCGGTGATGCAGCAGAGCATCCTGCGCGCGGCGGCGGAGCAGCATATCCAGATCTGCGGCGGTGGGACGCATCCGTTCCAGAAATGGCAGCGGCAGGAGGTGTGCGACGACGATCGCTATAACGTCACGCTGGAGCGCTTCGGCTATCTGATTTTACAGGCGACGGTGTTCGGCCAGCATGTGCACGTTGGCTGTCGGACCGGGGACGATGCCATTTACCTGCTGCACGGCCTGTCGCGCTTTGTGCCGCACTTTATCGCCCTTGCGGCCGCCTCACCGTATATGCAGGGCACCGACACGAAGTTCGCCTCGTCGCGGCTGAACATTTTTTCGGGCTTCCCGGATAACGGCCAGATGCCGTGGGTTAACAGCTGGCAGGAGTTCGAAGGGCTGTTCCGCCGTCTGAGCGCCACCAGCATGATCGACAGCATTAAAGATCTGCACTGGGACATCCGTCCCAGCCCGCACTTCGGCACCGTGGAGGTGCGGGTGATGGATACCCCGCTGACGCTCGGCCACGCCATTAACATCGCCGGGCTTATTCAGGCGACGTCCCACTGGCTGCTGACCACGCGGCCCTATAAGCATCAGGAACGGGATTTTCTGCTGTACCGCTTTAACCGTTTTCAGGCCTGTCGATACGGGCTGGAAGGCATTCTGACGGACGTGCATACCGGCGAACACAAAACCGTGGCGGACGATATCGCCTGGCTGCTGGAGCAGGTTGCGCCGTCGGCCGAGAAGCTCGGCGCAACGAGCGCAATCAATGAAATTGCCCTGCTGTTAAAGCAGGGCAAGAGCGAGGCGCAGCGCATGCGGGACTTTATCGCTGACGGCGGCTCGCTTATTTCTCTGGTGCAGAAGCACTGCGAGCTGTGGGCGACGAGTCCGTAAGGCCGTGGCCCCACTCGCGCAGGCGCTGGAACAGCACGAACAGCGCGGGGATGAACACAATCCCCACCACGGTCGCCACCAGCATGCCGCTGAACACCGTGGTGCCGATGATGCGGCGGCTCTGGGCACCCGCCCCGGTCGCCAGCATCATGGGCAAAACGCCGATAATAAACGACACGGCGGTCATCATCACCGCCCGGAAGCGGCGCGATGCCCCTTCCCGTGCGGCATCGACAATCGCCATCCCGTCCATGCGCCGGGCGCGGGCGAACTCCACGATCAGGATCGCGTTTTTGGCCGCTAACGCGATCAGCAAGACCAGACCGATCTGCACGTACACGTCGTTGGCGTAGCCCGCCAGCCACAGCCAGACCAGCGCCCCGCCGATGGCGAACAGCACCGAGAGCATTACGCTCGCCGGCAGCGTCCAGCTCTCATACTGGGCGACGAGGAACAGCCACGCCATCACCACCGCCGCCAGTACGATCCATATTGCCTGATTGCCGGTCTGCTGCTCCTGATAGGACATGCCGCTCCAGGCGTAGTCGTACCCGGCTGGCAGGTTTTCCGCCAGGATTTCCCCCATCGCCGCCATCGCGGTGCTGCTGCTTACCCCTTCCGCTGCCGAACCGCTCACCGATACCGACGGGAACTGGTTGTACTGCTGAATAAAGGGTGCACCGACGGTCGGCGTGATGGTGACGAGGTTGCTCAGACGCACCCGCTCGCCGCTGTTGCTGCGCACGAACAGCTCGCTGATTTGCTCCGCGCGCTCGCGCCACTGCATTTCGTTCTGCATTACCACGTGGTAGACGCGGTTGTTGACGCTGAAATCCCCGGCGCGCGTGCCGCCGAAGGCGGTTTGCAGGCTGCTGAAGATGCGCGACACCGGCACGTCGAGGCGCGCGGCACGCTCGCGGTCAACGGTCAGCGTCAGCTGCGGCACGTTACTGCTCCAGGTAGTGAACACACGGCTCAGCTGCGGATGCTGATTAGCTTTCGCCAGCACCTCACGCGTCACCCGCTCCAGCTCCGCCGGGCTTTGCCCCGTCTGCGCCTGAATGCGCAGGTCGAAACCGGAGGCGTTGCCCAGCCCCGGCAGCGTCGGCGGCGCGAAGGTCATGATGGTCGCTTCCGGCAGAGCCAGCAGCTGGCGCTGAAGGGTGCCCATGACCTCATCCAGCGGCGGGCGCTCACTCCAGTCTTTGAGCATGATGGAGATAAACCCGCCGTTGGAAGCGCTGGTACCGTTGAGGATGTTAAACCCTGAAACCTGAATCACATCTTCCACCGCCGGGTTTTTAGCGATGAGTTCGCGCGCGGTGGTCATCACCGCTTCGGTGCGCTCCAGCGACGCCGCTTCCGGCAGCTGGACGCTGGCGAAGAAGTAGCCCTGATCCTCCTGGGGCAGGAAGCCCTTTGGCATCGACATAAAGCTGAAAACCACCACCGCCGCCGCGCCTGCGGTGGCCAGCAGCGCCAGCCACGGGCGCAGGTTTAATACGTTCACGATGCGGGTGTAGAAACCGCGTGCGGCATCCAGCCCACGGTTAAAGGCGCGATAAACTGCCGCAGGTTTCTCCGGGCGCGGACGCAGCAGCAGCGCGCACAGGGCGGGCGTCAGGGTCAGCGCCACCAGGCTTGAAAGCGTCACGGCGGTCGAGAGCGTCACCGCAAACTGGCGGTACAGCTCACCGACAATCCCCGGCAGGAGCGCCACCGGCACAAACACCGCCAGCAGCACCAGCGTCGTCGCGATGACCGGCCCGGCGATCTGGCGCAGCGCGAGCGAGGTCGCCGCCGTGCGGCTCTGCCCTTCCGCCATCAGCGTTTCGACGCTCTCCACCACCACGATGGCGTCATCCACTACCATGGTCAGCGCCAGAATAATGGCAAACAGGCTCAGCGTATTGGCGGAGTAGCCGAGCGTATAGAGCACCGCAAAGGTGCCCACCAGCGACACCGGAATGGCCAGGGCGACAATCAGCGTTGCGCGCCAGCTTTGCAGGAACAGGGACACCACGACCACCACCGCCAGCATCGTCAGCGCCAGCGAGACGCCGATCTCTTTGATGGTGGCGGCAACGAACGAGGTGGTGTCGAATTTAACTTCATAGACCAGATCGTCCGGGAAACGCGTGGACAACCGTTCCAGTTCCGCGCGCACCGCATCGGCCACGCGCAGGGCGTTGGCGGACGGCGTGGGGTAAATGCCGAGATAGGCGGAGTCGTGTCCGTTAAGCTGCGCGCCAGAGCTGTAGCTGCGCGAGCCAAGCTCGATGGTGGCGACGTCCTTCAGGCGCACCAGCTGGCCCATCTCCCCGGCGCGAATGATAATGCTGGCAAAGTCGTCGGCCTGGTTTAAGCGCCCCAGCCCGTTGATGGTCAGGGTCTGCTGCTGGCCGTTAAATACCGGCGGCGTGCCGACCTGACCTGCCGCCCCCTGCACGTTCTGCTCGCGCAACGCCTGCGCCACGTCGTCGGTGGTGACATTCAGGGCGTTCATGCGGTCCGGACGCAGCCAGATGCGCATGCTGTAATCCCGCGCGCCAAACATCTGCACCTGCCCGACGCCCTGCAGGCGGGACAGCGCCTCGCGCACCTGCGTGCTGGCATAGTTGCTGACGAACAGCGGCGTGTGGGTATTGTTCGGTGAGTAAAGACTTACCCCCAACATCAGGTTGGTGGCGCGCTTGCGCACCTGCACGCCGTTTTGCTGCGCCTCGGTCGGCAGCTGCGCCACGGCCTGCGACACGCGGTTCTGCACGTCGATGGCGGCGAGATCCGGGTCGGTGCCCGCCGCAAAGGTGATGTTCAGGCTGTACGTGCCTTCGTCCGAACTGGTGGACTCCATATAGAGCATGTGATCCACGCCGTTCAGCTGCGTCTCCAGCGGCGTGGCGATGGCCTCCGCCACGTCAGCCGAGCTGGCGCCCGGCCAGCTGGCAGAGACATTCACCACCGGCGGGGTGATCTGCGGGTACTGCTCCACCGGAATAATCCTCAGCGCGATGGCCCCCAGCAGGGTGATGACCAGCGCAATCACCATCGCAAAGCGCGGGCGTTTGATGAAAAACGTCAGCATGATGGCTCCTTAATTCAGTATCTGGACGGCAGCGCCGGGCTGCACGCGCTGCGCACCGTCAGTAATCGCTCGCTCACCGGGCTTCACGCCGGAGGCAATCTGGAACTGCTGGCCGATCTGCCCGGCAACCTTCAGCGGGCGCATTTCGGCTTTGCCGTCGGCATTGACCACCCAGGCAAAAAACCCGTCGCCGTTCTGCTGGACCGCGGCGGCGGGCAGGGTCAACACCGGCTGTTCGCTGGCCGGGCGCAAATACACGTTTACGTTGCCGCCGGGCAGGAGCTGATGGCGCGGGTTGGCGAACTCGGCGCGCAGCATCACGCTGGCGGTGCGCGGGTCGATGCGGTTATCCACGGAGGTCAGTTCCCCGCTGATGCGCTGGCCGTTGCTGTCAATCAGCGCCTGCCAGGCCTGCTTCATGGCTCGGATATCCGCATGCTGTCCGGCTTTAGTGGCAAACGCGCCCTCTTCCAGCGCAAAGGCAATGCGGATCGGATCAAGTTGCACCACCTCCACCAGCACGCCGCTGGCAGGGTTGACCAGGCTGCCGACGTGGAAGTTGCTGTGCCCCACGCGCCCGTCAATCGGCGAGGTGATGCGGGTGTAGTTGAGAGTGACGCTGCGGGTCTCGAGCCGGGCTTTCGCCTGCTCCAGCGCGGCGCTCGCGACGTCGCGCTGCATGCGGGCGTTGTCCACGTCGTGACGGCTGATGGCGTTGCTGCTGCCCAGGCTTTCGAAGCGGGACAGCTGCTGCTGCGCCTGACGCAGCGTGGCTTCGGCGCTTCTCACTTCGGCCTGCGCCAGACGGAGGGCGGCGCGCGGCTCGGCGTCGTCCAGTTCGAACAACACGTCGCCTTTTTTCACGTACTGCCCGTCGCGGAAGTGGATTCTGGTGATGACGCCCTCCGTACGCGCACGTAGCTCAACGGTGTGAATGGCTTCGATGCGGCCCGGGATCTGGCGCTCGGCGGCGTGGGCGGTCTGCTCCACGGTGGCGACACGCACGGGAATGGCGGCGGCGAAGACGGGTTGCAGGGTGCTGGCGAGGAGTGCGAACAGGAGCGGGAATTTCATTAAGAAGTACCTCAGTGTTTTCCCCTCACCCTAACCCTCTCCCTAAAGGGGAGAGGGAACTTGAACACCCTCTCCCCTTTGGGGAGAGGGCAGGGTGACGGGGGGCTTAGTTATGCAGACTTACGGAACCTGCGGGTCAGTCGCTTCTCGATTTCGACGACGAAGAACATCACCCCCGCCACCGCCAGCGTCACGAACCAGTAGCGCAGCGGCAGCGCTTCGGTACCGAACAGCATCTGCATAAACGGCAGGTAGATAATCGCAGCCTGGAGCAGGAACAGTACGCCCGTTACCAGCCAGATCCCTTTGTTCGCCAGCAGGCCACGGTTCAGGGAGAACCCGTCGGTGTTGCGGCAGTTAATCATGTATACCCACTGGGCGCAGACCAGCATCTGCAACAGCACGGTGCGGATGAACTCCGCGCTGTGGCCGCGCGGGGCCAGCCAGGCTTCCAGCGCAAAGGCGGCGATAGCAATCATGGTGCCGACGAAGGCCACGCGCCACACAGCGTAGGCGTCCATCACGTGCTGCCCGGTCTGGCGCGGCGGACGACGCATAATGTTGCGCTCGGCGGCCTCAAAGGCCAGGCCGAAGGAGAGCGTGGCGGAAGTCGCCATGTTCATCCACAAGATCAGTACCGGCGTGAGCGGAATGATGTTCCCCGCCAGCAGCGCAATCACAATCAATAGCCCCTGCGCCAGGTTGGTCGGCATAATGAACAGGATGGTCTTCTTCAGGTTGTCGTAAACGCGACGCCCCTCTTTCACCGCGCTGGCGATGGTGGCGAAGTTATCGTCCGTCAGGACCATGTCCGCCGCCTCTTTGGTCACTTCCGTGCCTTTGATGCCCATCGCGATGCCGACGTCCGCCTGGCGCAGCGCCGGGGCATCGTTCACGCCGTCGCCGGTCATACCGACGATTTCGCCTTTGTCCTGCAACGCTTTCACCAGGCGCAGCTTATGCTCCGGGCTGGTACGGGCGAAGATGTCATACTTCACCGCCGCTTCCGCCAGCTCGGCGTCGTCCATCTTCTCCAGCTGGTAGCCGGTGACCGCCTGCTCGCTGTTGGTGATCCCCAGCATCTGACCGATGCTCATCGCCGTCTGCGGGTGATCCCCGGTGATCATCTTCACGCGGATCCCCGCCTGCTGGCAGGCATTAATCGCCTCAATCGCCTCCGGGCGCGGCGGATCCATCATCCCGGCGATGCCGAGGAAGATCAGACCGTGGTTCAGGTCGTCGTGGGTTAATGCCTGCTCGCCATTTGCTGGCTTGAACGCCGCGGCGACCATGCGCAGTCCCTGACGTGCATAGCGCTCCATCTCGTTTTCCCAGTACGCGCGGTCAAAGGCTTGCGCACCGTTGCGGGTCTGCTGCTGCTCACACAGGGCGAAAATCACGTCCGGCGCGCCGGTAATCAAAATCTGCTCCTCACCGCCAATCTGGTAGTGGGTGCTCATGTACTTGTACTGCGAGTCGAACGGGATCTTGTTAATCAGCGTGGTCATGACCGGCGAGAGGTGGGCTTTCGCCGCCAGCACCTTCAGTGCGCCCTCGGTCGGCCCGCCGGTGATACCCCACAGGCCGCGCTCGTCCTGAATCAGCTGGCTGTCGTTGCACAGGTCGATGGTGCGCAGGTACTGCTCCAGCACGGTGCCCGGCTGGATCTGCACCGGCTCGTCGCTGCCTTCCAGATAGATGTGGCCCACCGGCTCATAGCTGTTGCCGTCCACGCGATAGCAGGCGTCGGCGGTGATGATGGCTTTCACCGTCATCTCGTTCATGGTCAGGGTGCCGGTTTTATCCGAGCAGACCACGGTCATTGCGCCCAGGGTTTCAACCGTCGGCAGCTTGCGGATAATCGCCCGCTTGCGCGCCATCGCCTGCACGCCCAGGGAGAGGATGATGGAGATAATCGCTGGCAGACCTTCTGGTACAGACGCGACAGCCAGGCTAATGAGGGAGAGCAGCAGCTCGCCCATCGGGATCTCGCGAAACACCAGGCTGAAGACAAACAGCGCGGCCATCATCGCCAGAATGATGGCGAAGATCGCTTTACCCAGCTTGTCCATCTGCACCAGCAGCGGCGTACGGTGTTTTTCAATGCCCGCCATCATCTGGTTGATGTGGCCGAGTTCGGTCTCCTGCCCCGTGGCAATGACCACGCCAACGCCGCCGCCTGCGCTTACCGTCGTACCGGAAAAGACCAGGTTCGTGCGGTCGCCCAGCGGTAATTCGCCGTTCAGCGGATTCGTGTGTTTATCCACCACGGTGGATTCACCGGTCAGAATCGCCTCTTCCACGCGTAAATTATGCGCTTCGATTAAACGCATATCCGCCGGAATACGATCCCCCGCGCGTAATACAATAATATCGCCCGGAACGATTTCCGTCGTCGGTATGGTTTCGTGGGTGCCATTACGAATAACACGCGCCTCGCTGGAGAGCATATTACGAATGCTCTTCAGGGATTTTTCCGCGTTGCTTTCCTGAATGTGGCCAATTAGGGCATTGATTACCGCCACGCCCAGAATAACCAGCGTATCAACCCAGTGTCCCATTACCGCCGTTAATACGGCTGCCGCCAGCAGGACGTAAATCAGCACATCGTTAAAATGCGCGAGAAAACGCAGCCAGCCCGGCTTGCCTTTTTTCTCCGGCAGCGCATTCGGGCCATGCTTCTGCAAACGCGCCTGCGCCTCGGTGCGGTCCAGGCCATTAGCCTGGCTCTGCGCCTGAGCAAGCACCTGCTCTACGGTCTGCTGGTACGCCTGCCCACCTGCGGGTGGCATATTCTGCGAGAAATTTTTTTTGGTCATGGTATTTTTCCTTCAATATCCGGTGGACGGAAGCCGGAATTCCTTTCTGGCTTTAAATAATTCATTTTAAAGTCTTGCGGGTTAAATTGATCTACCGCAATATATTGACTACCCGGTTATTCAAAACTGATTAAAATTATTTCGACGCGTTGATTTTTACAAAATATTTCTAAACCAACACTAAACGAGGAGGAAGCATGTTTGGTATTTATCGCGGACGGCGCCTGGCGTTATACATTGTCGCAGCCATTGTTATTGCGACGTTAATTGGATACAGCACCTATAGCTTTGTAAAATTATTTTCGTGATACAGACATTTATTTACATAGCGCGATATTAATTTAATCCTCAAGGTTAAATTAATCTCTTTCCGTACATTATTTGTCGGGGCATGGAATTATTTAATTAAAAAAGGGCCGGAGGGTTGATATTGCTTTACGTTAAAGGATGCCGGACAATGACATTTTTAACTGACGATTAACATTACGATGAAACACCCGTTGGAATCGCTGCTGACTGCGGGGGGCATTTTATTGATGGCCCTGATCTCTTGCTTACTGCTGCCCGCGCCGTCGCTGGGTCTGGTGCTGGCGCAGAAGCTGGTTCAGACCTTTCATATGGTCGACCTGAACCAGCTCTACACCATTTTGTTCTGCGTGTGGTTTTTACTGCTCGGCGCTATCGAATTCTTCATCCTGCGTTTCGTCTGGCGCCGCTGGTTCTCACTGGCGTCGTAAGCCAATAAAAAAGCCGGGTGGCGGCGATGCCTTACCCGGCCTGGATTTCTAATTTTAATGTGTCTGGCTGTGATTCTCTTTGCGGTACGCCCCGGGCGGCTGGTTGAAGGTGCGGGTGAAGATGCGCGTAAACGTCTGCTGCGAGTCAAACCCGTAGCGCAGGCAGATTTCGTACACGCGTTCGTCTGATTCACGCAGATCGCGTGCCGCCAGCAGCAGCTTGCGTTCGCGGATGTAGCGCCCCAGACTTTCACCTTTGTATTGCATAGACAGCCGCTGTAAATGCCACTTGGAGTAACCCGCATGACGGGCAATCTCTTCGATGCGTAACGGCTGATGCAGGTTGTCATCGATCCATTCGACAATCGTATCAATGACCTGAGCGGAAATCGTCATACTGCTCTCCCCCTCTGCTTCTCGCTTAAACATTATTCCCACCACTCGCGAAATTGTTGCGTGGTATCACTTACCCGTACCGGTTCGCCCAGTTCCGGCGTCAGCAGCCGATAGTTTTTATCCTTGCTGGCTTTCGCCAGCTGGATTAGAGGATCGTTCCAGGTATGTTTCGCCAGCACGAAGCGTCCGTTATGTCCCGGTACGACCGCTTTGGCATTGAGATCTGCCGAGGCCTGCGCCGTTTCCGCCGGATGCATATGGATGTACTTCCAGTCCTGGTCGTACTGCCCGTTCTCCATAATGGCCAGATCAACGCCGCCAAACTGCTCGCCGATAGATTTGAAGTGCGGGCCGTAACCGGAGTCGCCGCTGTAATAGACCTTCCGCTCCGGGGTGACAAACATAAAGCTGCCCCACAGGGTCTGGTTACGCTTAATGCCGCGTCCGGAAAAGTGGCGCGCTGGCAGCACATGCACCGTCAGCGCATCGCTGATATGTACCGACTGGTTCCAGTCCCGTTCATCGATAATGTCCTGGCTCATCCCCCAGTAGCGCAGGTGTGAACCGACGCCGAGCGGCGTGACCACGCGCTTCACCTTCGGCAGCAGCGCCTTGATGGTGGCGTAATCCAGATGGTCATAGTGATCGTGGGAGATAATCAGCAGGTCGATCTCCGGCATGCACTCCGCACGCCACGGATACTCCCCCGCAAAGGCTTTATTGAGGAACGAGAACGGCGCGGCGTAGTTACTCAGAACCGGGTCGATCAGAATGCGTTTTCCCGCCAGCTGCATATACCACGAGGAGTGACCGAGCCACACCAGCGTATCCTGGTCAGGCGACAGACTCGCCAGATCGGTTTTCACCAGCGGCAGCGGCTGCGCCGGACGGGCGTTTTCGGTTTTACGGGTCAGGAACTGCCACCACGCCACCAGCATATTTTGTTGCCCGGTAAAGCCCGGCGTTGGGAGCGTGTTATGGAATTGCCCGTCGCGATAGTGCGGGGAGGCTTCCACTTCAGAGAGCTGCGCGCCCTGCGGTGGCTGGCCAAATCCGGCGTTCAGTACAAACGGTAAACTGGCAGCTGAAGCAATAATCATGACTAATACCACGCAGATGAATAGAGGCTTTTTCATTTCCTGACCCGCCTACGCGCCCCGTCCGATGGTTTGCGCGGGTGATACTTGATTATGAGTGAGTAAGCACTCATTATAGAGAGGATGATTACGCCGTCAAGAAGGTTTTCGATCTTTGACATTCCGCGCTGCAGCGTAACAAGGGAAGTGTTTCAATCAGGGCTTTTACAATTGACGGGAGGAAAAATTTAGTGGCACGTCCGAAGAGTGAAGATAAAAAACAGGCCTTACTGGAAGCAGCCACCGCGGCATTTGCCCAGTCAGGTATTGCCGCCTCAACGGCGTTAATTGCCCGTAATGCGGGCGTCGCTGAAGGGACACTGTTTCGCTACTTTGCTACCAAAGACGATCTGCTGAATGCCCTCTACCTGCATCTGAAGCAGGATCTCTGCCAGACCATGCTGGCGAACCTCGATCGCACCCTCTCCGAGCCAAAAGAGCATACCCGCAATATCTGGAACAGCTATGTAGACTGGGGCATTCGTAACCCCCTGGCGCATGCGGCTATCCGCCAGATTGGCGTCAGTGAAAAGCTGAGCGCCGAAACGGAACAGGCGGTGAAAGAGATGTTCCCGGAACTTCATGAGTTATGCCGCCGCTCGGTGCGCCCGGTGTTTATGTCCGATGAATTCAAAACGTTTGGCGATGCGCTTTTCTTATCGCTGGCGGAAACCACCATGGAGTTTGCCACCCGCGATCCGTCTCGTGCCGTCGATTTTAAAGCGCTGGGCTTTGAGGCCATGTGGCGCGGGCTTGCAGAGGAAGAGATCCATGGACAGTAAATCCTTGCAGGACCATGCCAGACGCGTCGCGCTGGAGATGCCTTTCACCAAACACTGTTGGCCGTTTGGCCCGGAGTATGACGTGTTTAAGGTGGGCGGGAAAATTTTTATGCTGATGGCGACCGCGCACGGTCGGCCCCACGTCAGCCTGAAATCCGACCCGGAAAAATCGCTGCTTAATCAGCAGATTTACCGTGGCGTGGAGCCGGGCTATCACCTCAATAAAAAACACTGGATTTCACTCTACGGCACGGACGACGTCACGCCTGAACTGGTCACCGACCTGATTACGGATTCGTGGAATCTGGTCGTTGATAAACTGCCAAAAAAAGATCAGAAGTGGATTCGGCCAACCTGATTGTTCGTCTGAGACGAACAGAATAAGCGCTCGAATCGCACTTATCTTTTCCCGCTTCGCGCGGTAATCTGCTTTCCTTTCACGCCCGCCCGCGGGCGAATTTCATCACCAGGAGTTGTTATGGATATTATTTCTGTCGCCCTGAAACGCCACTCAACCAAGGCGTTCGACCCAGCCAAAAAACTGACCGCAGAAGAAGCGGAAAAAATCAAAACGCTGCTGCAATACAGCCCGTCCAGCACTAACTCCCAGCCGTGGCACTTTATTGTTGCCAGCACTGAAGAGGGTAAAGCGCGCGTGGCAAAATCCGCGGCGGGCACCTATGTGTTTAACGAACGCAAAATGCTGGATGCCTCTCACGTGGTGGTGTTCTGCGCGAAAACCGCGATGGACGATGCCTGGCTTGAGCGCGTTGTCGATCAGGAAGAGGCTGATGGCCGTTTCGCCACGCCCGAAGCCAAAGCCGCGAACCACAAAGGCCGCTGCTATTTTGCCGACATGCACCGCGTGGATCTGAAAGATGACGACCAGTGGATGGCGAAGCAGGTTTACCTGAACGTCGGTAACTTCCTGCTGGGCGTGGCCGCGATGGGCCTGGACGCGGTGCCAATTGAAGGCTTTGACGCGGCTATTCTTGATGAAGAGTTTGGCCTGAAAGAGAAAGGCTTCACCAGCCTGGTGGTGGTCCCGGTCGGGCATCACAGCGTGGAAGATTTCAACGCCACGCTGCCGAAATCTCGCCTGCCGCTGAGCACGATTGTGACTGAGTGCTAAGCGCTTCTGGCACGCCATCTATCGGCGTGCCCGTTTTCAGTAAAGCGTTATCTGCGGATGCTTTACCCCGCACACCAGCGCATAACGCGTTAATGTATCGAGACTCGCCCGGGTAATATTGGCTTCCATTCGTGATACCGTCGGTGCGCTGACGCCCATCCGCTCCGCCACCTGGGCGCGCGTCAGACCAGCATGATTGCGCCATTGCGCCAGCATCTCCCGCAGGCGTTCCTTGCGCTCTTCCGCATCAAAGGAAGCCTGAACCTCTGAATCGCTTAACAGTTCAGCTCTGAGTTCGTCCCAGTCAATAATCTTCTTGCTCATCCAACATCTCCTGTTGTCGTTTCAGTGCCAGACGGAGTTCAGCAGAGGGCGTTTTTTGCGTCTTCTTGATAAACACCCGCAGCAGAAAAATGGTTCTTTCCCGCTGATAGACGTAGATCCCTCGAGTATGGATCAGCCCGACGGTTCTGATTTCAAACAAACCATTGGGTAAGGGTTTGCTGTCAGGTTCACGCAATACTGTCGGGTTGTTGCGTAATTTATCAAGCTGGCGAATCAGCTTCGCCTGTACTCCCGCAGGCAATGAGAGGATCTCCTCCCTGACCGCCGCATGAACGATAAGTCTGAACACGGTATTTCATCCCTGATAATATTAGCATATAAGGCAATTTGCATTAAAGGCTAATTTTGCCTTTCGTGACTCACCTTACCAGCTTATTTCAGGCAGGACCGGATCCGCGTTGATTCCCTGAAAGCCCCTCGCAAAAAACTTACTTCCCCTGCTCCGCCAGCCACGCCATCGCCCTCTCCCCTGCCTCATCCACGGGTAAATAGACCAGCAGCCGCGATCCGTTTCGCGGCGCGGAGTACCAGTACATCTGCTGAAGATGAAAATCCCCCAGCTCGGGATGGGTAAACAGCTTGAGCTGGTTCTCCACGCCGCGCACGTCGTTGCGCTGGTGCCACAGGGTTTTGAACTCCTCGGACACCGCAAAAAAACGCGCCAGCTTTGCTTCCCAGAGCGGGTCCCCCCGATGCTCAGCCATTGCCGCGCGGAAGTAGGAGACGAAAATCGGCAGCACGTCGTCACGTTTGCCGAGCCGCGCGCGCCAGGCCGGGTGGGTAAGAAACAGATAAATACAGTTGCGATCTTCCGGCGGGATGGCGTTGAAATCGACGCCCATCAGGTGTCCGAAGCTGTCGTTCCACGCCACGATGTCGAAATTGGGTTTCTGAATGCTGGCGGGTTTCGGCAGCAGGGTATCCAGCAGGCGACGCGTGCCTTCGCTGATCCCCTCGCAACACACCGACTGCGGGGCTTCACCCGGCGGCAACCCGGCGAGTACAAAAAGATGCCGGGCTTCGGTCGGGGTGCATTGCAGCGCTTTTGCGATGGCGGCCATCACCGCGCTGGACGGATTGACGTCCCGGCCCTGTTCCAGCCAGGTGTACCAGGTCACCCCGACATCCGCGAGCATCGCTACCTCCTCCCGGCGCAGGCCCGGCGTACGGCGGCGGCCGCTGCGCGGTAAGCCGAGGCGCTGCGGATCAAGGCTTTCCCGCCGTGCTCGCAAAAACGCGCCCAGCTGCTTGCGGGTGTCATCCTGAAGAGAGGTGACAGGTTCAGACATCAGCGCCATAACAACTCCTGCATGGTAGTGTCAGTACCAGTATAAGCAAGAACTGGTACCCGTTTATCAGATGGTTGATGCTACGACTCTACGCTGTTTGACGCAATGGAGTCACCATGAATACGTCAGTTGTTTCACCGGGTCGCGCGGGCCTGATTTTGCTGTTAACCGGCCAGATGCTGCCGCTGATTGATACCTCAATCACCAACGTGGCGCTGGATTCCATCACCCATTCGTTACACGCCACCGCCACCGAACTGGAGCTGATCGTCGCCCTCTACGGCGTGGCCTTTGCCGTCTGCCTGGCTCCCGGCAGCAAGCTGGGCGATAACCTTGGCCGCCGTCGCCTGTTTATGTGGGGCGTGGCGAGTTTTGGCCTGGCCTCGCTGCTGTGCGGCATGGCGGGCAATATCGAACAGTTGCTTGCCGCGCGCATTATTCAGGGCGCGGGCGCCGCGCTGATCATGCCGCAAATTCTCGCGACGTTGCATGTGACGTTAAAAGGAACGGCACACGCCAGAGCGATCAGCCTGTTCGGGGGGATCGGCGGAATTGCATTTATCGTCGGCCAGATGGGTGGCGGCTGGCTGGTATCGGCGGACATCGCCGGGCTGGGCTGGCGCAACGCCTTCTTTATCAACGTGCCGATTTGTCTGGTGGTGCTGGCGCTGAGCCGTCGCTACGTGCCGGAAACCCGCCGCGACACGCCGTCGCGCATTGACTGGATCGGTACCGTCCTGCTGACGGCGATACTGTGCTGTATGCTGTTCCCGATGGCGCTCGGCCCGCAGTGGCACTGGTCGTGGCCGCTGAAGGTCGCCCTGCTGGCGATTGTGCCGCTGGCCTGTTTGATGGTGCTGAACGCGCGAAAAAAAGAGCGTGAGAATGCCCATCCGCTCATCGCGCCGCGCCTGTTGCAGCTGCGCAGCATCCGCTTTGGCGTGCTGATTGGGATACTCTTTTTCAGCGTCTGGTCCGGGTTCATGTTCTGTATGGCGCTGACCATGCAAAGCGGTCTGGGAATGGCGCCGTGGCAGTCCGGAAACAGTTTCATCGCACTCGGCGTGACCTATTTTATTTCTGCCTGGTTCGCCCCGCGCCTGATTGCCCGCTACAGCACCAGCGCCATCCTGCTGACCGGGCTGGCAGTTCAGCTTGTCGGCCTGGTGGCGCTGATCGCCACGTTCCGTCACTGGGGAATGCAAAATACCGCGCTGACGCTGGCCCCGGCCACCGGGCTGGTGGGTTACGGGCAGGCGCTGATTGTAAACAGCTTCTACCGCATCGGGATGCGCGATATCCAGCCTGACGATGCGGGAGCCGCGAGCGCGATTTTAAGCACGCTGCAACAGGCTGCGCTGGGGCTTGGCCCGGCCATTTTCGGCGCGATTTTGCTGCACGGGCTGCAAAGTTATCACGGAGATTACACCCAGGCGGTCAACGTCTTCCTGATGGTGGAAACGGCCATGATGGTGGTCCTGGCGCTGGCCACGCTGCGTATGCGCCATCGTCTCTGTTTACCGGTCGTCAAGGCCTGCCCGGCGACAAAATAAAACTGCCTGAATTTGCATAATAGATCCGCAGCCGCCATTATGGGGCTGCATCAATACAGGAGACGTTATGCAGGAATTAATTGCTCAGGTTGAAGAGTTAGGGATTGAAATTAATCACACCACCTCTTTAGTGATTATCTTTGGTATTATTTTTCTTACTGCCCTTATCGTTCATTTTATTCTGCACAAAGTGGTGCTGCGCGCATTCGAGAAACGCGCGCAGGCCAGCAGCCATTTATGGTTGCAGATCATTACGCAGAACAAGTTATTTCACCGTCTGGCGTTTACCCTTCAGGGGATAATCGTCAACGTTCAGGCGGTTCTGTGGCTGCAAAAAGGCAGCGAAG
Organism: Enterobacter cloacae complex sp. IR5418; assembly: GCF_049238105.1. Classification (NCBI taxonomy): domain Bacteria; kingdom Pseudomonadati; phylum Pseudomonadota; class Gammaproteobacteria; order Enterobacterales; family Enterobacteriaceae; genus Enterobacter; species Enterobacter cloacae complex sp. IR5418. Next base: position 197,165 of record NZ_JBMKHS010000002.1, on the reverse strand, counting down.
CGGCGGAAATGCTCACCACCTGCGCAAAATTGTGGGTGATGGTCTATGCCCTGCTCTCCTTCTTCTCGCTGCTGGACGTGATATTCAATCTGTCGCAGAAAATGGCCACCGCGTCACAGCTCCCGCTGAAAGGGATATTCCAGGGCATCAAGCTGGTGAGCGCCATTCTGGTGGGGATTCTGATTATCTCCCTGCTGATCGGCCAGTCCCCGGCAATTCTGATCAGCGGTCTGGGTGCCATGGCCGCCGTTCTGATGCTGGTCTTTAAAGACCCGATACTCGGACTGGTTGCTGGCATTCAGCTTTCCGCCAACGATATGCTCAAGCTCGGCGACTGGCTGGAGATGCCGAAATATGGCGCTAACGGCACGGTAACGGACATTGGTCTCACCACTGTTAAAGTCCGCAACTTTGATAACACCATCACCACCATTCCAACATGGGCGCTGGTCTCTGACGCGTTCATCAACTGGAGCGGGATGTCCGCCTCCGGTGGTCGCCGCATTAAGCGCAGCCTGAATATCGATACCACCAGCATTCATTTCCTCGACGAGCAGGAGCAGCAGAAGCTGATCCAGGCGAAGCTGCTGAAGCCGTATCTGGCCGCGCGTCATGAGGAAATTAGCCTGTGGAATCAGCAGAACGGCGAAGGGGAATCGGTATTAAACCTGCGCAAGATGACCAATATCGGCACCTTCCGTGCCTACCTGAATGAATATTTGCGCAATCACCCGCGCATTCGCAAAGATATGACGCTGATGGTGCGCCAGCTCGCGCCGGATGCTAACGGGTTGCCGATTGAAATATATGCCTTCACCAACACGGTGATCTGGGCAGAATATGAAGATATTCAGGCCGACATCTTCGACCATATTTTCGCGGTGGTGGATGAATTTGGTCTGCGTATTCACCAGTCACCAACCGGAAACGATATTCGCTCGCTGGCAGGCGTTATCGCGCAATAATCAGGTGCTGGCGCGGGAAATAAAGCGCCAGTCCATCATTACCCTTTCCGTGGGCGCATCCGGGTTCTCGATCTTATTCAAGAGCAGATCGACCGCCTTGCGCCCGATATCCCGCGACGGCTGTTCAATGGTGGTGAGTGAAATCATCTCTGCCAGCTCGGTGCCGTCAAAGCCCACGACCGCGATATCCTCCGGCACCCGCAGTCCGGCCTGCTGAATGGCGCGCAGCGCCCCCGCCGCCAGCGTATCGGAAACGGCAAACACCGCATCCGGCGGATTTGTTTTTAACAGGTTTTGCATCGCCGCCATGCCCGCACCGGAGCTAAGCTCACTGGCATACTCCACCGCCTGATAGTCCAGATCCCGCAGGTGAATGACGCTCTTGTAGCCGCGCTCGCGCAGGCGGGCATATTTGTAGCTGAGGTCGTGGTTGATGAGCGCAATGCGTTTGCGTCCCCTGTCGGCCAGCTGGCTGACAACGTGCTGGGAGGCATCGACATCATTAATCCCCACGCAGGAGACCGCGCCCGCATCCGCGTATTCGGCGCACTGCACCCACGGCGCGTTGCCAATCAGCGCGGCCAGCTCCGGCAGTTTCGAGAACGCATCCATGGTGATAATGCCGTCGACAATTTTGCCGGAGAGCAGGCTTAAACCCGAGCGGGAGCGCTCAATGTCCGAGCCGGAATTGCACAGCAGAATGCGATAGCCGTTTTTCTCCGCCTCGGCTTCGATGCCCTTCACCACTTCGGCGCAGAACGGGTTGGCGATGTTCGAGACCATCACCAGGATCATATAGCTGCGGGCGGTGCGCAGCTGACGCGCCAGCAGATTGGGCTGATAGTTACTCTCCTGGATCGCCTGCAAAACGCGCTCGCGGTTTTTCGCCTTCACGGTATCGCTGTTATTCAGTACGCGGGAGACCGTTGCCACGGATACTCCGGCCAGTTGAGCGATTTTCTGAATTGACATAGCGACGATACATCCTGCGGTTAGCGTTTTGTGCAGGCTACCATAAATTGGTTGCCCGGCGAACCGGGCAATGCGTCAGTATCTTACGCGCACCCAGCGCTGTTGCTGATGGCTTTTCACAATGGCATCAATGATATACATCACGTTCGCGCCATCGTGGAAGGTGGCAAATGCAGGCTTTTCCGGCATCGCGCCCGCCTGCACGGCGCGGTAGAACTGCGCCATCATATTTTTAAAGGCATCCGGCCAGCCTTCAATGTGCCCGCCGGGGAAGTGGGCGCTGTCGGCCACGTCAGAGTTCATCAGGCCCGGATCGTCGCTGAGCGTCTGGTTGGCCCTGGCGCGATGGCCTATCCACAGCTGCTGGGGGATCTCCTGATCCCACGCCAGCGAGCGCTCGCTGCCGTTAATCTCAAACGTCAGGCGGTTTTTGCGCCCGGCGCTCACCTGCGAGACGCTAAAGCTGCCCTTGCTGCCGTCGTCAAAGCGGAACAGCACCGAGCCGAAGTCCTCGGTCGAGACCGGTTTGTCTTCATACTCCGCCTGCTCGTCATGGGAGAAGGTCTGATGACCGCCCGTGCTGGCCTTGCGCGTCGGCCAGACGATGGACAAATCAGCCATTACCTCGGTAATGCGCCTGCCGGTCACATACTGCACCGTATCGCACCAGTGGGAGCCGATGTCCGCCACCGCCCGCGATGCGCCGCCGAGCGCGGCATCCACCCGCCAGTTGTAGTCGGTTTCCAGCAGCATCCAGTCCTGCAAATAGCTGCCGTGCGAGGCAAACAGCCGCCCGAGGCTACCCGCGCGCATCATGCTCGCCGCCTGACGCACCATCGCAAACTGGCGATAGACAAAGCTCACGCCATGCACCACGCCCGCCTGCTCCGCCAGCGCCACCAGCTCGCGCGCCTCGTCCGGGGTCATGCACAGCGGCTTTTCGGAAAACACATGCTTACCCGCGCGCAGGATCTGGCGGTTAATTTCGGCATGCAGGTGGTTCGGCGTGCAGTTGTGCACCACGTGCAGACTGGGGTGGGCGAGCAGTTCCTCCACGCTGGCGTACGCGTGCGGCACGTTAAGCTGACGGGCCTTTTCCTGCGCCTTACCGAGCGCGCCGTCGCAGAGCGCGACCACCTGCACAAACCCGAGACGCCTGAGCGCCTCGATGTGTGCCGGGCCAATAAACCCGCTGCCGATAATCCCGACGTTAATCATGCCCGCCTCCTGCGGCGAAATCATCAAACACCCGCCCGGAAACGGGGATAATATGGCGGCGGATGAACTCGCTGCCTTCGCGCGCGCCGGTATCGCCATCCTTCAGGCAGCACTCCCATTCCAGCACCGCCCAGCCGTCGTAGTCGTACTGGGCCAGCTTGCTGAAAATACCCCTGAAGTCGATCTGCCCGTCGCCGGGCGAGCGGAAGCGTCCGGCGCGGTTGATCCACGGCTGATAGCCGCCGTAGACGCCGCTGCGCCCGTTGGGGCGGAACTCGGCATCCTTGACGTGGAACGCCTTAATGCGCGCGTGGAAGATGTCGATAAAGGTCAGGTAGTCCATCTGCTGGAGCAGCATATGGCTTGGATCATAGAGAATGTTGCAGCGCGGATGGTTATCCACCAGCGCCAGAAAACGCTCGAAGGTGACGCCGTCGTGCAGATCTTCCCCCGGATGCAGCTCAAAGCAGACGTCCACGCCCTGCTCGTCGAAGGTATCCAGTATTGACCGCCAGCGGGTTGCCAGCTCTTCGAACGCTTCCTGGAAACGCTGCTCGTTGTGCGGCGGCCACGGGTAGAAGAACGGCCAGGCCAGCGAGCCGGAGAAAGTGGCGTGTGCTTTCAGGCCCAGTCTTGCCGAGGCGACCGCCGCCTGCTTCAGCTTTTCCGTCGCCCATGCCCGGCGGGCCACGTCGTTGCCGCGCACGGTGGCGGGCGCGAAGTGGTCAAATGCCTCGCTGTAGGCGGGGTTTACCGCCACAAGCTGCCCTTCCAGATGGGTCGACAGTTCGCTGATGACCAGCCCGTGCGCAGCCAGCTTACCGGCGATGTCATCGCAGTAGGCCTGGCTCTCCGCCGCTTTTTCGACGTCAAAGATATGCGGATGGTTACAGGGGATCTGCACCGCTTTGTAACCCTTCGCCGCCGCCCATCCTGCCAGCCCGTCGAGCGAGTTAAACGGCGCTTCTGCGCCAATAAACTGCGAGAGAAAAATACCCGGTCCTTTTATCGTCCTCATACCACCTCCTGAACGTTACGCCTTGTCATCGTCATACTTAAACGTGAGAAGGAAAATCAGCGCGATCGCCGCGGCAGCCACCGCCGGGATCCACCAGAATGTGACCCACGCCTGCGGCACGGTTTGTCCTGCCACCAGGCGGTTATAAAGCGCGCCGGAAATCTGCGAGCCGAGCAGCATGCCGATGCCGTAGGTGAACATCACGATCATGCTCTGCGCCTGGCCTTTCACCTTTTCGCCCGCCACGCGGTCGGTGTAGATAAAGCCGACAACAAAGAAGAAATCGTAGCAGACGCCGTGGAGCAGAATGCCGAGGTACAGCAGGATGCGCCCTTCCTCGCTCACGCCCAGCGCGAACATGGCATAACGCACGAACCACGCCAGCATGCCGATCAGCAGCATATATTTCACGCCCAGACGACGGAACAGGAGCGGAATAACCAGCATGAAGACGATCTCAGACATCTGCCCGAACGACATGGCGGTGCTGACGTCGGCAATTCCGGCATCCGCCAGATACGAGGCGGTGTAGGCGTAATAGGTGCCGAGTGGGACGGAAATCAGCATTGCGCAGACGGAGAAGACGAAGAAGTGACGGGTTTTGAGCAGCGCGAAGGCGTCCGCGCAGAAGAGATCCCGCACCTTCACCGGCAGGCCTTTCGCTGGAGCTGGCGTGTGCGGCAGCGTCAGGCTGTAGAGCGCCAGCAGCACGGAGCTGACCGCCGCCACCTGGAAAATGGTGACGCTGGACGCCACGCCGGTGACGCCGATAAAAATACCCGCCACGATCCAGCCGATGGTGCCGAACACGCGCACCACCGGGAAGGTTTTATCCACGTTCGCCAGGCTGTGGAATGCGATGTTGTTGGTCAGCGCCAGCGTCGGCATATAGCAGAGCGTATAGCCAAACAGCAGGCCAATGAGCAGCGCGCCGTTTTCGGCAATCAGCGCCCCCGGCACGAACCAGAGAATGGCCGCCCCCGCCAGGTGCATCACCGCCATCACCTTTTGTGAAGCGAAGAAGCGGTCTACCAGCATGCCGAGCACGAACGGCGAGAGAATGGAAGCGATAGGCCCGGCGGAGAACGCATCGCCAATCAACAAAGACATGTTGTGCTGAGTCATCACCAGGCCAAGCGTGACCGACCAGCTACCCCAGATAAAAAATTGCAGAAACATCATCAGCGACAAACGCGGCACCAGCAGCCGGTGTTGCGTTATCGCCTTTTCACTACTCTCAGTTGACACCATGATAAGCCTCACCCGGAAAAAGTAATCGATTACAAATTCGCTCAATTGAAAAGTAATCGATTACAAAATAAAGATCCTGTGGATCGAAACAGAATTGGGAGAGGGGTCACGATAAAGGTGAAGGGGTGGTGCCGGGTGGCGGCTGCGCCTGACCCGGCCTGTTAAATAACGTCCACGAACATGTAGGCCCGGTAAGCGCAGCGCCACCGGGCGTGAAGGCGGGGGGATGGTGCGGTCTGGTGCCCTCACCCCGGCCCTCTCCTACGGGGCTGAGGGATCCCCAGTAATTTTTAAGCTGAAGCAATAAAGCGACTTCACAATGAACGATGGCTTGCAGCGACGTCCTGGTCCGGCTGTAAAGCGCCGAAGCGTTTCCGTAAGGCCGGGGCGAGGCGCAGGGATGCGCCGAGAGGGCGTGGCCTGCATGGATGCAGGCTCATGCCCGACCCGATAGCCTGAAGGAATAAGCTGAGGGCACCGCGAAGCGGCGATTTACCGCCGGGAGCCCGGGTCGCCAGGGCGGTGGCGATTGAACCGCCCTGGCACGTTCACCGGTCATGTCCTTACAGAGTAGCAAGGAACATAACGTGAACGGAATGACCACTACCGCCGTATGTGCCCCTCACCCTAACCCTCTCCCCCAAGGGGCGAGGGGATGGTTCACTGCTCGCATTAATTTGTGGGGATTCCTCAGCCTACGGGGAGAGGGTGCAAACACTAAAAACGGCAACCAGGTTGCCGTTTTGCTTTTACCTTCGTGAGAGCTTAAACGCCACAAACAGGAACAGCACCCACACCGGCAGCAGCATCGCCGAGAGACGCATCTCATCCATGGTGCACATCAGCACCAGAATCAGCCCCAGGAACGCAATACAGATATAGTTCCCTGCCGGATAGAGCAGCGCTTTAAACTGCGTCTCGCGTCCCTTACGGCGCATCGCCGCGCGGAAACGCAGGTGCGCGAGGCAGATCATGATCCAGTTCAGCAGCAGCGTCGCCACAACCAGCGCCATCAGCAGGCCAAAAGCCTGTTTCGGCAGCAGATAGTTGATCAGCACCACCAGCGAGGTGATAGCGCCGGAAAGGAACAGCGAGTTGATCGGTACGCCGCGACGGCTGACGCGGGTGAGGAACTTCGGCGCGTTGCCCTGCACGGAGAGGCCAAACAGCATGCGGCTGTTGGAGTAAACCCCACTGTTGTAGACCGACAGCGATGCCACGAGAATAACGAAGTTCAGTGCCGAAGCCACCACGTTGCTGTTCAGATCGTGGAAAATCATCACGAACGGGCTACTGTCGGATTTCACTTCTACCCACGGGTAGAGCGCCAGCAGCACCACCAGCGAGCCGATATAGAACAGCAGGATGCGGTACACCACCTGGTTGACCGCTTTCGGAATGCTTTTGTGCGGGTCGCGCGCTTCGGCAGCGGTAATACCTATCAGCTCCAGCCCGCCGAAGGAGAACATGATCACCGCGAGGGAGAGAATCAGCCCTTTCCAGCCGGTCGCCAGGAAGCCGCCGTGCTGCCACAGGTTGTCGATGCTCGCGCGCTCGCCGCCGTGGCCGGAGAACAGCAGCCACAGGCCAAAGCCGATCATGCCGATAATCGCCAGCACCTTGATCAGCGCAAACCAGAACTCGGTCTCACCATACAGGCGCACGTTCACAAGGTTAACGGCGTTAATGATGATGAAGAAGGCCGCCGCCCAGATCCACGTCGGGACGTCCGGGAGCCAGTACTGCATATAGATGCCAGCGGCGGTCAGCTCGGCCATGCCCACCAGGACGAACATCACCCAGTAGTTCCAGCCGGAGAGGAAGCCTGCGAACGGCCCCCAGTATTTGTAGGCAAAGTGTGCGAAGGAGCCAGACACCGGCTCTTCAACGACCATCTCACCGAGCTGGCGCATGATCAGGAAGGCGATAATCCCGGCGATAGCGTAACCCAGCAGAACCGCCGGGCCAGCCATCTGAATGGCGGGGCCGATGCCGAGAAACAGCCCGGTACCGATCGCGCCGCCGAGGGCAATTAACTGAATATGTCGATTTTGCAAACCACGTTGCAGCGTCGGACTCTGATCCGACGAGGCTTCAGCGCGACCATGGCCTGAAGCGGATGACGCGTCTTTCACGCCCTACCCCTGTCTCTTTTTTAGAAGGGGCACGTTTTAACACTTCATGCTGGTGGTAGCAAGCTTAACGCCGGGCCAGCGCATGCGCCCGGCGGATAAACCTTACGAGCCGATGATCCCGCCGTCGGCTTTGACGATCACCACCGTTGACGAACGCGGGCGTCCGTCCGGGCTGGCGTCTGGCCAGTTGGAAACTGCGCGCGGATTGGCCGGGTCGGTAATATCATCTCCGCCCTCCCCCGGATGCTGAATGTTGATAAACAGCGTCCGGTTGTCCGGCGTAAACGCAATGCCGGTGATTTCGCACCCGCGCGGCCCGGTCAGGAAACGGCGATACTCGTTGGTGCCCGGAATGGTGGCCACCATCTGGTTATTGCCCATCCCCTCGTACGCTTTCTTATTAATGGTGCTGGAGGAGACATCGGTCTGGATCCACAGCACGCCCTGATGGTCAAACGACAACCCATCCGGGCTGCCGAATGCCGCGCCCTGCATGGAGCCTTTGGCCTTCGGATCGTCGCCGTCGGTACGACCGGCCATAACCAGAATATCCCACTTAAAGCGTGCGGCGGCAGGATCAGCGCCGTCTTCGTGCCAGTGCATAATATGCCCAAACACGTTACTGGCGCGCGGGTTGGCGGCATCGACCGGCGCCTTGCCCTCCTTGCCGCGATCGCTGTTGTTGGTGAGCGTACAGTAGACGCTGCCGCTGGCGTGCGGGTCGACGGCTATCCACTCGGGGCGATCCATCTTCGTTGCCCCCACCACGTCCGCCGCCAGGCGGGTTTTAATCAGCAGATCGCCCTGGCTTTCGAAACCGTTGCTTTTATCCAGACCATTTTGCCCGAAGATCAGCGGCAGCCAGTCGCCGCTCCCCTCTTCGTTGAACCTGGCGACGTACAGCGTGCCGGAGGTCAGCAACTGCATATTGGCTTCACGGTTTGCGGGATCGTATTTTTTATCCGAGACAAACTTATAGATGTACTCAAACTTCTGATCGTCCCCCATATAGACCACCACGCGATTATCGGTGGCGAGCGTGACGGCTGCCCCCTCATGCTTGAAGCGGCCCAGCGCGGTGTGCTTGCGCGGGGTGGAGGTCGGGTTGTAGGGATCGATCTCCACCACCCAGCCGAAACGGTTGGGTTCGTTAGGGGTTTTATCGACGCTGAACCGGTCATCCACCTCGTTCCAGCGGTAGGATTCATCGCTGTCGCTGATGCCGTAGCGTTTTTCCAGCGGGTTGAGATCGGCTTTTTTCACAAAAATGTCCGACCAGTTCTCCTCGCAGGTGAGATAGGTGCCCCACGGCGTATGCCCGTTGGCGCAGTTCTGCATGGTACCCAGCACGCGCTCCCCCTGCGGGTCGGCGGCGGTTTTCATTAAATTCTGATGCCGCGCCGGGCCGGTAAGCTGCATCGGCGTATTGACGGTAATACGGCGAGCGAAGGAAGACGGACGCACCACCTCCCAGCCGCTGCCCGTTTTTTTCACTTCCACCACTGACACGCCCATCGCGTTCTGCCCCTTGCGGGCTTTGTCGAGGCTCCAGTTCGCCGTGCCGTCGGTAAACAGCATTCCGTTATCAATGTATTCATGGTTCATCGCCAGCAGGCCATGCTCCGGGTTTTGCCCCCCCTGCGGCAGGCTAAACCACGCCATGCCGTCGTGGTGCATGCCCGCCTGCACGGCCTGTTCGTCCGTGGTGTTGCTGGCGTCCGGCTTAAACGCTGGCATGTTATTTTTGATCCCCGTCGGATCGCCCCAGCGATAGAACGGACGGGCGATGTAGCCTTCCGGCACCCTGACCGTGTCTTCCGTGGAGACGTCAATGCTGGTAAAGCCCAGGGACACCGCCTTTGCCAGCGCGGAAGGCTTCGATACCGCGGCAATGGCATTTTCGGGTGTGATCAGATACGGGAATGATACGGCGGCCCCCGCGACGGCCCCCATCTGGAGAAAACGGCGGCGGGAGAGGAACACCTCAGCAACCTCGGAGAAAACCGGGTTAGCGCTGCGGTTAGTGATGTCGTCGCGATGTTCTTTTTTAAATACGGATTTGAGGGGTCTGCCCATAGCGGCTTCCTGTCATTGGCCAAGAGGTAAGGTTGTGGCGACCAGTGTAAGAAGCTTTTATTACAATTTTATAACACGCTAACGACGGGAGTGGGGCGTCCCTGCCCCGGATAACGAGGTGGAACGCTTAGAACTCGTAGCCAACCGAGACCTTAAAGGTACGCGGTTCGCCCTGAGTGATGTAGGTGCCGGAATCGTCCACGCTGGCCCAGTAGTTTTCGTTGGTCACGTTGTCGATGCCCGCCCGCACGGTCATCTGGTTTGCATTGTGATTCACCGCGAAGCGATAGCGCATGCCCAGATCCAGCGTGGTGTAACTGTCCAGCTTTTTGCTGTTCGCCAGGTCGGCATACTGCGTGCCGGAGTGGTTAACGCGCGCGGTCGCCGTCAGACCCTCAATCGGCTTGATGTCGTACTCTGCGCCCAGCACGGCGTAGAAGTTCGGAATACCAATGGCATCATTGCCCTGATTGACGCCATTTTTGGTTTTGGTCATCTCGGCCTGCAACCAGGTGGCGCTGGCGTTCAGACGCATCCCGAGCATTGGCTCGCCGAAGACGTTCAGCTCCACGCCACGGTTACGCTGCTCTGCGTCCAGGCCGTAGTGACCGCTGTCGTCGAGGATGGCCGACGGCATTTTGATCTCAAACAGCGCCAGGGAGCCGCCCACGCGACCAAAGTCCGCCTTCACGCCCACTTCGTTCTGCTTAGAGTGGACGATACCGGTGCTCTGACCGTAGTTGTTTGCTGAACGAGGCGCGGTTTCACCGGGCTGCAACGCTTCGGTGTGGTTGGCGTAGAGAGAGATTTCCTCCCACGGCTTATAGACCACACCGTAGGTGGGCATCCAGCGGCTGCCGTCAAAGCCGTCCGCGTCGTTTTCCGCACCGGTGATTTTGTTGTACCCGCGAATCACCACCTTCTGATGGCGCGCGCCTGCGGTGAACAGCAGCTTGTCGTCCAGCACGCCCAGGGTATCGCTCAGCAGCCAGCCCTGGGTACGGGTGCGCCCGCTGGTCAGCGGATCGCTGTATTTGCCGCCGGAGCCGCTGAAGTTGGTGCTGTCCGGCATAGCCACGCCGGTGTTGTGGTAGATGTTGGTGGTCGGGTTATCCGCCGCGGCCGACATTTTCCACGCGATTTTTTCGTTTTTGGTCATTGCGGAGTACCCGACGTTGACCTTGTGCGAGACGAAGCCGGTAGTGAAGTTACCGCGAATGCCCGCCATGCCGCTGACGGAATCGCTGATGCGGTTAGTATCAAGACGGCTGACCGTCGCGTTACCGCTTTTGTCCAGGAGCTTCGGCGCGCTGTAGATCCCTTCTTCGTGTGCGTGCTGCGCGCCGAGGCCGGTATACGCCGTCCAGTTATCGGTAATGTCGTACTCGCTGCGCCACATCCCGAATTCGTTTTCGATATCGCTGTAGGCCCATTTCTGCGAGAAATTGCGATCGTTCTTCGGCGGTTCTGGTACGAAGTCCACCGCCGAGATGTTGACGCTGGTCGGGCTGCCGTGGAAAGTTTTCTTCTGATAGCCCAGATCCAGCGAGGAGCGGAAACGGTCGCCTTTGTAGTCCAGACCGGTGGAGAGCAGCGTGGTGCGGCGGCGATCGTTCGGTACGCCGGTTTCCCCTTCGCGATGCACGAGGTTCACCCGCGCGCCAAACTGGTCGTTATCACCAAAACGGCGCCCCGCATCCAGCGTGGTGCCAATCTGGGAATCCGAGGTGTAGTCCACGCCCACTTTCGCCTGCGGGGTGTCGCCCGCGTGTTTTGGCTCAAGGTTGATCATCCCGCCCACGCCGGAGCTTGCCGCGCCGTTCATGAGGGAGTTGGCGCCTTTGAAGATCTCAATGCGGTCGACCATCTGGGCATCCACCACCTGACGCGGCAGCACGCCAGAAAGCCCACCAAAAGTCATGTCATCGCCGTCAAACTTCAGGCCGCGAATGCGGAAGGTTTCCGCGCTGTTACCGTACCCCTGAACGAACTGTACGCCCGCATCGTTGGCGACCACGTCAGCAATGGTTTTCGCCTGCTGATCTTCCACCAGCTTCGAGGTGTAGCTGATGATATTGAACGGCACGTCCATGGCGTTCTGCTGACCGAGCATCCCCATTCGTCCGCCGTTCGCCACCTGTCCGTCGAGGAAGGCGGGTACCAGCTGGTCGCCGCCGGGTTTGAAATCACTCCCCGCGGTGGACTGGACGACGATGGTGTCCTCTTTTTTCTCATCCGCCGCAAAAGCGGAGTGTGTAACCGCGCCAATGGCAAGCGCCAGCAGCGTTTTGTGCATTGTGGTGTTGTTCATTATGAGCTCTTAACGTGCGCGCAAAAATGACCCGTTGTCGGGCCTTAAATTTATTAAAAGAAATGCAAATGAGAACTATACGCATTATGCGTGCGTAATCAAGTGTCAATGGCATCTCTGCGCGAGAAGAGGCAAGAAACAATGCTGGGGGGACGTAAGGCGCGCAACCACCCCGAAACCGGGGTGGTTGCTAAGGGATTATTTTTTCTTGTAAATATCGGCAGTGCCGTGGATCTTGTTGTTGGTATTACCGGAAGTCAGCACCAGCACATCAGCACCTTGCTTATCGGCTTTCTCGATCAGCTCTTTTTTCGCATCGTCGACCGATACTTCATTGGAGGTGTTAACAGTACCGATTTTTTCATACTGTGATTCTACTTTCTCAAACTCGTTTTTCGTCAGCAGTTCAGCCGCAAAGGTATTGGTGGTAAACAGAAATGCAGCGCCCATCAAAATAGCAGTCGTTTTTTTCATAAACTTTTTCCTTGAGATTAATCAGCAACTACAAAAAGCCCCACCAGTAAGAGTGAGGTGTTATGAGCATGGTAGAGGAATTGCAAAATTGCCACAGCGTAAGAAAAATACTGTTATAACAGTCAATTGTGCTGTGAAAAACGTGCGTTAACGCTATTTTCGGCATGAGTGTTTCAGGGAGAAAATCAGCAGGACGTCACGCAGGCGGAAATCTGTGAAATGTAATGGCACGCCCTGTAGGATTCGAACCTACGACCTACGGCTTAGAAGGCCGTTGCTCTATCCAACTGAGCTAAGGGCGCACGGAGAAGAGTGTACTTCGCGGTGGTGAAACGCCTGGAATTATACGGTCAATGCGTAGTGAGTCAATGCCTTTTCCGCCTTCTCTGGCGATAATGACTAGTTGATTGTAAATACGGCTGTTTTTTCAACATTTATCCCTCTTTTACGGGCTGCGAAAAGGCTTAGCCGCTTTTAAGTAACGCCTGCTGTTTTCCTGTTCACTTCGCCTTCACACTGTCCTGCGGTATCCCGGCCGCCAGGAGGCTGGAAGTGGACAGGACGACGGAGTGACAGCGCCAGACCAGACAGGTTTCCCCTCGCACGTGCAACACATCTCACGCGACATTACAGGCATCAAGCTTGAACCCATTGTCGCCCTCTCCTCTTCGCGCACGGTAGGGGCCGAAGTGCTCAGCGTGTTGTCGCCGCATCAGCAAAGCGAAGGCTTTTTCCGCGACTTGTCCGCCGCCCGGGCACTTATGCTGCTGGAAGCACAGATCGCCGCGTTAAAAAACCCCTTCCCCTGTGACAACCTTTTCATAAATTTGCCGATAACCGTTCTGACCATACCGGAAATGTTCCAGCGTTTACTGCAACTGAATAGCCCACCGCTGAACATTGAACTCGTGGAACCTGCCTCGTTCTTTTCACTCTCAGACCCGGCACGTCTGAGGGTGAGTTGTGCACTTCAGCAGTTGACCGCGCAGGGACACCGGATCTGGCTGGATGATATTGATGAAGCGTCAGGACGTGCATTTTTAGCCTGCCGTCTGCCGTTAAGCGGAATAAAAATCGATAAGATCGCTTTCTGGCGTTTACGTGCAACGCCGGCGCTGACACAGCTGGTCACGCTTTGTTCAAAAATCGCTACGAATGTGCTCATTGAAGGCATTGAAACAGAAAGGGATCGTGCATGCGCACTTCAGGCTGGCGCGCGCTTCGGTCAGGGATATTATTGGCCATCCTGGAGATGGCAGGAGGACTGAACGGTCATCGCCAAGAGGGAAGCTATGCGAATGACAGTGCGCCGTTATCGGCGTCGTCGGACAGGAAGTGATTCACTGGGTTCTACGCACTCGCCTTTTGCTCTCCCATTTTTTGATCGTCTCGAATATTTGAGCCAGTCAATCAACCAGACCCGCAAAACCGATGCTCCCTTTATCATTCTGGTCACACAGGATAATTTTTTCCGTTCCGGTTTTCTGAGCGGGCAGTCGCCCCTGAGCAATTGCTGCGACTATTCCACGCTGGATGCCGCCCTCAGTGATTTGAATCACTGGCCTTCATCGCGTCTGGTCGTCGACATCGAGAGCCGCGCCTCGCCGCTCATTGACCTGCTGGACCGATTACGCCGCCACAGCCTGTTCGCCCCCTACCTGACACCCTACCTGCTCGTCCGCGCCGATGATTATGATGCCCGCCTGTTTTGTAAAGCGGCTGGCCCTTTTCATGTGCTTGAACGCCAGCTTACGGCGCTGGCTATGCAACAAACTTTGCTGGAAGCGCCCTCCCCTCCCGGACACCGTAAAGAGTGGTTTTCCCGGGATGAATGGCCGATCTTACAGGCGCTGTCGCAGGGTAGCTCCTTGCGCCAAATCGCGCAGTTACAGAACCGCCCTTACAGCCGCATTATTTACCGTCTCAGCTGCATCCTGGCGAAACTTGGGCTGAATCATCGTCATGAGTTGCTACATCTTCTCAACAACCTCTCAGATTTTACGTATTAACGTATTCAGTAACCCCTTAATTCCTAAAGACCTTTAGGAAATTACTTAGGATATATGTTAAATTTTTGTGTTTTTTAACAAAACTTTCGATTTTATAACTATTCCTAATTCTTCATCTTCAACCCTGCAAAATGCTGCCTGCACGCTCGATGAGAGTGGTTTTATCCATGCGTTAAGGTTCTGGCGTTTCCGTTAACAGGATGATAATGGTGTAAAAACAAGCGATTCACCTGTAAAAGAAAGCGATGAGAGGTGAAGAAAACAGCAGATAATGCTGTTCTGTTGTTTGGATCGTTAATCTGCCATGAGATGTTTGAAACGGGGGGATAACGTACGTACAAGCGGATATCTGGGAGGGCGGACGGGCGGGAAACAGGCTGTCACAGCCCTCGCATTTTTAACATTTGATTAACACACAGTAAGATCGTTTATTTTTTGTTATTACATAAAGATGAAAGTGTGTGGTAAATGCAATATCAGGACATTTTTGCTAATTTTAAAAAGTTAGCGATTCAGATCCAGAAGATAATAATCAGCAATATATGGATATTAATTTACAGGCTTTTCGGACAATACTTAAACGGTATAATAAGACGTGTTTGACACGCGAATAAGAAAAATCATTTTGCCATAACCAGCCTTATGAGATAACTGCGCTGAGGCATTGATATCACCACTACGTAAACAAGGATGCTTTCGCTCTTCCCAGGGACATTTACCGTACAAGGATCTGCGCAATTATCCTTCCGGCTTTTCGAGAGTTTTAACAAAACTCAGCATAACGCTTTTAACAATCTGAGGCATAAAAAATGAAACCGGCATCCGTTATCATTATGGACGAACACCCTATCGTCAGAATGTCGATAGAAGTCCTGCTACAGAAAAATAAAAACATCCAGGTTAAACTGAAGTCAGGCGACAGCCACGAAGTACTTGACTGTATACGCAATCACCCCATTGATCTGGTCATACTTGATATTGAAATGACGGGCACAGATGGGTTCGTATTACTGAAAAGAATCAGGAACTTAAATAAAGACATTAAGGTTCTTTTCCTCTCTTCAAAATCTGAAGCTTTCTACGCAGGGCGCGCCATCCGCGCCGGGGCAAATGGTTTTGTCAGTAAGCGAAAGGATCTGGGGGAAATTTATAACGCGGTGGAAATGATCCTGACGGGCTATTCTTTTTTCCCCTCAGAAACATTGAGCTTTATAAACCATCTTGGCTCCCGGACATGTGCCGCTGTGGATATGCCATTATCGAATCGTGAGGTGACGGTTCTGCGATATCTGGCGAACGGATTATCAAATAAGGAGATTGCGGATCAATTATTACTTAGCAACAAAACAATTAGCGCCCATAAGTCTAATATCTTTTCCAAGCTGGGTGTGCAAAGTATCGTTGAATTAATTGATTACGCGAAAGCGCACGAATTACTGTAACCCTGCACTCTCCCTGCAACGTATAACCGTAACAGGGAGAATATATCCGATTAATTATAATTAATCATGAATGTTGCATCGGCGTCAGCCCGGCCCGGCTGTGGGTTATCCGCCGTGGCGATATAATTGGCATAAAACGACAGTTCGGCATTTCCCTGCGCATCTACCGACACCGTCTGGCTCGCCTGCTGTAAGGCGAGGCGCGTTTTATCCCGGTCGAGGATCTCCACGGCCACGTTGCTGGCCGCGCTGGCATCATTCAGCGCCAGCAGGCTGTTATCATGCCCGTCAACCTTCCCCGTAAACGTGACCGAAGCCGCCCCAGGCGGGCATCCGGTCAGCTTAAGGGTGAACGGCACAGGCTGCGTCCGGCTTCCCGTTGTGCGAAGCTGCTTCGTTGGCCAGGTGCCGAGCGTGACGGTTTTATTGCTGTCGTCCCCCTCTGCCACGCAGGTAAAATCGACAATATTGCCGTAAAGCTGAATGTTAATTTCCCCAAGCGCCGTCTCTGCATACGCATGGGGGCAAAGCGCAAAGAGCGCGACGGCTAAACACCGCATCCCGTTTCGCATACCTGCTCCTTAGTCGTAGTCGACGCGTAAATAGCCGCGCGAGGTAAAACGCCCCTCGGCAGGTTTTTTCCCGGTCACGCTGACAGGCCACGCGCGGATCCCCACCTGCGCCTGCGCGCTGTCGTCCAGACGGAACGGAATTTTACTGGTCAGGTTGTTCGGCGTCAGCGGCACGCCATTACTGTTGGCAATCACAAAGCCCACATCCGCGTTATCGGAAACCAGCGTACTGCCTGAAACCTTCTCCGCTTCAACGCGCATCGTCAGCATGGCGTTCGCCTCGACGTTAGTGCATTTTATGCCGATGGTTTTGCTTTGCGCTGAAACACCCTCCGGCTTATTCCCGATGCCCGCTTTACTGAACAGGGAGGCGCCGATGTCCCCAAAATCGAACTCCACCACATTCCCGGCATTAATTTCACAGCTCTGAGGCACCTGAATGGTCCCGCTGTAGCTGATGGTATAGACCGGCGTGGTGAGGGGATCCGAGGAGGTGGTGGTGACGTAAACCCGGAACATGGTCGCCCGGGGGATCACCACCATATTGATAAAGCGTCGGGTCACTTTAAGCCGAAAGACGAGGCTGGAATCCTGTACGCCAAACGGTTTGTTTTTAGACACATTCGGGTGGCTCCCCATCTGAATGTATTTTTTGGGCGGATAAAACGTGCCAGCGTAGCTGTCGGTGATTTTCATCGCCCCGTCCAGATAGTCGTTAAGCTTCAGATACTGGTAGCCATCGCTGGTGCCCGTGACCGGGAAATCGGTCACATAGCTGCGCTTGGTGGTGTTCCCGATCGTTCCCTTAGGACAGACGGCGTTAACGCCCACCCACTGGGACTTCTCGCTGAGCGTGACCACCTGCCCCACCTGGTTATTGGAACTGTTGAATTTGTCCGTCAGGTCGTAATACACCTCCGTCGGTACGCCATTTTCATTGACGCAGACGGTGGCGAACGCCGCAGATACCGGCAAAAACGCCAGAAGGGATAACCCCAGATAATGGATTTTATTCACAGCGGATCCCCTTAAGTGTGATCGCCTGTTGCAGGCTCTGTTCTGGCAGGCTGTAAGGTGCACGACACTGGGACTGTTTCCCGTCTCCCCACTGAATCAGCAGTTCTCCGCTCAGCGGCAGCCCGCTCAGGTAAATCTGGCCGTCATCTCCCACCATGCTGGTGACGCCGCTTTTGGTTTCACGCACCACCGCCCCAAACGGTACAGGCTGGTTATCGCGCTTCACGGTGAGCAGCGCGCGCACGCCGATGCGGGTGTCAAAACTGGCGCGCACCAGCGCACCGTTCGTCGGCACGACGCTGGAAACGTTATTTTCAATGTCGGTGTTGTTGCTCATGGTGTTGGTGTCGAGCGCCACGCGGTTGTAACGGTACACCGTGGCGTACGGCATTACCGCATAGCCACGCCAGTCTGTTTTAACGCCGGTCTGGTTTTCGACGCTGACGCCTGACGCACCCGGCGCTTTGATCAGAACGTTGGTATCGCCCAGCGGCTGACTGAATGTGACGCCGTCGGAATGCCCCACCACGCCGCCGGAGAGCTGCCAGTTGAGGTCATGCTGATCCCGGGTGTAGTTGTAGCCCACGCCCAGCGTGCCGTACGTCGCCTGCCAGTTGGCACTGGCGCTGCCGCTGGCGCCGTTGTTGCTGGTGTGGCCCTGCGTGACGCTGTAGTTCAGGTTACGATCCTCGAGCAGCGTTCCGCTGATCCCGGTCTGCCAGCTGGTATCACCGTCGCTGTTACGGCTGGCTGAGGCCGTGGCATAGGCCCGGTCGATCGCGCTGTCGCGACGGTAGCCGTGACGGGTAAACAGGCTGAACGGGACGGAGACGTTGAACGAGGCGATCCGGTCGGTTCCGTCAATGCCGACGGACTTGTTCCACGACCAGGATAAGGCGTAGCTGATCCCTTTCACCCCGCCCGCGTAGCCGAGCTGGTACCAGACGTTGGACTCGCTGGTGCCCCAGTAGCTCTGCTGGCTGCCTGATACGTACAGCGAACCGTAATCGCCAAGAGACTGGGAGATATTGAGCTGGAAACGCCCTTTTTTATTCAGCGTCAGGTTGTGATAGCTCTGCACGTCCGGCACGCCGTCATCATCCTGATCGTCGCCATACTGGTAGCCTTCCATTGTGCGCCAGGCCACATCGTCGAGGGTGTAGAAGCCTTTGGTCGAGTAGCGATAGCCCAGCAGCTGGAAGTTGGTGCCGAATCCGTTAAGGGATTTGGCGTACAGGAACCGCAGGGACTGCCCTTCATGGCGGCTGTCATCCGCAAGCTGGCTGCGGGCATGCGTGAGGTCAAGTGAGACCGCCCCCCAGTCACCGAGGTTTTTCCCCGCGCCAATGGCAATGGCGGTATACCGCGAGGCCAGCTGCGTACCGCCGTACAGCGTATAGCCGTCGGCAAGGCCCGCTATCATCGTTCCCTGAGCGAAGAACGGCGTATCCTGCTCGCTGTTGCCGCTGCGATAATCCCCCGCCACCAGATCGTATTTCCAGCGTCCTTCACGCTGGAGCAGTGGGACGGTGGAATACGGTACGGTGTAGCGCTGTTGACTGCCGTCCTTCTCTTCCACCGTCACCTCCAGGTCACCGCTTGAGGAGGTCGGGTTAAGGTCGGTGATCGCAAAGGCCCCCGGCTGCACATAGCTCTGGTAAATCACGTATCCGTTCTGGCGGATCACCACTTTGGCGGGGGTGCGGGCGATTCCGCGTACGGTCGGTGCGTAGCCTTGCAGGCTGTCCGGGTACATGCTGTCGGACGAATAGAGCCGCCCACCGCGAAAACCGACGCTGTCGAAGACATCGTTACCGGTGTTGCTGTCACCCAGCACCAGCTCGCTTTTCAGCGGGATAATTGTACGCTGCGCCCAGGTGCCGATATTTTGCCAGCTGCTGTGCCGCTGGCCGTTGCTATCGGTGTAACGCCACGCGCCGTTATTGCGTAATCGCCAGGCGCCATAGTTCAACCCGCTTTGCAGGTTCAGATAGTAGCTGTCGTCGTCGCTGCCCCGGTTGCCGGTAAAGCTGTAGTTCAGCAGCGCGGCGGGGATGCCTTCATCCCACTGTTCAGGCGGAATATACCCCCGGGCGCTGTTTTGCATCGCCACCTGAGGCAGGCTGACGTTAAGGCGCAACGAGGCGAAGTTAAACGCCGTTTCGCTGCCGGGAATAGCCGTGGTGAGGGGAACGCAGGTATCGCCCTGCACGTTGCTCAGTTCCGGGAAGGCGGCGATATTGACGCCAAAGCGATCGAGCATCGCGCGCGTTATACACGGCGACAAACCGTCCGCGACCGGCGGCGTGTTGTCAGCTTGCTCAAACCGCACGTCCTGCGTGCCAATAAACTCATCGTTACGCCAGATATCGACGCGATAGACGCCCGGTGCCTGCTGGTGGCCTTTTTCAAAACGCGACAAATCCGCCACGTTCGCCGTGTCATCGGAGAGAAACGCCGGGTTAAAGTAGCTCTCGCCCCAGCCAGCGTGTGGCCAGAGCGTTGCCATCAGTGCCAGCGCAACCGGGCAGTAACGCCATTGAGTGTTCATCGCCCTGTCTCTGCTCACAGGCTGACGCTACGCGCCGGGGTAATGGCGCCATAGTCGTTCACACTCTGCCAGGAGAGCATGCCGCTCGTTGCGGTGGGCAGTACCTGCTGCGCCGAGCTTTTGGGGGCAACCATCAGGTTATCCAGGGTCTGACCGCCAAGTTTCAGATTGACCAGCGTGACGTAATACGGCGAGGCATTGCTCACCTTAAGATGGTTGCCGACGCGCTCAAAGCGCAGCTGTGAGAGCGCCTCTTCCGGCGGCATCGCCAGATTAGCCGGGCGAACAAACAGCTTGATGTGAGACAGAATGGCCAGTTGCAGGACGTTGTTGCCGTCCTGATGTTTTTTGCTGACGGAGGGAATCGCTTTGACGTTCATGTAAAAAAGCGATTCGCGATCGGCAGGCAGCGCCGGGCCTGCGTAGATAATGCGCAGGGTGTTTTCGCTGGCTGGCTCGCTGACAAACAGCGGCGGCGTGACGGCAAAGGTTTTTTCCTTTTGCCCGTTAGCATTTTCTATCCACGCGTTAATTAAATAGCGCTCTTGTTTATTGCTGTTGGTGATCGCCAGCGACGTTTGTTTTGCATCGGCCGGATAAATAACGCGCGTCGCGCCCAGCGCAATTCCGCCGGACGCATTCGCGCTGGCAGAAACCATCATCATAATAAAAGATAAAAACAGTCCAGGTTTAATCAGGGTGTTCATCACAACCGTACCTTTAATAATTAGTTCGCAGGCGTCAGGGATAAATCAACGTAAACCAGACATTCGACTGAATAGTGCCTGGTACAAGGTGTTCGGATATTGCCCGGTAGCGGGCGCTGAAATGAAATGCCAGCTCGCGGGTATTAATGGGCAACCAGCTCACCGCCGTCGCGTTCGGGATGATTTGGCGTTGCTGTTCGTCAAAAAGCGCCAGCCCGACACCACTGCTGACCGCGTTTTCCCCCGGCCGCGATGTCGCCAGGAAAACCTGCGGGTCTTCTGCCGGTGTCACTCCCTGGAACTGGATCCCTACGGTGCGGGAGACGTCCACGCTGCAATCCAGCAGGCGTACGGTGAAAGGCACATTAACCGTGGAAAAGCTGCCGACGCCGGAAAAGGCGTTTGTGCGGTATTGCCCCATATCCACGCGCATATTCTGGCTGTCCGGGGCCACGGCGCAGCCGCCGTTAACCAGCTCTCCCCTGAGGTGTACTTTGCCGCCGTCAATCACAACGGTATGTGCGTTTACCGCTGGGGCAATCGCAAGGGCACACAGCAGTATCCCAGTCCTTGTCATCCTTCGCTCCCGGTATAAGCGATTAAAAGACCTCTTCCCTGAGGCCAGCCACATCCCTGTATTCAGGCATTACTCGTATTTCATTACGAATGTTGCGTCCGCGTTGGCCTGGCCTGGCGCGGTGGTTGCCGCCGTGGCTTTATAGCGCGCGGTGAAGTTCAGGGTGTTAGTCCCTTCAATCAGACTCTGCGCCGCAGAGAAGGTGGCGCCATCCGGGGTCAGCGTGGTGGATTTGCTGTCGAGGATCTCAATGCCCACGCCCTTCGCGGAGTTGTCGTTGTTACCGGAGCTTACCGCCAGCAGCGTTTTGTCGGTGGCGTCGATCTGGCCGGTAAACGCGACAGCAGCGGTTTTCGCTACCGCAGGATCGCAGTCGTTCAGTTCGATGGTGAACGGAATATTGGAGGTGGTGTCACCCACTTTGGTGAATTTCGCGGTACGGTACTGGCCGAGATTAACCGTCTGCTCAGAAGAGTCAGTATTTACTGAACACGCGGCATTCACTAATTCACCTTTAAAATGCACCGTACCACCGTTTACAGATACAGGCGCTACCGGATCTTCTGCGTGAGCGGCACCCGCGACCAGGGCCAGAGTTGCAATAACAGTAGAAGCAATGTTGCTGAGTTTCATGTCTATTCCTTTAAAATGTAAATAACCCTTCCCGCGCATATTCGGGAATAAGAAATACGTTCAATTAAAAAATTGAAGGCTTATTTCGGAGAGGACAAAGTAGCTCAGGAATCTATTTTGTAATATGTCAAAACGCTGCCATTTTGCCAGGTCACATCCTAATCCCCTCTAAGAAATTGACCATGCCCCCGGAAGGGGTTTTGCAGTCCAGCGATGAAATCTCGTAAAGGGTGACTGACAGCGGCGCTCGCTTCTGACAAAATACAGGCAATCCCCCCTTTCTAACGTTACAGACGGAATCTTCTCTCTGATGGCAGCAAAGATTATTGACGGTAAAACGATTGCGCAGCAGGTGCGCTCTGAGGTTGCGGAAAAAGTGAAGGCGCGTAAAGCCGCCGGATTTCGCGCCCCCGGGCTGGCCGTTGTGCTGGTTGGCAGCAACCCGGCTTCGCAAATTTATGTCGGCAGCAAACGCAAAGCGTGCGAAGAGGTGGGGTTCGTCTCCCGCTCTTACGATCTGCCGGAAACCACCAGCGAAGCAGAACTGCTGGAACTGATCGACACCCTGAATGCCGATAAAGAGATCGACGGCATCCTGGTTCAGCTGCCACTGCCTGCGGGCATTGACAACGTGAAGGTGCTGGAGCGCATCGCGCCGGACAAAGACGTTGACGGCTTCCACCCGTATAACGTGGGCCGCCTGTGCCAGCGCGCGCCGCGCCTGCGTCCGTGCACCCCGCGCGGCATCGTGACGCTGCTGGAGCGTTATAACATCGATACCTACGGCCTCAACGCCGTGGTGATTGGCGCCTCCAACATCGTGGGCCGCCCGATGAGCATGGAGCTGTTGCTGGCGGGCTGCACCACCACCGTCACCCACCGCTTCACCAAAAACCTGCGTCACCACGTCGAAAACGCCGATCTGCTGATCGTGGCGGTCGGCAAGCCGGGCTTTATTCCGGGCGAGTGGATCAAAGAGGGCGCGATTGTCGTGGACGTGGGGATTAACCGTCTGGAAAACGGCAAAGTGGTCGGCGACGTAGTGTATGAAGATGCCGCGGCGCGCGCGTCTTACATTACCCCGGTCCCGGGCGGCGTAGGCCCGATGACGGTAGCAACACTGATTCAAAATACCTTGCAGGCGTGCGAGGAGTATCACGACGTAGAGGACGCGTAATCATGGCAACTTTTTCTTTAGGTAAACACCCGCACGTTGAGCTGTGCGATCTGCTGAAGCTGGAAGGCTGGAGCGAAAGCGGCGCGCAGGCGAAAATCGTTATCGCGGATGGGCAGGTGAAAGTAGACGGCGCGGTGGAAACCCGCAAGCGCTGCAAAATTGTCGCGGGTCAGACCGTGAGTTATGCAGGTCAGAGCGTGACCGTGAGGGCCTGAGGCCCCTCACCGTAACCCTCTCCCCAAAGGGGAGAGGGAACAGTCCGAACGCCGTTTGTAGGTCGGGTAAGGCGTAGCCGCCACCCGGCAATTTCTCTCACAATCCCCTCACATCCATCACGGTTAATTATCGATCAACTTCAAATAATCACTATTTCATCTGTTGAAAGGTAAGATTTCAGTTGCGCGTTTTTCAGACTTTCCCCACGATAAGTAGAACGTTCTACTAAAACGTTCTACTTACAATAACAGCGCTAAAAAAAGCGCTACTCGGGGGAAATCAGCATGAGTCTGATATCAGGGTTTGTTAAATCGCTGTCTAAATTATCGATGATTGGTCGCGCCTTAATGCTGCCAATTTCACTGCTTCCCGCTGCGGGCCTGCTGCTGGCCTTCGGCGATAAGTTCCACCTGCCGCTGATGATGAACGCTGGCGGGGTTATTTTTGATAACCTGCCGATGCTGTTTGCCATCGGCTCTGCCGTGGGTCTGGCGTCGGAGTCCGGTATCGCGGCGCTTTCTGCGGCGGTGTCGGTGTTTGTCACCAACATCACCATCAGCACCGTGCTGAGCATTACGCCGGAAATGGCCTCTCAGGGCGGGAAATACGCTATGGTCGTCGGCATCCCGACGCTGCAAATGGGCGTCTTTGGCGGCCTGATCTGCGGTATTCTTGCGGCCTGGTGCTACAACCGCTTCCACACCATGCAGCTGCCGGAGTTCCTCGGCTTCTTCTCCGGTAAGCGTTTTGTGGCGATTGCGACGGCGTTTCTGTCGTTCCTCCTCGGCCTGCTGCTGCCGTACGTCTGGCAGCATATTCAGTCCGGGATCGATGCCCTGTCCGTGGTGGTAAACGGCGACAACCAGGCGGCCTCGACCTTTATCTTCGGCCTGGTAGAGCGCGCGCTGATCCCGCTCGGCCTGCACCACATCTGGTATCCGTCGTTCTGGTATTCGTTCGGGGATTACACCACCCAGGCAGGCCAGGTGATCCACGGCGACCAGACTATCTGGTTCAAGATGCTGGAAGAAGGGGTAAAATCCTTTAGCAGCGACACCTACCAGAACGCAGGGAAGTTCATGCAGGGTGAGTTCCCGCTGATGCTGTTCGCGCTGCCCGCGGCATGTCTGGCGATGTACCACGAAGCGCACACCAAAAATAAGAAAATCGCGGCCGGTATTCTCTTCTCTGCGGCGCTAACCTGTTTCCTGACGGGGATCACCGAGCCGGTGGAGTTCACCTTTATCTTCGTGGCGCCGATTCTCTACGTTTTCAACGCCATCATGGCGGGTCTGGCGTACATGACCATGTACCTGCTGCATGCGCATATCGCCAAATCGTTCTCGGCGGGCTTTATCGACTACCTGTCGTTCGGCATCCTGCCGTCGTTTAACGGCTATCAGACCAACTTCCTGAGCGCCATTATCATCGGCATTCCGATGGCATTGATCTACTACTTCACCTTCCGCTTCGTGATCCGCCGTTTCGACGTGAAAACGCCGGGCCGTACTGAAGTGACCGCCAGTGCGAATGACAAGTCCGATTCCGAACTTGCCACCGAAATCATCGGCCTGCTGGGCGGTGCGCAGAACATTGATTCCGTCGGCTCCTGCATCACCCGCCTGCGTCTGGAAGTGGCGAAGAGCGATGCGGTGGACCGCGACGGGCTGAACGGGCTTGGCGCGCGCGGCGTGGTGTTCGTGGGCGACAACGGTATACAGGTGATTTTCGGGGCCAGAGCACAGTTTATCGCCCAGACCATGTCCACGATGATTGGCAAATAATAAGATGCCTGAAAGAGGCGTCTCCTGTAGGCTGGGGGACGCCTCTTATCTGGCTGATAATCGGTAAATTTCAGGGAGCGGTTTTGAAGAAAGTCAGCATTATTGATGTTGCAAAGCATGCGGGCGTGTCGGTCTCTACCGTCTCGCTGGTGCTGCGCCAGAAAGGGAAGATCTCAGAGGCGACGATCGGGAAGGTCAATGCCGCCATCACCACGCTGGGCTATGTTCATAACGTCGCCGCTGCCAACCTTCGCGCCAACACCTCCAACTTAATCGGCCTGATCCTGCGCGACTTCAGTGACAGCTTTTCCATTAAAGTGATGGCGAGCATCGTTCAGGAGCTGGAGAAGCAGGGTTATATGGTTTTTCTCGGTCAGCCGCTGAACGACGGCGAACATCTTGAACGGACCCTGCTCTCGTTTAAGCAGCAGGGCGTGGCGGGCGTCATCTACCTGGCGTCGGACACCCGCGCCGCCTCTCTCCCGGAACACATTCGTCACTGCCCGCTGCCGCTTGTGGCGGTTTCGCAGTCGTTGCTGGAAGAGAAATGCAATCTGGTGATGCGCGATAACCGCCAGGCGGCGAACCTGGCCGCGCGGTATTTTATTGAGCGCGGGCACCGCAACATCGCCTACATTGGCGGGCGCGACGGGTGCCGTATCCGCGAGCAGCGCCTGCTCGGTTTTCGCAGCGCGATGACGCAAAACGGGCTGGTCTGGCGTGAGGAATATTCTCCCGCCTGCACCGATGACACGCAGGCGGCGGCCATGGCGACTCGCCAGCTGCTGGAGAAGAACAATACGATTACCGCCCTGCTCTGCCATTCACCGGATGCAATGCTCGGTTCGATCTCGGGCATTCACCAGGTGGGGCGCACGGTGGGTAAAGACGTGTTTTTAACCCAGCAGGTGGCGCTGATTGGTTTTGAAGATATGCTTCACGTTAACCTCACATCGCCGTCGCTGACTTACGTGTCGTCTGCCAGTGAAGAGACAGGCCGCCAGGCGGCAGGGCTGATGATCCGCAGGCTGAAAGAGCCGGATCTGCAAACGCAGCGCATTACCCTCTCCGGGCAGCTTATTACGCGGGAATCGGCGTAAAATCAGAATTTAGCACAGGTTTGCTGCGGCGGATCTGCTGCTATATTCCCATGATTTGCCATGGATAAATGCAATGCCTACCGTTATCACTCACGCTGCCGTTCCTCTGTGTCTGGGCTTAGGGCTCGGAACCAAAGTCATCCCACCCCGCCTGCTGTTTGCCGGGATCGCCCTCGCCATACTGCCGGACGCCGACGTACTGGCGTTTAAATTCGGTGTCGCTTACGGCAATATTTTCGGCCATCGCGGTTTTACGCATTCGCTGCTGTTTGCCTTTGTTGTGCCGATACTTTGCGTGCTGGCAGGCCGACGATGGTTCCGGGCCAGCCTGACGCGCTGCTGGCTGTTTTTAACCGTGTCGCTGCTGTCGCACAGCCTGCTGGATTCGATCACCACCGGCGGGAAAGGCGTCGGCTGGCTGTGGCCCTGGTCGGATGAACGTTTCTTTGCACCGTGGCAGGTGATTAAGGTCGCGCCGTTTGCACTGTCGCGCTATACCACCCCGTACGGGCATCAGGTAATCATTTCAGAACTGCTGTGGGTGTGGCTGCCGGGGGCGGTGCTGATGGGAGTATTATGGTGGAAGAAGAGAAGGTAAAAAAAAGCCGGGTGGCGGCTGCGCCTTACCCGGCCTACTTTCACCTGTAGGCCCGGTAAGCGTTAGCGCCACCGGGCGTTACGGACTTACTTACGACGCCAGGTGGTCCCCTGCGGGCCATCCTCCAGAATAATGCCCATCTCGGTCAGACGGTTACGCGCCGCATCCGCCGCCGCCCAGTCTTTCGCCTGACGCGCTTCCAGACGTGCTTTAATCAGTGCTTCAATTTCCGCCACTTCGCCGTCGTCCGCCTGCGCACCGCTTTGCAGGAACACGTCCGGCTCCTGCTCCAGCAGGCCGAGCACGGAGGAGAGCTTACGCAGATGAGACGCCAGCGCATTCGCCGCCGCCATGTCTTCTGACTTCAGGCGGTTCACCTCACGCGCCATGTCGAACAGCACGGAGTAGGCTTCCGGGGTGTTGAAGTCGTCGTTCATGACATCAACAAAGCGGGCTTCGAACGCCTCGCCGCCTGCGGCCGGAACAGACCTGTCGGTGCCGCGCAGTGCGGTATACAGACGCTCCAGCGCAGCGCGCGCCTGCTTCAGGTTCTCTTCGCTGTAGTTCAGCTGGCTGCGATAGTGACCAGACATCAGGAAGTAGCGCACGGTTTCCGCGTCGTAATACTTCAGCACATCGCGCACGGTGAAGAAGTTGCCCAGCGATTTCGACATCTTCTCGCGGTCCACCATCACCATCCCGGAGTGCATCCAGTAGTTCACGTACTCGCCGCCGTGGGCGCAGGTAGACTGTGCGATTTCGTTTTCGTGGTGCGGGAACATCAGATCCGACCCGCCGCCGTGAATGTCGAAATGGTTGCCCAGCTGTTTGCAGTTCATCGCAGAACATTCAATGTGCCAGCCCGGACGCCCTTCGCCCCACGGGGATGGCCAGCTTGGTTCGCCCGCTTTGGACATCTTCCACAGCACGAAGTCCATCGGATTACGCTTCACGTCCACCACGTCCACGCGCGCACCGGCCTGGAGCTGGTCCAGATCCTGGCGGGAAAGCGCACCGTAGGTGGGGTCCGTCGGCACCGAGAACATCACGTCGCCGTTGTCCGCCACATAGGCGTGACCGCGTTCGATCAGCTTTTCGGTGATCTCGATGATTTCATGAATGTGATGGGTCGCGCGCGGCTCGCTGTCCGGGCGCAGAATATTCAGGGCATCAAAATCTTTGTGCATTTCCGCGATCATGCGATCCACCAGCGCGACAAAGCTTTCGCCATTTTCATTAGCACGTTTAATGATTTTGTCGTCAATGTCGGTAATGTTGCGCACGTACTTCAGGTTATAACCCAGGAAGCGCAGGTAGCGTGACACCACGTCGAACGCGACAAAGGTACGGCCATGGCCGATATGACAGAGATCGTAAACCGTAATACCACACACGTACATGCCAACTTCCCCGGCATGGATAGGTTTAAATTCCTCTTTTTGGCGCGTCATTGTATTAAAGATTTTTAACATCGAAGATTCCATGTAAACACGTGTGTGGATTGTTTGTTCCTTATAATACCCATAATTCGGAGTATGGTCAGCACACAATGCAAGGTGATCGTGTCCTGTGGTTATGCTATAACAAGCCCCTATATGTGACCCGAGCACGGGTCGACGCACCACAATAACGGAACAGGATGCAAAAATGGTTACTTTCCACACTAATCATGGCGATATCGTAATCAAAACCTTTGATGACAAAGCGCCTGAAACAGTTAAAAACTTCCTGGACTACTGCCGCGAAGGTTTCTACAACAACACTATTTTCCACCGTGTGATCAACGGCTTTATGATCCAGGGCGGCGGTTTCGAGCCTGGCATGCGCCAGAAAGAGACGAAAGAAGCGATCAAAAACGAAGCGAACAACGGCCTGAAAAACACCCGTGGTACGCTGGCAATGGCCCGTACTCAGGCGCCACACTCTGCAACCGCACAGTTCTTCATCAACGTAGCGGACAACGACTTCCTGAACTTCTCTGGCGAAAGCCTGCAAGGCTGGGGCTACTGCGTATTCGCAGAAGTGGTTGAAGGAATGGACGTGGTCGACAAGATCAAAGCCGTTTCTACTGGCCGCAGCGGTATGCACCAGGACGTTCCTAAAGAAGACGTTGTGATCACAAGCGTGACCGTCAGCGAGTAATTGGTGGCGACACTCTTTATTGCGGATCTGCATCTGCAAACAGAAGAACCGGCGATCACCGCCGGTTTTCTGCGTTTTTTACACGGTGAAGCGAAAAGCGCCGATGCGCTGTACATTCTGGGCGACCTGTTTGAGGCCTGGATTGGCGACGACGACCCGAACCCGCTGCACCGTGACATGGCTGCGGCCATTAAAGCACTGGTGGATTCCGGCGTCCCCTGCTATTTCATTCACGGCAACCGTGATTTCCTGATTGGCCAGCGCTACGCCCGCGAGAGCGGCATGACGCTGCTGCCGGAAGAGCAGGTGCTCGACCTCTATGGCCGCAATATTCTGATCATGCACGGCGATACGCTCTGCACCGACGATACCGGCTACCTGGCGTTTCGCGCCAAAGTCCACACCCCGTGGATCCAGAAAATGTTCCTCGCCCTGCCGCTGTTTATCCGCAACCGCATCGCCGCCAGAATGCGCGCGGGCAGCAAAGCCGCCAACAGCAGCAAATCGATGACCATTATGGACGTCAACCCGCAGGCGGTGGTGAACGTAATGGAAAAGCATCGCGTTCAGTGGCTGATCCACGGCCATACCCATCGTCCCGATGTGCATTCCCTTATCGCCAACGGTGAACCGGCCCATCGCGTCGTTTTAGGCGCCTGGCACAGGGAAGGATCGATGGTGAAAGTCACGCCGGAAGGTGTGGAACTGATCGCCTTCCCGTTTTAACCTCTCCCCGTTTTTTCGCCCATTTCTCGACAACGCAACCGTTTTCCTTGCCGGTATTACATGCTATTCTCTGTGCCCTCGAAAGCAGTGTGTTCCGCACCACAGGAGTTTTAAGACGCATGTCTTCCCGCAATAATCCGGCGCGTGTCGCCATCGTGATGGGGTCCAAAAGCGACTGGGCTACCATGCAGTTCGCCGCCGAAATCTTTGAAATCCTGAATGTTCCGCACCATGTTGAAGTGGTTTCCGCGCACCGTACGCCGGATAAACTGTTCAGCTTCGCCGAAAGCGCCGAAGTGAACGGTTACGAGGTGATCATTGCTGGTGCGGGCGGCGCAGCACATCTGCCGGGCATGATTGCCGCCAAAACGCTGGTGCCGGTACTGGGTGTTCCAGTACAAAGCGCCGCGTTAAGCGGGGTGGATAGCCTTTACTCTATCGTCCAGATGCCGCGCGGCATTCCTGTCGGTACGCTGGCGATTGGTAAAGCGGGTGCTGCAAATGCCGCCCTGCTGGCCGCGCAGATCCTGGCGACGCATGATAAAGACTTACATCAGCGTCTGGCTGAGTGGCGTAAAGCCCAGACCGACGAGGTGCTGGATAACCCGGATCCGCGGGGTGCAGCATGAAGCAGGTTTGCGTTCTCGGTAATGGTCAGCTTGGCCGCATGCTGCGTCAGGCCGGTGAGCCGCTGGGTATTGCCGTCTGGCCCGTCGGGCTGGATGCCGAGCCGGAAGCGGTGCCGTTCCATCAGAGCGTGATCACCGCCGAAATTGAACGCTGGCCGGAAACCGCCCTGACCCGCGAACTGGCGCGCCATAACGCCTTTGTGAACCGCGACGTATTCCCGATCATCGCCGACCGTCTCACGCAAAAACAGCTTTTCGATAAGCTCGGTCTTGCGACCGCGCCGTGGCAGCTGTTGTCTGACAAAAGCGAGTGGAACGACGTGTTCGCGATGCTGGGCGAACTGGCGATCGTGAAGCGTCGCGTGGGTGGCTACGACGGTCGCGGCCAGTGGCGCCTGCGCGCGCACGACACCGCCGAACTGCCGGACGACTGCTACGGCGAGTGCATCGTCGAGCAGGGCATTAACTTCAGCGGTGAAGTGTCGCTGGTGGGCGCACGCGGGCACGATGGCCGCACGGTGTTCTACCCCCTGACGCATAACCTGCATCAGGACGGCATTCTGCGCACCAGCGTCGTCTTTCCGCAGGCCAATGCCGACCAGCAGGCGCAGGCGGAAGAGATGCTTTCTGCCATCATGCACGAGCTGGGCTACGTAGGCGTGATGGCGATGGAGTGCTTCGTCACGCCGTCGGGCCTGCTTATCAACGAGCTGGCGCCGCGCGTGCACAATAGCGGCCACTGGACGCAAAACGGTGCCTCCATCAGCCAGTTCGAGCTGCATCTGCGCGCCATTACTGACCTGCCGCTGCCGCAGCCGGTGGTGACCAGCCCGTCGGTGATGATCAACCTGATCGGCACCGATCTGAACTACAACTGGCTGAAGCTGCCGCTGGTGCACCTGCACTGGTACGACAAAGAGGTCCGCCCGGGTCGTAAAGTGGGCCACCTTAACCTGAACGATACCGACACGGATCGCCTGAGCGCCACGCTGGAAGCGATTGTTCCCCTGCTGCCGCCAGACTATGCAAGCGGCATTGTCTGGGCGCAGTCAAAACTGAAGTAAGTATCCCCGCCGGGGAGTTGACCTTCCCCTTCCCCGGCGTACAATCCCCGCCCATTGCTGCTCAGTTTTCTTCTGGAATCATCATGAACGATGGAACGGACTATCGCGCGATCCTCGCGTCCGATACCCCAATAATCGACGTTCGCGCGCCGATCGAATTTGCCCAGGGTGCGATGCCCGCCGCACTCAACCTGCCCTTGATGAACGACGACGAGCGTGCCGCCGTCGGCACCTGCTATAAACGCGAGGGACCCGAAGCCGCACTGACGCTCGGCCATCGCCTGGTGAACGGCGAGACGCGAGAGGCGCGCATCAACGCCTGGCGCGAAGCCTGCCTGACCCATCCTGAGGGCTATCTCTGCTGCGCGCGCGGCGGTCAGCGCTCACACATCTCCCAGGCCTGGCTGAAAGCGGCGGGTGTCGATTACCCGCTGATCCGCGGCGGCTATAAGGCCCTGCGCCAGACGGCGATTCAGGTGACCGTTGAGCAGTCACAGAAACCGATGGTGCTTATCGGCGGCTGTACCGGCAACGGTAAAACGCTGCTGGTGAAACAGCACGTACAGGGCATTGATCTGGAAGGGCTGGCGCACCATCGCGGCTCGTCGTTTGGCCGCACGCTCACCCCGCAGCTTTCTCAGGCGAGCTTCGAGAATCACCTTGCGGTTGAGCTATTGAAAAAAGATGCCACGCGCTGGGTACTGGAGGATGAGGGCCGGATGATTGGCTCTAACCACCTGCCGGAGTGCCTGCGCGACCGCATGGCTGACGCCCCTATCGTGGTGGTCGAAGATCCGTTTGAGATCCGCCTGGAGCGCCTGCGCGAAGAGTATTTTGACCACATGTGGGCCGATTTTTCTGCTGCCTACGGCGAGGAAGCGGGCTGGAAAGCGTACAGCGAATACCTGCACCACGGCCTGTTCGCCATTCGTCGCCGTCTGGGGCTGCAACGCTTCGCGGAATTTACCGCCCTGCTGGACGCCGCGCTCGTCGCGCAACAGCGAACAGGCTGCACTGACGCACACTACAGCTGGCTTGCGCCGCTGCTGAAGGACTATTACGACCCGATGTACAGCTATCAGCTGGATAAAAAAGCGGAGAAGATTGTCTATCGCGGAACGTATGGCGAGATCGCTGACTGGCTTAATCGCTAAAAGAAAGCCGGGTGGCGGCTACGCCTTACCCGGCCTACATGTTCTACCCGTCTGTTCCCTCTCCCTTTCAGGGAGAGGGTTAGGGTGAGGGTTAGAAGTCGTAACGCAGACGCACCAGGTTCATGTCGCCCAGGTTGTCGGTGCTGGAAGTGAACACGTGTTCGTAATCCACACGGAAACCGTAGTCCAGCTGGAAGCTGATACCCACGCCGTTGTCGATACGCTGGTAGTTACGGCCATTCACGTACTCGATGCGGTCACCCATGAAGTAAGGCTGGATGGATTTCACCGCATACTGACCCACCGGGAACTTGTACCCGGCAAAGTATTCAATACCCCATGCATCACCGGCGAAGTAGTCGTTAACAGACACTTTTTTGGTGGTCATGAAGTTCTGATACCAGCCGCCGCCCGCGGAGAAGGTCCAGTTATCCGGCGTCCAGCTCAGCGCAGTACCGAGGATGTTCTGGTCGTAAGATTTGCTGTCGCCGTTGTCCGGGTTACGCATGTCCGCGCGAGTGTAGTTCCACGCGGCGCCCCAGGTCAGGTCGGTGGTCAGATGGTAATCAATACCCAGCGAGCCGCCGCCTTTACGCTTGTAACGCAGGCCGTTGCCCGGCAGGTATTCGCTGTCTTCAAACAGGTAAGAGGCGTAGATGTCGGCATCGCCCACGGTTTTCTTGTACTTCAGCATCTGGCGTGAACGGTAAGAACCGTCGTAGTCGCCGTTGATCCCGTTACCCGGCGCCTGACCAATCATGTCGTAGTCCCAGATATCGGTTTTCGCGCCCACCACATCATAGTACACGCTGTTCTGTTGACCGAAGGTCAGCGTACCCCAGGTGTCGCTCTTCAGGCCGGTGTAGAGCATACGACGTGAGGTGTCGTGCGCGCCGTCGGCATAGTGGTTATCCCAGTTAAACTGCGCCGGAATGTTCACACCCAGCTCGTAGTAGGTGATCCAGCTGATGTCATCGAACAGGTAGTAGTCTGCCGCGAAACGGAAGCGGGTACCGCCGTCAAAGCCGTTACGCTTGTAGCCGTTTTTGCCGTCATCACCGGTCATGTTCTGGAACTGAGGACGGATGCTGCCGCCAACGGTAAAGTTCAGGCGGCTCAGCGGGTTACCCGCCTGCGGATCTTGTTTCAGAAGGGTGATTTCCGCCTGCGAAGCGAAAGAAGCCAATGCCACTGCTGCGCCGATCGTTGTCGCCAGCGCTGTTTTTCTTATAGTCATTCTTTTTCCTTGATAGACACGCTGCTAAATATTTAGCTGGTGAATATTAACCGGAAAAATTCGGGCTGTGTGGGCGGGTTTTTAATGTTTTGTGCTACTAAATGCAGGGGCATTAACGATTTGTGCCGTTAAGCGACGACGCACCAGCAGAAATGCCGGTGCGTCATCATCACGTCAGTAAATTAGCTGACAAACTGGCGGAACAGCGCTTTACCTTTCAACAGCCGGGTTCCGAGCCAGCCGCCGCACAGGGACAGCAGCACGGCGCCGCAGATGGGCAGCGTTACCCACAGCCGCCAGTCAGGCTCCCACGGGAAGTCGAAGACTTTGCTCTGGAGTACCGCCAGCGCGGTTTCCGCCCCGATGGCCGCCACGAGGCCCGCTACCAGCCCGAGCAGGGCAAATTCGCTCCACAGCGTGGCGCGCAGCAGCCGTTTACTGGCCCCCAGCGTGCGGTAGACCATCAGCTCCTGATGACGCTGACGCATGCCCACCTGCACCTGCGCCAACAGCAACAGCACACCGCAGATTGTCACCAGCACCACCATCACCTCCAGCGCACGGCTCACCTGCTCCAGCACCAGCCCGACCTGTTTGAGGATCGCGCCGATATCCAGCAGGCTCACCGTCGGGAACTCCCGGTTAAGCTGGGTCAGCATGACGTTGCCGTTTTCCCAGCGGAAGCTGGTCAGCCAGCTCTGGGGCTGTCCGTCCAGCGCGCCCGGCGGGAAGATGAAGAAGAAGTTTGGCCGCAGGCTTTCCCAGTCCACTTTACGCAGGCTGGTGACTTTGGCGGTGAAATCCTGGGTATCGCCGGTGAAGGTGACGCTGTCTCCCAGCTTCACGTTCAGGCGCGTCGCCAGCCCCTCTTCCATCGACACCTCCCCCGCTTTCGGCGGCCAGGTGCCGGCAACGATCGGGTTATGGTCCGGACGTTTCTCCTGCCAGGTCAGGTTCAGCTCGCGGTTAAGCGATTCATCCTTATTGCCCTCCGTCGACTGGCCGTTGATCTGCGTCAGACGCGCCCGCACGATCGGATAGAACGACTCGGGGATAATGTGATGCTCCGACAGGAAGCCCTTCAGCGGCGTCACCTGTTCGGGGGCAATGTTGATCAGGAAATAGTTCGGGCTTTCCGGCGGAAGCTGCTGCTGCCAGCGATCCAGCAGATCCCCGCGAAGCACCAGCAGAAGCGCCAGCAGCATA
The DNA here is from genome assembly GCF_049238105.1 of Enterobacter cloacae complex sp. IR5418. Taxonomy (NCBI): domain Bacteria; kingdom Pseudomonadati; phylum Pseudomonadota; class Gammaproteobacteria; order Enterobacterales; family Enterobacteriaceae; genus Enterobacter; species Enterobacter cloacae complex sp. IR5418. The sequence goes on along the minus strand of NZ_JBMKHS010000002.1, from coordinate 162,204 downwards.
AACGACAGCGAAAATGCCGAGAGCTGGCTGAGGGTGGACCACGGCTGATGCAGCAGACGGTTCACCGCCAGCCGCACCGGGAGTGATTTCACCGTCAGCTTTTTAAGCAGACTGAGCAACAGCCAGCCCAGCGCGCCGCACAGCAGCGCCAGCACCACCGCGCCTGCCAGTACCGCCCAAAGAAGCGTACTGCCGCCCATCAGCCAGGCCAGCAGCGCGACCGCCACCGCAATAATCACCGGCAGGTAAACCTTCAGCGGCCAGACGTTGGCCACCACATCGCGGCGCAGAACGCGCAACGGCTGGGTGGCGAGCAGCAGCCGGTACGGGCGTAACCCCACCAGCAGGGAGATCGTCGTCATCGCGCCAATGGCCCACAGCCACGGCCAGAGGCTTGCCGGGGGCAATGCAGCCGGAAGCACCGGTTTCAGCAGCACCATCAGCAGCTTTTCAAACAGCAGCCCTATCGCCCCGCCGGTAATAGCCGACAGCGCCAGCACCATCAGCCACTGGCCGACAATCAGCCTGCGCAGCTGCGCCCGGCCCGCGCCGAGGGTTTTAAGGATCGCCACCAGATCGTAGCGGCTGCGGCAGTAGTGCCCCATCGCCACGGCCACCGCCGCAATAGCCAGCAACAGGGTTAACAGCGCCGACAGCAGCAGGAACTGCTGAGAACGTTCGAGGGATTTGCCGAGTGCCCCCTCGTCCTGCTCCAGCCCGTACCAGCGGTGCTCCGGCTTGAGCTGCGGCAGAAGCCATTTTTCATACGCCTCCAGTTGGGCAGGCGTTCCGCCAAACTTATAGCGCCAGGTGACACGGCTGCCCGGTTGGACGGCACTGGTTTTCGCCACGTCGGCGGTGTTCATCAGCAGGCGCGGCGCAAGCTGGAACGGGTTAAAGCCGGAGTCAGGCTCCTGCACCACCTCCCCGGCGATTTTCAGCGTCGCGTCGCCCACGTCAATACTGTCGCCGGGTTTCAGGTTCAGCAGCGCCATCAGGCGCGATGCCAGCAGCACCGTGCCGGGCGTCGGTTTAAGCCCCGGCGGGCTGGTTTGTAAGTCACCGTACATCGGGTAGATGTCATCTACGGCTTTCACGCTGGCGAGCTGCGGCGTATCGCCCGCGAAGGTCATGGTCTGGAAGGTGATCTGCTCCCCCACCTTCAGCCCCTCTTTGCGCGCTGCCTCAATCCAGCCCGGCGGCACCGGGCGAGAACTTTGCAGGGTTCGATCCCCCGCCATAAATTCCCGGCTCTGCTGGCTTAGCCCCTTTTCCATACGATCGCTGACGCTGCCGAGCGCCAGCACGCAGGCCACCGCCAGGCTCAACGCCAGCCAGACAATCAGCAGCGAAGGCGAGCGCCATTCGCGCCAGAACCAGCGGGTAATCATGCTTCCTCCTGAAGAACACCGTTGACCAGCCGCAGGCGACGGTCGCAGCGTGCAGCCAGCTGGGGATCGTGGGTGACCAGAATCAGCGTCGTGCCGTGCTCACGGTTGAGGGAAAACAGCAGATCGGCAATTTTGTCCCCGGTTTTACGGTCGAGATTGCCCGTTGGTTCATCGGCAAACAGCACTTCCGGCCGTCCGTTAAACGCCCGGGCCAGCGCCACGCGCTGCTGCTCACCGCCGGAGAGCTGTGCCGGAAGATGGTCCAGGCGTTTCCCCAGCCCCAGCTGTTCCAGTAAGGCCTTCGCGTGATCGCGGCTTTCACGGGTATTTTCACCGCGCAGCAGGCCGGGTAGTTCAACGTTTTCCAGCGCGTTCAGCGTCGGGATCAGCATGAAGGACTGAAAGACAAACCCGATATGCCGGGCACGCAGCGCGGCGCGGGCCTCTTCATCAAGCGCGTGGAGAGGCTGGCCGACCAGGTTCACTTCGCCACTGCTGCCATCGTCCAGACCGGCGAGAATAGCCAGCAGCGTGGACTTACCGGAACCGGATTCGCCAATCAGGGCGATGGTTTCGGCACGTTTGACAACGAGTTCAACTCCGGTGAGGATGGAAAGCTCGTGTTCTCCCTGACCGACGGACTTCTTAAGACGATGAACTTCAACAATGTTTTCCGCTGGCATTTGCCCTTCCTGTTTTTGATACTGATGACCTTCCGCGCGGCGGCTGCGGACACGTTATTGATTCTGGGTGACAGCCTGAGCGCGGGCTATCGTATGGCCGCCAGTGCGGCCTGGCCCGCCCTGCTCAATGATAAATGGCAGTCCCGGACGACTGTCGTTAACGGCAGTATCAGCGGCGATACGTCGCAGCAAGGCCTGTCGCGCCTGCCTGCCCTGCTTAAGCAGCATCAACCGCGTTGGGTGCTGGTCGAACTCGGCGGCAATGATGGTTTGCGCGGCTTCCAGCCTCAGCAAACAGAGCAAACGCTGCGGACCATTTTGCAGACCATTAAGGCCGCCAACGCCCAGCCGCTGCTGATGCAAATTCGCCTGCCCGCTAACTACGGCCGTCGGTATAATGAGGCGTTTAGCGCGATCTATCCTAAGCTTGCCAAAGAGTTTGATATTCCGCTGCTGCCATTTTTCATGGAAGAGGTCTATCTGAAACCCCAGTGGATGCAGGATGATGGCATTCACCCCAATCGCGATGCCCAGCCGTTCATTGCCGACTGGATGGCAACCCGGCTGGCTCCTTTAGTAAAACATGACTCGTCAAACAGCTGAGAACCTGACAGGTAAAGTTATGCAAAAATCGGTCTTAATAACAGGATGTTCCAGCGGAATTGGCCTTGAAAGCGCCCTTGAACTGAAGCGTCAGGGGTTTTGGGTGCTGGCAGCCTGCCGCAAACCCGAGGATGTTGAACGCATGAGAGGGCTGGGATTTACCGGCATACTGCTGGATCTCGATTCGCCAGAGAGCGTGGAGCAGGCCGCCGATGAGGTCATCGCCCTGACCAACAACCGTCTTTACGGTCTGTTCAACAACGCGGGCTACGGCGTGTACGGCCCGCTTCAGACCCTCTCACGGGAACAGCTGGAGCAGCAGTTCTCCGCAAACTTTTTCGGTGCGCATCAGCTTACCATGCGCCTTCTCCCGGCCATGCTGCCGCACGGCGAAGGGCGCATCGTGATGACCTCCTCGGTCATGGGCCTGATCTCCACGCCGGGCCGCGGGGCTTACGCCGCCAGTAAATATGCGCTTGAAGCCTGGTCCGATGCGTTGCGCATGGAGCTGCGCCACAGCGGTATTAAGGTCAGCCTGATTGAGCCGGGTCCCATTCGCACCCGCTTTACGGAAAACGTTAACCAGACGCAGGCGGACAAACCGGTCGAAAACCCCGGAATAGCGGCGCGTTTTACGCTTGGCCCAGAAGCCGTCGTTGCCAAAGTGCGCCACGCGTTTGAGAGCGATACCCCTAAAATGCGCTATCCGGTCACGCTGGTGACCCATGCCGTCGGCTGGTTGAAACGCCTGCTGCCGGGGCGGATGATGGACAAAATTTTGCAGGGTTGAGTTGAAGCGACGACGCTTACCCCCATGTAAAGAGTAAACCGATAAAAGAGAATGCCGCATGTCCGTACAGAATATCGTCAACATAACTGAAGCTAACCTGCAACAGACGCTTGAACAGTCGATGACCAAACCGGTGCTGTTCTACTTCTGGTCTGAACGCAGCCAACACTGTCTGCAACTGACGCCGGTCCTGGAAAGCCTTGCCGCGCAGTACAACGGTCAGTTCATTCTGGCGAAACTGGATTGTGACGCCGAACCGATGGTCGCGTCCCAGTTTGGCCTGCGTGCGATCCCAACCGTCTACCTGTTCCAGAACGGTCAGCCGGTCGATGGCTTCCAGGGGCCGCAGCCGGAAGAGGCGATCCGCGCCCTGCTGGATAAAGTCCTGCCGCGCGAAGAAGAGCTGAAAGCGCAGGAAGCCATGGCGCTGATGCAGGAAGGCAAGTACGACGAGGCGCTGCCGCTGTTAAAAGACGCGTGGCAGCTGTCGAACCAGAACAGCCAGATTGGTCTGCTGCTGGCAGAGACCCAGATTGCCCTGCACCGCCCCGAAGACGCGGAAGCCGTGCTGAAAACGGTGCCGATGCAGGATCAGGATACCCGTTATCAGGGGCTGGTGGCGCAGATTGACCTGCTGAAACAGGCGGCGGATACCCCTGAAATTCAGCAGCTTCAGCAGCAGGTTGCGGACAACCCGGCGGATGCCGCGCTGGCAAGCCAGCTGGCGCTTCAGCTTCATCAGGTGGGGCGTAACGAAGAGGCACTGGAACTGCTGTTTAGCCATCTTCAGAAAGACCTGGGCGCCGCAGACGGTCAGGCGCGGAAGATGTTCCAGGAGATCCTCGCCGCGCTCGGTACCGGTGATGCGCTGGCGTCGAAGTATCGTCGTCAGCTGTACGCGTTGCTCTACTAACCCAAAAATGCCCGGTGGCGCTAACGCTTACCGGGCCTGGAAAAACCGATATTACCCCGTCTTTTTCAACTGCGTCACCACCAGCTGGTGGCGCGCGTTGTAAAACTTCCGATAGGTCAGGTAGCAGGCAATAATCGTCGACAGACTCGCCGTAGAGAGCAGCATAAACGTCACCATAATCTGGTACTTAATGGCTTTTACCGGATCGATACCGGCAAAAATCAGCCCCGACATCATTCCCGGTAAACTGACCAGCCCCACCGTTTTGGCGGAATCCACCGTTGGGATCAGCGAAGAACGAATGCTGTCGCGGATCAACCGCGCCGAGGCCACCTTAGGCGTCGCACCCAGGCTTAGCTTCTCCTGAAGCTGCTGCTGTTCACTGCTGAAGCGTTGCCCCAGATTGTTGTAGCACAACCCGACCGCCACCATCGCATTGCCCGCAATCATCCCGGAAATGGGGATCACCTGCATCGGCGTAAACTCAATCGAGCCGGAGAGCACCAGCACCGCCAGCGTTAACGCGGTTCCGGTGGCGATGGCGATAAACGATGAAATGAACGCTTTATCGATGTATTTACTGCGCTTCTGCGCATTCCACGCCGCGTTAAAGCAGATAAACAGCACCATCAACAGGGTCAGCACGGCATGATTGACGTTGAAGATGTATTTCAGCACATAGCCGACGATGATGAGCTGAATGACCGCGCGGGCGATACTCCACAAAATGTCTTTTTCCAGCCCCAGCTTTTCCCGGTAGCTGACCACAATCGCCACCAGTACCAGTACCATCGACAGCGCCAGCGATTCGTTGGTTATATTATGTTCACCCACGGTGAGCCTCCTGCATTTTCCCGCCCTGCGGCCTGAGCGTGATGACGTCATCCGCATGGGTAATTTCGTTTGAATCATGCGTCACCCACAGCACGGCAATATTCTGCTCCCGGGCGTAGCGATGGATAATGTCATTGACGTTGCGTTTGTTAGCGTCATCCAGCGCGCTGGTGATCTCGTCCAGCAACAGCGCCTTCGGCAGGAATTGCAGGTTACGGATCAGCGAGACGCGCTGCTTTTCCCCGCCTGACAGGTCGGCGATCGATTTGGTCAGCGTTTCCGGCGAAAGCCCAAACCGGGCCAAATCGTCGGCAAACTTTTTCGGTTCAGGCGTTTGGTTGCGAATGTCCCAGGGGAACACCAGATTGTCGTACACCGTGTCACCAAACAGGGACGGCGTTTGCACGCAGTATGACACCTGCTGGCGATAGCTTTCCGGTGAAAGCGTGGCGATATCTTTCCCTTCAAACAGAATGGTTCCTTCCGTCGGGCTGAGTAACGAGGCCACGATTTTCAGGAGTGTGCTTTTGCCGCACCCGGAGGGGCCGGTAATCAGTTTAAATTCGCCCGGCGACAGACAAAAATCGACATGCTGAAGCAGGGTAGTGTCACCCACGCGAAAGCCAACATCCCTGATACCCAGAAGATTTTTTTTATTATTCATTCCGATTCCGTTAAGCGCTGTAATAAGAACAGCCTTTAGCATAATCCTTTCCGGTATACAGCGCGAATAGCCTTAATCTATAGCAAGTGTTAAACTTTTTGTTCGCTAATTGTCACCTCTATAACTACAGGAAGTCAGCAACATGACACATATCTTTTATGAGTTCTCTTCCCTGAAGCCAGGTGTTCCTGATGTGGAAACATTAATGGAAGTCATCAATTCTTCAGAACTCACGCGTTTTGTCATGGGTGCTGAGGTGGTCGATTTTGTTAAGAAGGCGCTCATCGTTAACACCACGATCGGTAGCTTTAAAAACTGCTATTTTGCTTTCGATGACGGGGCTTACTTTCTTGAATTTGACGGCAAGGGTAAATCGAGACGCTTTACCGAGGTGCCGGACTGGTTCGTTTCTCCTGCGGAATTTGCCCGCTCGCAATGGCTGATTAACCATGACCTGGCCGATGTGAAGGCGACGACGTTTATTGACGTGCTGATGTCCTATCCGCTCAAAGAGCGCCGGGCGCACTGTAATCTGCTGTTTGGTCTGGATCTGCATAAGGTCAATGTGGTTCCGGCACCAACAGCGCCTGCCGGAAAAATGGGCAATAAAAACGGGAAAACCACCAAGCCGCGCGTCACGGATCTCGGCTCTTTTGAGCTATTTACCGCGTTCTTTGCGCGCATGAAAACCGCCGTCTATGCAAATGAATTCCCTACCCTACAGGTGCTGACCGGCCAGGAGGATCTGACAAAAGCGCCGCACAGCTTAAAGCAAGGGATCAGAACCTGGTTTAAAGCGATTACCGGCGATCTGCCGCCGAACAACAAACGTGTCGGGGCGGGCAATGCAGTGCTGTTCTGCGCCCCCATCCGCGAGCAGATCCAGCAGATAGAGGCCATCGGCCTGGAAAAATACTATCAGGGCTTATCGAAAGCCATCGCTGACGCCGGGGATGGGTTTATCACCGACTTCAGCTATACCTGGTCTGAAGCGTAACGCTTTGCGCCCCGCATCCCGAACGGGGCGTTTTATTTCTACAAGTCCGGTTCCCACCTCTTTACAGGGGCGAAAAGCCGTTCGTTAGCCGATATACTTACGTTCAACAAATACGCAATTTTTCTCGTTACGGCATGCAAAACAGGAGGTTTTTATGCTCATCGTTGTCCCTGTCCTTATTTTCGTTGCGCTGGTTATCGTGGGCGCAGGCGTCAAAATTGTCCCGCAGGGTTACCAGTGGACCGTCGAACGTTTCGGTCGCTACACCAATACGCTTCAGCCTGGTTTAAGCCTGATCGTCCCGTTCATGGACAGAATTGGGCGTAAGATCAACATGATGGAGCAGGTACTGGATATCCCTTCCCAGGAAGTCATCTCCAAGGATAACGCCAACGTCACCATCGATGCGGTGTGTTTTATTCAGGTGATTGATGCGCCGAAAGCGGCCTATGAGGTGAGCAACCTGGAGCTGGCGATCGTCAACCTGACCATGACCAACATCCGTACCGTGCTCGGCTCGATGGAACTGGACGAAATGCTCTCCCAGCGCGACAGCATCAATACCCGCCTGCTGCACATTGTGGATGAAGCCACCAATCCGTGGGGGATCAAAGTGACCCGCATTGAGATCCGCGACGTGCGCCCACCGGCAGAGCTGATCGCCTCCATGAACGCCCAGATGAAGGCCGAGCGTACCAAGCGCGCCTATATTCTTGAAGCCGAAGGGGTGCGGCAGGCCGAGATCCTGAAAGCGGAAGGGGAAAAACAGTCGCAGATCCTGAAAGCCGAGGGCGATCGTCAGTCTGCCTTCCTCCAGGCGGAAGCGCGTGAACGTTCAGCGGAAGCGGAAGCCCGCGCAACGCAGATGGTCTCCGAGGCGATTGCCGCCGGGGATATCCAGGCCGTGAACTACTTCGTCGCGCAAAAATATACCGATGCGCTGAAGGAGATCGGCTCTGCGAACAACAGCAAAGTGGTGATGATGCCGCTGGATGCCAGCAGCCTGATGGGATCTATCGCCGGGATTGCCGAACTGATTAAAGACGGCGGAAACGAGCGTAAAAAATGATTGAACTCATCGTTGCACATCCTCATGCGTTCTGGCTAAGCCTTGGCGGCTTGCTGCTGGCCGCCGAGATGCTTGGCGGCAACGGTTATCTGCTGTGGAGCGGTGTGGCCGCGGTGATCACCGGGCTGGTCGTCTGGCTGCTGCCTGTCGGCTGGGAGTGGCAGGGTGCGCTGTTTGCCGTACTCACGCTGGTGGCCGCCTGGCTGTGGTGGCGCTGGCTGAACAAACGGGTTCAGGCGCAGAAGCCCGTCGACGCACATCTCAACCAGCGTGGGCAGCAGATCGTGGGTCAACGTTTTACGCTTGATAACGCGCTGATCAACGGACGCGGTCATATGCGCGTGGGCGACAGTTCGTGGCCGGTGGTGGCCGATGACGACCTCAGCGCCGGCACGCGGGTTGAGGTCATTGCGGTGGAAGGCATTACCCTGCGGGTGAAATCCTGCCAGGCTTAAGCCTTGCGATGACAGCAGCCGGAAAGATTGTCGATAATCGGGCAGTCGGCGCTGTCATCTCCCGGGCAGGATTCCGCCAGCTGTAGCAACTGCTCACGCATCGCCTGTAATTCGATAATATGGCGTTCGATCTCCGCCACTTTTTCCAGCGTACGTTTTTTCACGTCGGCGCTGTGGCGCTTCGGATCGTTAAACAGGTTTACCAGCTCGCCGCACTCTTCCAGGTTAAATCCAACCTGTCTTGCCTGACGCAGTAACGTCAGTTCATCAAGATGCAGCTGCGTATAGCTGCGGTAGCCATTCTCACTGCGCAACGGTGGCGTCACCAGCCCTTTTTCCTCATAAAAGCGAATCGCTTTGCTGGTTAAGCCGGTTTTTTTCGCAACATCGCTGATATTCACATTTCCCCCTTGACCTTCCCCTTGATGGAAGGTTTAACCTTCATAACAGTTAGCGAAAAGCAGAGTGAAGGTCAACAATTGACCAGAACATTATACGGGAGTTTTGTTATGTCTCACACTATCGACCTGACACTGGACGGCCTCTCCTGCGGCCACTGTGTCAAACGCGTTAAAGAAAGCCTGGAACAGCGCCCTGACGTGGAAAGCGCTGACGTGACGATCGATCATGCCGCCGTAGTCGGCAGCGCCAGCGCCGAGGCGCTGATTGATACCATTAAACAGGCCGGTTACGGGGCGGAGTTAAGCCACCCAAAGGCTAAACCGCTGGCAGAGTCATCATCCCCGTCGGAAGCACTGACAGCGGCCACTCCTGAGCTTCCGGTAGCAGATGATCTTGATGACAGCCAACAGCTGCTGATCAACGGCATGAGCTGCGCCAGCTGCGTCTCACGGGTACAAAACGCCTTACAGGCAGTACCGGGCGTCGCGCAGGCACGGGTAAACCTGGCGGAGCGCACTGCGCTGGTGATGGGCAGTGCCTCTGCCGCAGATTTAGTGCAGGCCGTGGAGAAAGCGGGCTACGGGGCGGAGGCCATCGAAGATGATGCCGAGCGCCGTGAACGCCAGCAGGAAACGGCCATCGCCACCATGAAGCGCTTCCGCTGGCAGGCGATCGTCGCCCTGCTGGCCGGTATTCCGGTGATGGTGTGGGGCATGATGGGTGACAACATGATGGTCACCGCAGACAACCGCACCCTGTGGCTGGTGATTGGTCTGATTACCCTTGCAGTCATGGTGTTCGCTGGCGGGCACTTCTACACCAGCGCCTGGAAGAGCCTGAAAAACCGCACGGCGACGATGGATACGCTGGTCGCGCTCGGGACAGGCGCCGCGTGGCTGTATTCGATGAGCGTTAACGTCTGGCCGCAGTGGTTCCCGATGGAGGCACGCCATCTTTATTATGAAGCGAGTGCGATGATTATCGGTCTGATCAACTTAGGCCATATGCTCGAAGCCCGCGCGCGTCAGCGCTCGTCGAAAGCACTGGAACGATTACTCGATTTAACCCCGCCGACGGCCCGCGTGGTGACGGACGACGGGGAGAAAAGCGTTCCGCTCTCAGAGGTACAACCGGGTATGACGCTGCGCCTGACCACCGGCGACCGCGTGCCCGTCGACGGTGAAATCACCCAGGGCGACGCCTGGCTGGATGAAGCCATGCTGACCGGGGAGCCGATCCCCCAGCAAAAATCACAGGGCGATGCCGTTCATGCCGGTACGGTGGTGCAGGACGGCAGCGTGCTGTTCCGCGCCAGCGCTGTCGGTAGCCATACCACCCTTTCGCGCATTATTCGCATGGTGCGCCAGGCCCAGAGCAGCAAGCCGGAAATCGGTCAGCTTGCCGATAAAATCTCCGCCATTTTTGTGCCGGTGGTGGTCGGTATTGCCCTGCTGAGCGCGGCAATCTGGTATGTCTTCGGCCCGGCGCCGCAGATTGTCTACACTCTGGTGATCGCCACCACGGTGCTGATCATCGCCTGCCCTTGTGCCCTTGGTCTGGCCACGCCGATGTCGATTATCTCTGGCGTCGGACGCGCCGCCGAATTTGGCGTTCTGGTCCGTGATGCTGACGCCCTGCAACGGGCAAGCACGCTGGACACCCTCGTCTTTGATAAAACCGGCACGCTCACCGAGGGCAAACCGCAGGTGGTGGCCGTTACTACCGCTGGCTGTACGGAATCGGATGCCCTGCGCCTTGCCGCCGCGCTGGAGCAAGGCTCCAGCCACCCGCTGGCGCGCGCCATCCTTGAGAAAGCCGGTGATGCCCGCCTGCCGCAGGTCAGCAACTTCCGTACCCTGCGCGGTTTAGGGGTCAGCGGTGAAGCCGAAGGGCATACGCTGCTGCTGGGTAACCAGGCACTGCTAAATGAAAACGGGGTTGATACGTCCGCGCTGGACGCTGAGCTGCACGCGCAGGCCGCTCAGGGCGCGACGCCGGTTCTGCTGGCGAGGGATGGTCAGGTGGCGGCGCTGCTGGCCGTGCGCGATCCGTTACGTCAGGACAGCGTGGATGCCTTACAGCGCCTGCACCGCGCGGGCTATCGTCTGGTGATGCTGACCGGGGACAACCCGACCACCGCCAACGCCATTGCGAAAGAAGCCGGTATTGATGAGGTGATCGCGGGCGTGCTGCCGGACGGCAAAGCGGACGCCATCAAGAACCTGCAAAGTCAGGGTCGTCAGGTGGCGATGGTGGGCGATGGCATCAACGACGCCCCGGCGCTGGCGCAGGCTGACGTAGGCATTGCAATGGGTGGCGGGAGCGATGTCGCCATTGAAACCGCTGCGATCACCCTGATGCGTCACAGCCTGATGGGTGTGGCGGATGCGCTGGCGATTTCGAAAGCCACGTTGCGCAACATGAAGCAGAACCTGCTGGGGGCGTTCGTCTATAACTCACTCGGGATTCCGATTGCCGCCGGGATTTTATGGCCGCTGACCGGCACCCTGCTGAACCCGGTTGTCGCGGGTGCGGCGATGGCGCTCTCGTCAATTACCGTGGTGAGCAACGCCAACCGTCTGCTGCGGTTTAAACCGAAGGATTGAACCTTGTACCCGTACGCGCTAGCATGAACCTTTCCGTTTATGGAGCGCGTATGAGTCTGTTTAGCCGTATAAAAGCATCGTTTCGCGCCCTTTTCCCCCGCCGTTATTCCTGGCCCGGTATGGATATTTCGCTTCCGGGCGGGCAGCATCTGCACCTGGTGGGAAGCATTCATATGGGCACGCAGGATATGTCCCCCCTGCCCTCCGGCCTGATCAAACTGCTGAAGCGCGCCGACGCGCTGATCGTCGAAGCCGACATCTCCGGCCATGAATCGCCGTTTGCCGGGCTGGAAAGCGATCGCCCTCTGGCTGAACGTCTTAACGAGACGCAGCTGGCTGAGCTTACCCGTCTTGCGGATGAAACCGGCGTCTCACTCTCTATGCTCGACACCCTGCCCCTGTGGCAAATTGCCATGGTGTTACAGGCGACACAGGCGCAGCGCCTGGGGCTACGCGGTGATTACGGTATTGATTATCAACTGCTGAATGCAGCAAGGGCGCGCAACCTGTCCGTCATTGAACTGGAAGGCACGGACAGCCAGATTGCGCTCCTTCGCCAGCTTCCCGATGACGGCCTGATACTGCTGGATGATACCCTGACCCACTGGCACACCAACGCGCGTCTGCTGCAAACGATGATTGGCTGGTGGCTGGATGCGCCGCCCGCAGACGGTAAGCTGGCGTTACCGTCGACGTTCAGTGAATCGTTGTATGATGTGCTGATGAATGCGCGTAACCAGGCGTGGCGGGAGACGCTGTATGCCCTGCCTGCCGGTCGTTACGTGGTCGCGGTTGGCGCGTTGCATTTGTACGGAGAAGGGAATTTGCCGTCACTGCTGAAATAAAAAAATGGCCAATATCTCTATTGGCCCGTCAAAGAGGAATTTCATCGTTTTTATTATACCGAAGTGACCTTCGGCTACGCCGATTGTCGCTCAAAGTAACCATCACTGCCAATACTATTGCGCAAGATGGTGCTATTTTTTAGACAAACGTCAGGCGTATGCTGCTGGCATGAATCGCCTGTCGCAAGAAGGATAGCCATGACTCCCGCCGTTAAATTACTCGAAAAAAACAAAATTTCTTTCCGGATCCATACTTACGATCACGATCCGAACGAAACCAACTTTGGTGATGAAGTGGTGCGCAAGCTGGGGCTGAATGCGGACCAGGTCTACAAAACGCTGCTGGTCGCTGTGAATGGCGATATGAAGCATCTCGCCGTGGCGGTAACGCCCGTCGCCGGACAGCTTGATCTGAAGAAAGTCGCCAAAGCGCTGGGGGCCAAAAAGGTGGATATGGCAGACCCGATGGTTGCGCAACGCACAACGGGTTATCTGGTCGGCGGGATCAGCCCGCTCGGGCAGAAAAAGCGCCTGCCCACGCTGATCGATGCGCCTTCGCAGGAATTTGAGACGATCTATATTTCTGGCGGCAAACGCGGGCTGGATATCGAACTGGCCGCAGGCGATCTGGCGAAAATGCTGGACGCGAAATTTGCGGATATTGCGCGCCGGGATTAGACGAAAAAGCCGGGTGGCGGCTACGAGGTAAAAGCAAAACGGTAACAGGCGTTACCGTTTTTTGTGTTCGCGCCCTCTCCCGGTGGGAGAGGGTTGGGGTGAGGGCATCAGGCCGCACAACACTACTGCCAGCTTACCTCGCCCTTCGGCTCATACGCGTTCACGTCAATCGGCGAGTTCTGCTCGATGTACTGCTTCAACACTTCCGCATCAATAAACCCGGTGTTTACATAGCCCGGTTTGTTATCGATATGCGGATAGCCGTCGCCGCCGGTGGCGTTAAAGCTTAACGTTGCCAGACGGTAGGTTTTCGCCGGATCCACTGGCTCACCTTTGATTTTGAGATCGTTGAGCTTGCCATCTTTCGCCACAAAGCTGACGTTAGCAAACTGGGGATACGCCCCGGAGTCCGGCTTCATCTGCGCCACGGCGGTCAGGTAGTCAATGACCTCTTTCCCGCTCATGTCCGCATACACCACCACGTTGCCAAACGGCTGCACTTTGAGCACGTCTTTATAGGTGATGTTGCCGCCTTCGATGGAATCACGAATACCGCCGCCGCTCATCACGCCGAAATCCGCATTCGTACGTGCCATTTGCGCGGCCAGCACCAGACGCCCCATGTTGGTCTGCACGAAGCGGACTTTGCTGCGGTCCCCCTCCAGACGACCATTCAGCGTGCCAATTTTCACGTCCAGCTGCGCTTTCCCTTTGCTCTGGAACGGCGTCAGCAAAGAGAGCATCTGCTGGTTTTCAGCGATCTCAGGCGTGTAGAGCACGCGCTCACTTTTGCCGTCCGGGTAGGTCACTTTCTTCTTCAGGTTGACCGGTATGAGCTGATAGTGCACCAGCTTCATTTCGCCGTTACGGAATTCGAAATCCGCGCGGCCCACGTATTTACCCCATTCGTGGGCCTGCACAATCCAGATCCCGTTCTGACGGTCCGGCGCGCACGGCGTGCCCGGCACGTAGTCCACCTGCTTTTTGTTCTCCGACGCCATGCACACCGGATCCTGTGAGTGACCGCCCACAATCATCGCCAGCGAACCCGCCGGGAGGCTGCGCGCCATCTCCACGTCGCCCGGCGCATTGGAGCCGTGCTCGCCGTTATCGTAGTGCCCCATATGGGTGGTGGCGATAATCACGTCCGGCTTTTCGTTCTGTTGTAACTCCTGGATCACCAGCTTCGCTTCGTCTGCCGGTTTACGGAATTCGATGTCGGTGAAAAATTCAGGGTTGCCAATTTTCGCCGTATCGTCGGTGGTTAAGCCGATAACCGCGATCTTCAGATCCTGACGCTTAAACAGCGCCCACGGTTTAAACAGGCGCTCGCCGGTGCTTTTCTGATAAATATTGGCGGAAAGGAACGGGAATTTGGACCACTTCTCCTGCTGGCGCAACACGCTCAGCGGGTTATCAAATTCGTGGTTTCCGACGGCCATTGCGTCGTAACCAATTAAATTCATGCCGCGGAAATCAGGCTCGGCATCCTGCAAATCAGATTCCGGTACGCCGGTATTAATATCCCCGCCCGACAGCAACAGGACGCTGCCGCCCTGGGCCGCGACCTCTTTACGAATGCCGTCCACCAGCGTTTTTTGCGCCGCCAGGCCATATTCACCGTATTCGCTGCGCCAGAAATGGCCGTGATGATCGTTAGTGTGCAGAATGGTAATTTTATAGGTTTTATCTTTTTCATACGCCTGCGCAGGCAGGCTTGTCAGCCCCCATGCGGCGATCAGCGCCAGCGCGACGCCACGCTTTATCAACTTCATCTTCTCTCTCCCTGACCCATAGACAAACGCAAAAATTACAGTGACTCACAAGAATAGACAAATAAGTTTTCAGAATTGCGACTTTCTTCAAATGTCACGGACGGGTATGTTAGTCGGATAATAATTACTCCCTGCATCTCTAATAACAAATCGACGTGGTATTTATGGCAATCAGTGAATCAACCCAGCCCGTCCAGGGCGCTCCGGCGTCGCCGCCGAAATCGCGCACTTCCTTTAAAGTATTAGGCGCAATCAGTCTCTCTCATCTGCTCAACGACATGATCCAGTCGCTGATTCTGGCGATCTACCCGCTGTTGCAGTCGGAGTTCTCTTTAACCTTTGTACAGATCGGGATGATCACCCTGACCTTCCAGCTGGCCTCTTCACTGCTACAGCCGGTGGTGGGCTACTGGACAGATAAATACCCGATGCCATGGTCGCTGCCCATTGGCATGTGCTTCACCCTGAGCGGGTTAGTGCTGCTGGCCATGGCGGGCAGCTTTGAGGCGGTGCTGGTTGCCGCGGCGCTGGTAGGAACCGGTTCATCGGTATTCCACCCGGAATCGTCCCGCGTGGCGCGTATGGCCTCCGGCGGACGTCACGGGCTGGCGCAGTCTCTGTTCCAGGTGGGAGGGAACTTTGGTAGCTCTCTCGGTCCTCTGCTGGCGGCGGTGATTATCGCGCCCTACGGTAAAGGCAACGTGGCGTGGTTTGTGCTGGCCGCGCTGCTGGCGATTGTCGTGCTGGCGCAAATCAGCCGCTGGTATGCCGCGCAGCATCGCGTGAACAAGGGCAAGCCTGTCGCGAAGATCGCCAATCCTCTTCCGCGCAACAAAGTGATCCTTGCCGTTAGCGTGTTGCTGGTGCTGATTTTTTCGAAATATTTCTATATGGCGAGTATCAGCAGCTATTACACCTTCTATCTGATGCAAAAATTCGGATTATCGGTACAAAACGCCCAGTTCCACCTCTTTGCCTTCCTGTTTGCGGTAGCGGCAGGCACGGTGATTGGCGGCCCTGTCGGGGATAAGATTGGCCGTAAATATGTGATTTGGGGCTCTATCCTCGGCGTTGCCCCGTTTACGCTGGTTTTACCGTACGCAACGCTGGAGTGGACCGGGATTTTGACGGTGATTATTGGTTTTATTCTGGCATCGGCATTCTCAGCCATCCTGGTCTACGCGCAGGAGCTGCTGCCGGGGCGTATCGGTATGGTTTCCGGCCTCTTTTTCGGTTTTGCCTTTGGCATGGGCGGCCTTGGTGCGGCCGTGTTAGGGATGGTTGCAGACCACACCAGCATCTTCCTGGTTTATAAAATCTGCGCTTTCCTGCCTCTTCTGGGGATGTTGACCATATTCCTGCCTGACAATCGTCATAAAGCGTAGTTTCAGGGCTGCCAAAGTTAAACTTTGGCAGCCGGATAACCTGATGCCATAAGGCTTTCCCCTTCATCCTGCCCACAAACTTTGCTAAACCTGCCCTTTTTCACGCTCATTGCTCTTTTATTCTGATTTCAACAATTATTCATAAACATACGTGTAAAAATTGTCATAAACTATTAATCGGCTTTTTGGTATTTGCACCAAAAATGGATCACCCATCGCGAAAGGAGACGGAATGCACCACGCCACACCGCTTATCACCACCATTGTTGGTGGACTTGTGCTCGCTTTTATCCTCGGCATGATTGCCAATAAACTGCGTATATCGCCTCTTGTGGGCTATTTGATAGCGGGCGTGCTGGCAGGGCCATTTACGCCGGGTTTTGTCGCGGATACCAAACTGGCGCCGGAGCTGGCGGAACTGGGCGTGATCCTGCTGATGTTTGGCGTCGGACTGCATTTCTCCCTGAAGGATTTGATGGCGGTAAAGTCGATCGCCATACCCGGCGCGATTGCCCAGATAGGGGTGGCGACGCTGCTGGGCATGGCGCTTTCGGCGGTGCTGGGCTGGTCAATCATGACCGGTATCGTTTTTGGGCTGTGTCTTTCAACCGCCAGCACCGTGGTGCTGCTACGCGCGCTTGAGGAAAGACAGCTGATAGACAGCCAGCGCGGACAGATCGCGATAGGCTGGCTGATTGTAGAAGATCTGGTGATGGTGTTGACGCTGGTGCTGCTGCCCGCCGTCGCCGGAATGATGGAAAAAGAGAATATCGGCTTCGCCTCGCTGGCGCTGGATATGAGCATTACCATCGGTAAGGTGGTGGCGTTTATCGCCATCATGATGCTGGTAGGCCGCCGTCTGGTGCCGTGGATCATGTCCCGCAGCGCAGCCACCGGCTCGCGTGAACTGTTTACCCTTTCGGTCCTTGCGCTGGCGCTGGGCATTGCCTTTGGCGCCGTCGAGCTGTTCGACGTCTCCTTCGCGCTGGGTGCATTCTTCGCCGGGATGGTGCTGAATGAATCCGAGCTGAGCCATCGCGCCGCGCACGATACCCTGCCGCTGCGCGATGCGTTCGCGGTGCTGTTCTTTGTCTCCGTCGGCATGCTGTTTGACCCGATGATTCTGGTTCAGCAGCCGCTGGCCGTGCTGGGTACGCTGGCCATCATTATCTTTGGTAAGTCCGTTGCCGCCTTCTTCCTGGTCAGGATGTTCGGTCACTCGCCGCGCACGGCGTTGACCATCGCCGCCAGCCTGGCGCAGATCGGTGAGTTCGCCTTTATTCTGGCCGGTCTGGGCATGGCATTGAACCTGTTGCCACAGGCGGGACAAAATCTGGTACTGGCGGGGGCGATCCTCTCCATCATGCTAAACCCGGTCTTGTTTGCCCTGCTGGAGAAATATCTCGAGAAGACCGAAACCCTCGAAGAGCAGACGCTGGAAGAGGCAACGGAAGATGAGAAGCAGATCCCGGTGGATATCTGCAACCATGCGCTGCTGGTCGGTTTTGGCCGCGTCGGCAGCCTGCTGGGTGAGAAGCTGATGGCGCAGGGTATCCCTCTGGTGGTGATTGAAACCTCCCGCACCCGCGTCGACGAGCTTCGCGCGCGCGGCATCCGTGCGGTGCTGGGCAACGCTGCTAACGAAGAGATTATGAATCTGGCGCATCTGGACTGCGCCCGCTGGCTGCTGCTCACTATCCCGAACGGTTACGAGGCCGGGGAGATTGTGGCCACCGCCCGTGAAAAATGCCCGCATATCGAAATCATTGCCCGTGCCCATTATGACGACGAGGTGGAATACATCACCGAGCGCGGCGCGAATCAGGTGGTGATGGGCGAGCGCGAGATTGCGAATACGATGCTGACAATGCTGACGAAGCCGCCGGTTGAAGAGGCGGTGACGGGCTAGCTTGTGCGGTCTGATCCCCCCTCACCCCGGCCCTCTCCCCATAGGGGAGAGGGTGTTCAAGTTCCCTCTCCCCTATGGGGAGAGGGTCAGGGTGAGGGGTTTTCTTTTATCTGTCCCAATACGCCTCTTCGAGGCTGTCTTCCCGTTCCGGCAGCCCCCGCGTTAAGCGCGGAGAGTGCTGGTTCAGCACCTGGTAGCTCACGCGGTTCGCATACTTACACACCTGCGCCAGCGAGGAATAGGTCAGCCAGTTGAAGGTATGTTTGCTGGAATTCGGCACGTTGGTTTTGTGGTAGGCGTTGGCGGTGATGTCGTGCAGCAGCGCCGCCAGCGCGCCATCGCCTGCGCCGTTGGTGTTCATGATCTTCTCAGGTCCGCCCATATAGGGCGCAATGTGGGAGAAGATACGCAGCGGGTTGATGCAGTCTTTATGACGCATGGCGCGGCTGAACTCATACTGGTTAAATTCGGCGATTGCGCCCGGCAGCAGAGGGTGCTGGGTTTTACGCTTGCTCTCTTCTTCCGTGAAGCCCGCCATGTACAGTCCGACCGGCCCGGCGGTGCAGAGCACCAGATCCACCCAGTCCAGCGCTTTATCAGACGCCAGCAGCGGATCGCTTTCGCCGGTCAGCGCTTCGGCTTCTTCTTCGTTCATCGCCAGAATAGAAACGTGTTCTTTCAGGAAGGTCTGCCACCACGTCGGGTTGTCGGCAATCACGAATTTGGTGCCCAGCGTCAGGACCACAGGCACGTTGTATTTCTTCGCGTACTCGATGGCCTTCATGGTTGCGTCCGGCATCGGTTCGCCCGGCTTGCAGCGCACCAGATAGGAGGTCAATACCAGCGCAGACGCGCCCGCGATCACCTCTTCCGGGATACTTTCGGCGCGCAGCTTGTTCATATGGCCGGGGCTGATGGCAAAGGTACGCTCGCCGGAATCGCTTATCAGCGTAAAGCAGCGGCCAATCGGTCCGTCAACGCCTTGCAGATAGTTCAGATCGGTGCGGCTGGAGGTATTGCACAGGTAGCGGTAGGCATAGCCACCGATTTCGATATTGCTGCACATCACGCCAAGCAGGACCGAGCGGTCATCTGCCAGAACAGAGTAGTTGTGCATGGTGTTGCCGATGGTGCCGCCAGCAAACTGATGGGTGATGAGATTTTCGCGCATCAGCTCCTGATACAGCGCTTCGGCCACGTCATCCTCAATCACCAGAGAGTGTCCGGCGCTCAGACCGTAACGCGCGACAAACGCATCATCCACTTTGGCTTCAATATCCACCAGCGTCTGATCGATACCGACCACCCAGGCAGCGCTGGTTTCGCTTTCCTGCTGAATTTGCTGTAACAGCGGGTCGCGGGCATCGACGGGGAAATAGTGTTTGGACTTACGTTTACCGGGAAATTTCATGGTCTGAACTGTGCAAAGAATACGGGCCGGGAATGGTAGCACAAACCCGGTCCGTAACGCGATCAGCGGCGGGTGGTGACCAGTGACACCATCATGTCGATGTGTTCAGGGGAGTCGTTAAGCGCCGGAATGTACTCGTACTTTTCACCGCCAGCCTCAAGGAAAAATTCCCGGTTTTGCACCGCGATCTCCTCCAGCGTTTCCAGACAGTCCGCCGAGAAGCCCGGCGACATCACCTGAATGTGCTTCACGCCCTTCTCGCCCAGCATTTTGAGGGTTTCATCGGTGTACGGCGTCAGCCACGGCTCGCGGCCAAAGCGCGACTGGAAGGTCATCATCACCTTCTCCGGCGGCAGGCCGAGGGCGGAGACCAGCTCGCGAGTGGTATCGCGGCAGCGCTGGGGGTAATCATCGCCTTCGTTGGCGAAACGCTGCGGAATACCGTGATAGGAGAGCAGCAGCAGATCCGGCTCGCCATGTTTTTCAAACGACGCGCGCGCGCTGCTGGCGAGCGCCTGAATGTACAGCTCGTTATCGGCGTAGTCGCGGATAAAGGTAATGCCCGGTATACGGCGGCGGGTCGCCAGAATACGCGCCAGTTCGTCCCAGACGGCAGCCACCGTGGAGCAGGAGTACTGCGGATAAAGGGCGAGCACCACAATGTGCTCAACGCCCTGCGCCAGCAGAGAGTCGACGGCGCTTGCCAGGGACGGCTTGCCGTAGCTCATGCCGAGCGCAACGGGCATCTCCGGCAGGCGGGCGGCCAGCGCTTTTTCCTGTCGGCGGCTGTACACCATCAGCGGCGAGCCTTCTTCCATCCACACGGACTGATAGAGTTTAGCGACGCGCGGAGAACGAATCGGCAGAATGACGCCACGCAGCAGCGGCCACCACAGCAGTCTCGGGGTATCCACGACGCGCGTGTCGCTTAAAAATTGTCGCAGGTAGCGTTTTACCGCGTCTGATGTAGGTGCTTCTGGAGTGCCCAGATTGGCAAGCAGGATGCCGGTTTTCGCCTGACTCATTCACGCCTCTTAACCATTTGATAGGTTGTCAATTGTAGCGGAAATGCGTTTAAACGAAACCCATTGCTGTAATAGGTAAGATGAGAATATTTCTCACCCGGAAGCCCGGGTGAGAGGCGCGCAATTAGCCGAGGATTTTTTCCAGCTCTGCACGTACGTCAGCCACGGCTTTGGTACCGTCGACTTTGGCGTATTTGGTGTTACCCGCCTGCGCTTCTTTGGTGTAGTAGCCAATCAGCGGCGCGGTCATCTGATGGTATTCCACCAGACGTTTACGCACGGTCTCTTCCTGATCGTCTTTACGGGTGGTCAGCTCTTCGCCAGTCACGTCGTCTTTGCCTTCAACCTTAGGTGGGTTGAATTTGATGTGGTAAACGCGGCCAGAGGCAGCATGCACGCGACGACCAACGATACGGTCAACGATCAGCTCGTCCGGTACGTCGAACTCCAGCACGTAATCCACGTTGATGCCCGCTTCTTTCATGGCGTCAGCCTGAGGAATGGTGCGTGGGAAGCCGTCCAGCAGGAAACCATTGCGGCAGTCTTCCTGAGCAATGCGCTCTTTCACCAGCGCGATAACCAGTTCGTCGGTTACCAGCTTGCCTGCGTCCATGATGTCTTTAGCTTGTTTGCCCAGCTCGGAGCCAGATTTAACAGCGGCACGCAGCATGTCACCAGTAGAGATTTGCGGAATACCGTATTTCTCCATGATGAACTGAGCCTGAGTTCCCTTACCCGCGCCCGGAGCGCCAAGCAGAATAATACGCATTGCGAAAATCCCCTCAAATGTCGATTCAATTTTTCAAAAGCGCTAAACAATACCACCAGAACGGGTATCGCTCAAGGAAGGCGGGGAGGCTGAAACGGTTAATGAGGGCAGATAATTTGGGAGAGTGCAGACAACTGCCCCTCACCCTAACCCTCTCCCCTTTGGGGAGAGGGCCAGGGTGAGGGGTCGTGTTGAATTACGCCAGCAGCAGCGCATTCACACGTTTAATGAACAGGTTAGGGTCTTCCAGCGTACCGCGCTCGGCCAGCAGGGACTGATCCAGCAGCAGTTCAACCCACTCGGCAAAGCGGGCGTCATCCTGGGTATCCGCCGCGCGTTTCACCAGCGGATGATCCGGATTAAGCTCAAAGATATATTTCACTTCCGGCACGGCCTGGCCCGCCGCAGCGAACAGTTTCGCCATCTGGGTGCTCATTTCGTCCGCATCGGTGGTGACAATGGCTGGCGTATCGGTCAGACGGTGCGTGAAGCGCACCTCTTTCACGCGGTCGCCCAGCAGGGTTTTCACGCGCTCAACGAACGGCTCCAGCGCCTTCTCGGCTTCTTTCGCGCTGTCGTCCACTTCATCCGCCAGCTTATCGATAGACTCGTCAGCTTTGGCAACAGACTGGAAAGATTTACCGTCGAACTCGGTCAGGTAGTTCATCATCCACTCGTCGATGCGGTCAGACAGCAGCAGCACTTCGATGCCTTTCTTACGCAGCAGTTCCAGATGCGGGCTGCTCTTCGCTGCCGCATAGCTGTCGGCGGTGATGTAATAGATCTTCTCCTGCCCTTCTTTCATGCGGGAAACGTACTCTTCCAGCGATACGGTCTGCGCGGAGGAGTCGTTGTGCGTGGAGGCGAAGCGCAGCAGTTTAGCAATGGTTTCAACGTTCGCGGTGTCTTCCGCCGGGCCTTCCTTCAGCACCAGGCCGAACTGTTTCCAGAAGGTTTGGTATTTTTCCGCATCGTCTTTCGCCAGTTTTTCCAGCATCTGCAACGCACGTTTGGTCAGGGCGTTACGCAGGTTACGGGTAACGGTGCTGTCCTGTAGGATTTCACGGGAGACGTTCAGCGGCAGATCGTTGGAATCAATCAGGCCACGCACAAAGCGCAGGTAGTTCGGCATGAACTGCTCGGCGTCGTCCATGATGAAGACGCGCTGCACGTACAGCTTCAGACCGTGCTTGTGATCGCGGTTCCACATGTCCCATGGCGCCTGCGCCGGGATGTACAGCAGGCTGGTGTACTCCTGCTTACCTTCCACACGGTTGTGGCTCCAGGTCAGCGGGTCGGTAAAGTCGTGGGCAATGTGCTTGTAAAACTCGTTGTACTCGTCGTCTTTAATTTCAGCTTTGTTGCGCGTCCACAGCGCCTGCGCCTTGTTGATTTTCTCCCAGGAAACCACGGTTTCGCCGTCTTTCTCTTCCTGTTTTTCAATCTCTACCGGCAAGGCGATGTGGTCGGAATATTTGCTGATGATGGAGCGTACGCGCCAGTCGTTCAGGAAGTCATCTTCGCCTTCACGCAGGTGCAGGGTGATTTCGGTGCCGCGATCCGCTTTGGTGATGTCATCAACGGTGTACTCGCCTTCCCCTTTGGATTCCCACAGCACGCCGTTCTCGGCGCTGTCGCCCGCCGCGCGGGTGCGCACGGTGACTTTGTCCGCCACGATGAACGCCGAGTAGAAGCCCACGCCGAACTGGCCGATCAGCTGGCTGTCTTTCGCCTGGTCAGAGCCCATGGACTCAAGGAACGCTTTGGTGCCGGATTTGGCGATGGTCCCGAGGTGGTCGATCACCTCGTCACGGTTCATCCCGATGCCGTTATCGGCGATGGTCAGGGTGCGATTCTCTTTATTGAACGAGACGCGCACGCGCAGTTCGCCGTCGCCTTCATACAGATCCGGGTTAGACAGCGCGCGGAAGCGCAGCTTGTCCGCCGCATCGGAGGCGTTGGAAATCAGCTCACGCAGGAAAATTTCTTTGTTGGAATACAGGGAATGGATCATCAGGTGCAGAAGCTGTTTTACTTCTGACTGGAAACCACGGGTTTCTTGTCCTTTCATCTAAGTCGACCTCAACAATGCCATTTAATGGGGTTGTAAAACGTTGAGTGAGAGATGGGGATAAGGGGGGAGATTTTCAAGCGGAGGCCGCGCGCGCAGCCTCCGTTTGGTCAGAAAATAATCTTGTGACGTCCGGCCAGAGAGTGCGACAGCGTGGTGCCGTCGACCATCTCCAGCTCACCGCCGACCGGTACGCCGTGGGCGATGCGGCTGGCGTCAACGCCGTACTGCGCGCACAGCTCGGCGATATAGTTGGCGGTTGCTTCCCCTTCCACCGTGGGGTTGGTGGCGAGGATCACCTCTTTGATCGTTTCGGACTCCAGGCGCTGTTCAAGGCGGTCGAGACCGATATCGTCCGGGCCGATGCCGTCCAGCGGGGAGAGATGCCCCATCAGCACGAAATAGCGGCCGGAAAACTGCCCGGTTTGTTCGATGGCGTAGATGTCCGCCGGACTCTCCACCACGCAAATCTGACCGTTTTCCTGACGACGCGGGTTCGTGCAGATGTTACATACGTCCTGCTCGGTAAAGGTCCGGCAGTCCGCACAGTGACCAATTTCTGACATGGCGCGGGTCAGAGCCTGCGCCAGGCGCATCCCGCCGCTGCGGTCGCGCTGCAATAGCGTAAACGCCATGCGCTGCGCCGACTTCGGGCCAACGCCCGGCAGGCAGCGCAGTGCTTCCATTAACTGCGTGAGCAGCGGACTGGTTTGCATCAGAATGGCATCTTAAAGCCCGGCGGCAGTTGCATACCGCTGGAAACAGAGGCCATTTTCTCTTTCTGGGTTTCGTCGATACGGCGAGCGGCATCGTTAAACGCGGCTGCAACCAGATCTTCCAGCATCTCTTTGTCGTCTTCGAGCAGGCTCGGGTCAATTTCAACGCGACGGCAGTTATGCGCACCGTTGATGGTCACCTTGACCAGACCGGCACCGGATTCACCCGTGACTTCCAGCTGAGCGATCTCTTCCTGCATCTTCTGCATTTTTTCCTGCATCTGCTGAGCCTGCTTCATCAGGCCACCCAGACCGCCTTTTCCACCAAACATAGGCTTCTCTCTTCTTTCACGTTAAGGATTACAACCGTAAGTCAGACTCACGATCAAATGGGGCGAATACTCTCTTCATCCAGATCGGCGTCGAAGAACCGGCGCAGGGTCTGGATGTTGTTATCCGCAATAATCGCCTCGCGCGCCTGCGCGAGCTTCTCTTCATAAATGGCCTGTCGCCACTCAAGCGGCGTTTTCACCGCCGGATTATCATCTTCAATGATAGTCAATTCAACCGGCACACCCTGTAATGCGCTCAGCGCCTCGGCCAGCGCCTTTTGCGCGCCAGGGGAGTTGAGGTGCCGCTGGCCCGGGCGCAAATGCAGACGCACCTGATTACCGTCCTGCTCTTTCCAGGCGTTCAGCGCGACCTGCTCCACCAGCTTCGGCAGGTGCAGTTTGCTGACCTCAGCGGCCCAGGCGTCGCGCTCGATGGACTCTTCCGCGAGCTTCGCGGACAACTCCGGGGTTTTTTCATGCTCCAGCGCCTTTTTCAGCGCTTTTGGCGTGGCGACCACTTCCTTGACCGTTTCAACAACGGTGGTCGCCTTCCAGCGGTATGCCTCTTCTTTCGCCGGGGCTTTTTGCTCGAGCGCGGACGGTGCCGGACGCGACTGTACGCGCTCCGTTACCGAGGCCAGTCGTTCAAGCGCGGCGTTGTTCACCGGCCGCGCTCTTGCAGGCGCTGCCGGTTCACTCTTTTTTGGTTTGGTTGCTCCCTGCGCACGTTGCAACTGGCTTCGTGCGGCAAGCACCGAACTGGTGGCATCCGACAGCGGCACATTTTGCTGCGGCGGCGGTGTCGGTTGCGGTGGCACCTGCTGCGGTGACATGACCGCGGTTGGCGCGACCGGCGCAAAGGACTGCCGGGGCGCTTCCGGCTCCGGCATTGGCATGCGCGGATGGAAGGCCAGCGCGCGGAGCAGCGTCATTTCAACGCCCATCCGGCGATCCGGTGCAAACGGCAGCTCTTTGCGGCCAATCAGCAGCGTTTGATAATAAAGCTGAACGTCAGCAGGCGGCACGGTGCGCGCAAGTTCACGCATCCGCGGTTCAATGGTCGCCATGTCTGCGCCAATGGCCGACGGAGACAGTTGCAGCATCGCCACGCGGTGCAGCAGGCTGAGCATCTCGACCAGTAGCGCTTCCCACTCAATGCCACGGGCGGCGGCGTCGTTGACGAGCGTCATCACCCGCTCACCGTTGGCGGCAATCATCGCTTCGATAAGCGACAGCGCCTGATCGTCATCCAGCGTGCCGAGCATGGTGCTGACCGCCTCGGTGGAGAGTTTACCGTCACCGCTGGCAATGGCCTGATCGGTCAGGCTGAGCGCATCGCGCAGGCTGCCGTCCGCCGCACGGGCCAGCAGTTGCAGCGCGCGAGGTTCGTGGACGATGTGCTCTTCATCGAGGATATGCTCAAGCTGCGCGCGGATCTGCTCAACGTCCAGCGCCTTCAGATGGAATTGCAGGCAGCGCGAGAGGATCGTGACCGGCAGCTTTTGCGGATCGGTAGTCGCCAGCAGGAATTTAACGTGCGCGGGCGGCTCTTCCAGCGTTTTCAGCAGGGCGTTAAAGCTGTGGCGCGACAGCATGTGCACTTCATCGATCAGATAGACCTTGAAGCGTCCGCGCGCCGGGGCGTACTGCACGTTATCGAGCAGATCGCGGGTGTCTTCCACTTTGGTACGCGAGGCGGCGTCGATCTCGATCAGATCGACAAAGCGCCCCTGCTCGATCTCCCGGCAGTTGTCACACACGCCACACGGGGTGGCGGTGATCCCGGTTTCGCAGTTCAGACCTTTTGCCAGCAGACGGGCAATAGAGGTCTTACCGACGCCGCGGGTGCCGGAAAAAAGATAGGCGTGATGGATGCGACCTAGCGACAAGCCGTTCGCCAGGGCCGTCAGCACATGTTCCTGACCGACAACGTCAGCAAAGGTTTGTGGTCGCCATTTACGGGCTAACACCTGATAACTCATGGGCAGGCTCTGCAACGCTGGAAGGTGAATTAATGGAGGGGAATGCTATCACAACCTCACCCATTGAGCGAGGTTGTGAGATACGGGATTAATGACCCGGGAATGGCACCAGGCTGTAGCTGGTAATACCCTGTTTTTCCAGGCGCTGCTCGCCACCGAGATCAAACAGGTTGATGATGAATGCCGCGTCGGTCACTTCCCCGCCCAGACGACGGATCAGCTTCACGGTCGCTTCGATGGTGCCGCCAGTTGCCAGCAGATCGTCCACCACCAGCACTTTGTCGCCTGGCTTGATGGCATCAACGTGAATTTCCAGCTGATCGGTGCCGTATTCCAGCTCGTAGCTCTCCGCAATGGTTTCACGCGGCAGTTTGCGCGGTTTACGCACCGGCACAAAACCCACGCCCATCGCCAGCGCAACCGGTGCGCCAAACAGGAAGCCACGGGCTTCGGTACCTACTACTTTGGTGATCCCGGCGTTTTTATAACGCTCGACCAGCAGTTCAATGCTGAGCGCGTACGCTTTCGGGTCTTCCAGCAAGCTGGTGACATCGCGGAAAAGAATGCCAGGTTTTGGATAGTCCTGGATACTTTTGATGCTATTTTTCAGATATTCAAGCTGCTGTGCAGTTGCGGTCATCGGTTTGTGCCTAAATGAAACAGTGTTACTCACGGCGCGCGACGAGTCGGTCAAAGTAACAGTTGTTTAACCTTTGACCAGGCGCACCTGTGCTCGAAAACGGTCGAATTTACTGGCTGTGCGCCATAATTGCAACCGCCATGATGAGGCTTCAGTGCTTTTGTTGCTTTTCATCAACCACGGGGATCCGCCACATAAAGATCAGCAGGCAGGCCAGGATCGCCAGCAGCAGAATACGCACCCACATCATTTTCACCAGCCATAACGAGACGGCAAAGGTGATCAGGATGAAGGCAATGGCGCGCAGCTTGGCTCCGGGCGGCATGGCACGGTGTTTTTGCCAGTGTCGCAGGTAGCCGCCAAACCACGAGCGGTACAGAAGCCAGTGGTGGAAACGCGGCGATGAGCGGGCGAAACACCAGGCCGCCAGCAGGATAAACGGGGTGGTCGGCAGCAAGGGCAATACAATGCCCAGCGTACCCAGCACTACCGCGAGCCAGCCAATGATGATTAAAATAGTACGCTGCATAATGCGAATCGTTATCAAACTGAACGGCTACTTTACCACTGGAGAGCGCATTGAAAACAGCACTACTTCTTGAGAAGCTGCAAAATCAGCTGATCGCTCTGCGGGCGCAGGCCACACCGCTGATGGGACATGCCACGCTGAAACCGCGCTTTGACCGGCAGCTTTTCCGCACCCGCAGCACCGTTATTCAGGATTACCTTGCTGAGATGCAGACCCACCTCGACGAGCTTCGCCACGCGGTTGAGAGTGAACAGCAGGAACAGGTGGCGTGGCTTGCGGCGCATCTTACCGAGCAGATCACCGCCCTGCATCGGGAAATCGCCGCCTGGCCGCTACGGGCGTGGGACAGCGCCTCGCCTGGACTCGGAAAATGGCAGCGTAAGCGGCTGGAGAACCAGGAGTTTGAGCGCCGTCTGTTTGAGATGAAGCGCGAGCGCGAAGCCCGCCTGAACAATAGCGAAACGCTGGAAGAGCAGCAGTTATTAATGCGTGAAATCAGCGCGCTGGAAGGCCGCATCGTCCGCTGTCGTCAGGCGCTGGATGAGATAGAACGCGTCATTGAACGCCTGACCCGTTAACAGGAGCCACACTGATGTCACTGGAAAATGCCCCCGACGAGGTCAAGCTGGCCGTCGATTTAATTATGTTGCTGGAGAATCACGCGATCCCGGCGGAGACGGTGCTGAAGGCGCTGGAGATTGTGCGGCGGGATTTTGAGGGGAAACTTCCCCCTCACCCTGCCCTCTCCCCTGAGGGGAGAGGGTAAAAGCAGCCCGCACCAGATTATTCCCTCTCCCTTCAAGGGAGAGGGTTAGGGTGAGGGTCATCCCCCTTAATCTCGCGCTTCACTTCCGTATGCTCATCGCCTTTCTCATTGCGCAGGTGCACTTCAAGCTGGTTGAAGGCGATATTAATGTTGTTTTCACGACACAGACGGTCAATCGTGCGGTTCAGCTCATCGACGGTGTAGCTGCGATCGCGCAATTCGCGTACGTACAGGCGCAGCTCATGATCCAGCGTGCTTGGCCCGAAGGTGGTGAAGAACACGTCAGGCGCAGGATCGTGCATCACTTTAGGATGCGATTTCGCGGCTTCCAGCAGAACCTCTTTCACTTTATCCAGATCTGAACCGTAAGCCACCCCGAGGCGAATCACCACACGGGTGGTGGTATCCGAAAGCGACCAGTTGATCAGGCGCTCGGTCACAAACGCTTTGTTCGGGATGATCACCTCTTTACGATCGAAGTCGGTGATGGTGGTCGCACGAATACGGATCTTGCTGACGGTCCCGGAGAAGGTGCCGATAGTGACGGTATCACCGATACGCACCGGACGTTCGAACAGGATAATCAGGCCAGAGACAAAGTTACCGAAGATCTCCTGCAAGCCGAAGCCCAGACCTACCGACAACGCCGCCGCCAGCCACTGAAGTTTATCCCACGAGACGCCCAGCGAACCGAATACCGTCATCGCCCCGACAATAATAATGACGTAGTTCAGGATGGTGGTAATGGCATACGACGCCCCCTGACGCAGGTTCAGCCTTGAGAGCACCAGCACTTCCAGCAGACCCGGCAGGTTGCGGATCAACGCCCAGGCCACCACTGACGACACCAGCGCAAAGAGCAGGCTGCCCATGGTGACGCTTTTCATTACCGCAGCGCCCGCTTCGGTACCGTTGTATTGCCAGAGGGTGATACTGTCGAGGTAGGCGAAGACGGTGATTAAATCAGACCAAATGGCCCAGAACATCACCGCAAACAGCGCGATCATCACCAGCATGGTGATACGCATCGTTTGCTGGTTAACCTGCTCCAGGGCAATGGTCGGCTCTTCCTGCGGCTCTGCCCCTTCAGCCCCCTCTTTCACCTGATGCTGCCGACGGGCAACAGCACGACGATACGCAATGCGGCGCGCCGCCACGCTCAAACCACGCAGCACGGTCTGGAACAGCAGGTTCCACACAATCACCAGATAAACCGTTTCGATCCAGCGGCCTGACAGACGAAGCGTGGTATAGAAGTAACCCGTCGCGGTCAGCACCATCAGCGCCAGCGGAATGATCGCCAGCACCGTTACGGTAACCAGACGAAGATTGTGAGACTCTTTATCCCGCCAGCTGTCGCGACACATTGGCCACATCAGGACGGCAATCAGCAGCAGGTTCAGCATAATCACCAGCTGCCCCAGCACGTCATCCATCAGATGCAGCGGCGAAAGCTCGGCCACAACAGACCAGAAGTGCAGCGGTAGCAGCGCGAGGCTGATGCGCACAATCTGGCGACGCCAGTGGCTGGTGAGTTTTTCCGGCATGTTGAAGTGGCGGACGGCGACGCCATCTTTTTCCAGCACTTTCCAGCACAGACCAAACACCAGCCAGAACAGCGCCAGCTTCTTGCTGAATGCCCACAGCAGATCGCTGATATTCAGCTGCATGGTCAGCAGGATCAGGCCCACGGCGAGTATCAACAGGCAGACCGGCAGAGCACGGATCAGGTCGATCAGGATCGCTTTCGGGGTGTGCAGCTGGCTGTCGTTACGCAGTTGCCCCACTTCCGAGGCCAGCTTCGCCTGGTACTGTTTCAGCCATTTCAAACGCCAGCGAATCAGCCCGGCAATCAATAACAGCGGTAATCCGGCCAGGAAGGCGATCATCACCGCAGGCCAGGCTTTCTCCCAGTTCACGGTAATTTTCATGCTTTTGATCTGGGATTTCAGCGTTTCCGGGAAAGATTTAAACCAGTCCCAGTCCATGGGTTTGTTGCTGTTCACCCAGAAAATCTGCTGGGTCAGGATCTCCTGGAGGCTTTTTGAAACGCTCACCAGCTGCTGCTGGTTGATTTGCAGGTTAATCGCCATCATCAGCTGATTGCCCAGCTGCTTGTTAAGCTGATCGAGCAGTTCGCGGCGCATGTCCACAACCTGTAACAGCGCGTCGTGAACTTCTGCGTTCACTTCACTTGAATGGCCCTCTTCCACTTTGGCAACGAAGGTATCACTCTGGAACAGCGCATCGCGCTGCTGGTTGACGTCAAACTGTTCAAGACGCAGATCCGCAATGCGGTTGGTCATGTCTTCCAGCTCGTCGGCGGACGGCAGCGTCTGCTGTTGCTGGTAGAGAATGCGCGACAGCAGCAGGCTGCCCTTCAGGACGGCAATCTGCTCTTTGACGTTACGCTCGGCCTGCAACGCGCGATCCAGCCAGTTTTTGACTTTGATATTTTGCTGCACCAGCGCGCTGCCGTTTTCCGTCGCCTGAATCAGACGCTCGCTCAACTGGTGGTTAATCTCCAGCTCCTGCTTCACCAGCGGGTTGGCCTGAATACGCGCCGTTTCGTCTGGCGAGACCGCTTCCTGCGCCGTTTTTTCGGTCAGCGTCAGGCGCTTGCTGTTCACCGCTTCCTGCAACAGCTGAAGCTGATGCTCAAGCCGGTTGATATTCGCGGTCACGTAGTCACGCTGTTTTTGCAGCGCATCCTGTAGCACCGTGTTGCCTTCCAGACTCTTGCGCTGCTGTTCAATCTCCGCGTTCAGCAACGTCTGCTGGATGTTCAGCAGCGTTTGCTGGGTGGGACGAAGCGCCCCTTCCCCCACGGTGATGCCATTCAGACGGTTACGTATCTGCTGAAGCTGTTGCGACGCGGAATACATGGCGTTCTGCACGCGCTCTGGCTGGGTTTGCAGCGAAACCAGCTGGCTGTTGTAGGTCGAGAGATCGGACTGCGCCGTTTGCAGATCGTCCAGCAACTGCGCCACGCGCGACTCAAGCTGGCGCAACGACAGCGTGGTAAGCGTTTTTCGGGTTTCATCGTCGTTATCGACGTCGCTGAGCGCATTCAGCGCCTCCGTAGCCTTACGCATGTTCTCCGGCGCCTGAGCCACCTTCTGTCGCAGCTGGGCCGTTTCGGCTTTGATGCGATCGATCTTGTCCAGCGTTTCCAGGGTTTCCGTCAGATCCTGCTGAACGAGTTTCTCCTGGGCGGAGAGATCTTTCTGCTTATTCAGGGTGTCGAGTTCCGCCTGAACCTCAGCACGCGTGGGAGTGTCACTGCCGTTGTCTGCACGGGCATACGAAAGCGGTGCGGCTGCAAAGTAAAACAGCAGGATCAAGAAAACGGCCAGAACAGGATGTTGCGAGCGATTGGTGTGCAGCATAGTCTTGAATGTGATGTGAGAAATGACCGGAAATAGTCGGGCGTGAAGGATATCACGCCCGGATGAAGCAGAATAGCACGAAGGTCAGCGTCTACAATTTTTACCGGGTTCGATCAGGCAGGGCGCGGGCTAAGTTTACTTTGAAGAGTCGGACAGAGCTGGCACATCTCGAGAAAAATTTCGACGTAGCTGCGCGCCTCTGACTTAAGATCGAACGACTCCGGGGCGAAAAGCCAGTTCTCCATCAGGCCGGAAATATAGCTGCGCATCAGGATCGCCGCCCGGCGGGTGAGTAATGTGGCGGGAAGCATTTTGGCCTGCATGCATTCCGTAAGCACCTGTTCGATGCGATCGTAGCTTTCCAGACACAGGTCGCGCTGCGCCTGCTGAACCACCGCCATTTCGCCAACGAACTCACATTTATGGAAGATGATTTCCATCATCAGACGGCGACGCTCTTCAACAACTGTCGCTTCAAGGATATATACTAGAATTTCTCTTAACACTGAGAGTGGATCGTGAGGGAATTTTGCCCGATACTCACTCTCAAGATCGCTAATGCTGGACTCTGAAAGCTCCCAGATTTCACCAAACAGGTCGGACTTGTCTTTGAAATGCCAGTAAATCGCTCCCCGCGTGACGCCAGCGGCCTGAGCAATCTGTGCCAGCGAGGTTGCCGAAACACCCTGCTGTGAAAACAAACGCATTGCCACATCAAGAATGTGTTGTCGGGTTTCCAGCGCTTGTTGTTTGGTTTTTCGTGCCATACGTTGATGAATTTACAGGAGTCAGATTTACATACATTTATGAATGTATGTACCATAGCATGACGATAATATAAACGCAGCAATGGGTTTTTAGACTCAGGACCCTTGATCAATTTGAAATCGGACACTCGAGGTTTACATATGAACAAAAACAGAGGGTTAACGCCTCTGGCGGTCGTTCTGATGCTCTCAGGCAGCTTAGCGCTTACAGGATGTGACGACAAACAGGCTCAACAAGGGGCTCAGCAGGTGCCAGAAGTTGGCGTCGTGACGCTCAAATCCGAACCTCTCCAGATGACAACAGAACTACCGGGCCGCACCAGCGCCTATCGCATTGCAGAAGTGCGTCCTCAGGTGAGCGGTATCATCCTGAAACGTAACTTCACCGAAGGCGGTGATGTCAAAGCAGGTGAGTCTCTGTATCAGATTGATCCAGCAACCTATCAGGCGTCTTATGAGAGCGCGAAGGGCGATCTGGCGAAAGCCGAAGCAGCGGCCAAAATTTCGCAGCTGACGTTGAATCGTTACAAGAAACTGCTCGGCACGCAGTACATCAGCCAACAGGATTACGACACTGCCCTGGCCGATGCGCAGCAAGCTAACGCAGCCGTTGTGGCGGCAAAAGCGGCGGTAGAAACCGCGCGTATTAACCTGGCCTACACCAAAGTGACCTCCCCTATCAGCGGTCGCATTGGTAAATCTGCCGTCACCGAAGGTGCGCTGGTGCAGAACGGTCAAACCACCGCGCTGGCCACCGTTCAGCAGCTTGACCCGATCTACGTTGACGTCACCCAGTCCAGCAACGATTTCCTGCGTCTCAAACAGGAGCTGGCCAGCGGTCAACTGAAACAGGAAAACGGTAAAGCCAAAGTGGAACTGGTTACCAACGACGGTATCAAGTTCTCACAGACCGGCACACTGGAATTTTCTGATGTGACCGTCGATCAGACCACCGGCTCTATCACCATCCGGGCGATTTTCCCGAATCCGGATAAAACCCTGCTGCCGGGTATGTTCGTACGCGCCCGTCTTGAAGAAGGGACTAACCCAAGCGCCATTCTGGTTCCGCAGCAAGGTGTGACCCGTACGCCACGTGGCGATGCGAGCGCGCTGGTTGTGGGCGCCGATAACAAAGTCGAAATGCGCAATATCACTGCAACGCAGGCGATTGGCGACAAGTGGCTGGTGACGCAAGGTCTGAAAGATGGCGATCGCGTAATTATTACTGGTTTGCAAAAAGTTCGTCCTGGTGCGCAGGTCAAAGCTCAGGAAGTGAAATCTGACGACAAACAACAAGCGTCGGCCGCTGGCCAGTCAGAACAAACCAAGTCTTAACTTAAACAGGAGCCGTTAAGACATGCCTAATTTCTTTATCGATCGCCCCATATTTGCATGGGTGATCGCCATAATCATCATGCTGGCCGGGGGGCTTGCGATCCTGAAGCTGCCTGTTGCGCAATATCCAACGATTGCGCCGCCGGCAGTGACGATCTCCGCAACCTACCCGGGCGCTGATGCCAAAACGGTGCAGGACACCGTTACGCAGGTTATCGAACAGAACATGAACGGTATCGATAACCTGATGTACATGTCCTCAAACAGTGACTCAACCGGTACGGTTCAGATCACCCTGACCTTTGAATCCGGTACGGATGCGGACATTGCGCAGGTTCAGGTGCAGAACAAATTGCAGCTGGCGATGCCCCTGCTGCCGCAGGAAGTGCAACAGCAGGGTGTGAGCGTCGAGAAATCGTCCAGTAGCTTCCTGATGGTTGTCGGCGTAATCAACACCAACGGCACCATGACGCAGGAGGATATTTCCGACTACGTGGGCGCCAACATGAAAGACGCCATCAGCCGTACGTCTGGTGTGGGTGACGTTCAGCTGTTCGGTTCCCAGTACGCGATGCGTATCTGGATGGATCCGAATAAACTAAACAACTTCCAGCTGACGCCGGTTGACGTGATTAACGCGATTAAAGCGCAGAACGCCCAGGTTGCCGCCGGTCAGTTGGGTGGTACGCCGCCGGTGAAAGGCCAGCAGCTTAACGCCTCTATCATCGCCCAAACGCGTCTGACCTCCGCCGATGAGTTCAGTAAAATTCTGCTGAAAGTGAATCAGGATGGTTCGCAGGTGCGCCTGCGTGACGTGGCGAAGGTTGAGTTGGGCGGTGAGAACTACGACGTAGTTGCGAAGTTCAACGGCAAACCGGCTTCCGGCCTGGGTATCAAACTGGCGACAGGCGCTAACGCCCTGGACACCGCGACGGCTATCCGTGCAGAGCTGAAGAAGATGGAACCGTTCTTCCCGTCAGGTCTGAAAATCGTTTATCCGTATGACACCACGCCATTCGTTAAAATTTCGATTCACGAAGTGGTAAAAACCCTGGTTGAGGCGATCATCCTCGTCTTCCTGGTCATGTACCTGTTCCTGCAAAACTTCCGCGCAACGCTGATCCCAACCATCGCCGTGCCGGTTGTACTGCTCGGGACCTTCGCGGTGCTGGCGATATTTGGCTACTCGATAAACACCCTGACAATGTTCGGGATGGTGCTCGCCATCGGCCTGCTGGTGGATGACGCCATCGTGGTGGTAGAGAACGTCGAGCGTGTCATGGCGGAAGAAGGCCTGCCGCCGAAGGAAGCAACCCGTAAATCAATGGGCCAGATCCAGGGCGCGCTGGTCGGTATCGCGATGGTACTGTCAGCGGTATTTATCCCGATGGCCTTCTTCGGCGGCTCTACCGGTGCGATTTACCGTCAGTTCTCCATCACCATCGTTTCGGCGATGGCGCTGTCGGTACTGGTTGCACTGATCCTGACGCCAGCCCTGTGCGCAACGATGCTGAAGCCGATTCAGAAAGGCGGCCACGGCGAGCACAAAGGATTCTTCGGCTGGTTTAACCGCATGTTTGATAAGAGCACGCACCACTACACCGACAGCGTGGGTAACATCCTGCGCAGCACCGGTCGTTACCTGCTGCTCTATATCATCATCGTGGTAGGGATGGCTTTCCTGTTCGTTCGTCTGCCAAGCTCGTTCCTGCCCGATGAAGACCAGGGCGTGTTCCTGAGCATGGCTCAGCTTCCGGCCGGTGCGACGCAAGAGCGTACGCAGAAAGTGCTGGATGAGATGACCGACTACTTCCTGACCAAAGAGAAAGACAACGTTGAATCCGTGTTTGCGGTTAACGGCTTTGGCTTCGCGGGTCGTGGTCAGAACACCGGTATCGCCTTCGTTTCTCTGAAAGACTGGTCTGAACGTCCGGGCGCAGAGAACAAGGTAGAGGCGATTACTGGCCGTGCGATGGGCACCTTCTCGCAGATTAAAGATGCGATGGTCTTCGCCTTTAACCTGCCAGCAATTGTTGAACTGGGTACGGCGACCGGCTTCGACTTCCAGCTGATTGACCAGGGCGGTCTGGGCCATGAAAAACTGACTCAGGCGCGTAACCAGCTGTTTGGTGAGGTGGCAAAACACCCTGACCTGCTGGTGGGCGTACGTCCTAACGGCCTGGAAGATACGCCGCAGTACAAAATCGATATCGACCAGGAGAAAGCTCAGGCGCTGGGCGTGTCCATCAGCGACATCAATACCACGCTGGGCGCGGCCTGGGGCGGTAGCTACGTCAACGACTTCATCGACCGTGGTCGCGTGAAGAAAGTGTACGTGATGTCTGAAGCGCAATACCGCATGCTGCCGAACGATATCAACAACTGGTACGTTCGCGGCAGCAATGGCCAGATGGTGCCGTTCTCCGCCTTCTCAACCTCGCACTGGGAATACGGTTCGCCACGTCTGGAGCGTTATAACGGCTTGCCATCGATGGAAATCCTCGGTCAGGCGGCACCAGGCCGAAGCACCGGTGAAGCCATGAACCTGATGGAAGAACTGGCCAGCAAACTGCCTGCGGGTATCGGCTACGACTGGACCGGCATGTCCTATCAGGAACGTCTGTCCGGTAACCAGGCCCCTGCCCTGTACGCCATTTCACTGATTGTGGTGTTCCTGTGTCTGGCGGCATTGTATGAGAGCTGGTCGATTCCGTTCTCCGTAATGCTGGTGGTACCGCTGGGGGTTATCGGTGCGCTGCTTGCCGCAACGTTCCGTGGGCTGACCAACGACGTTTACTTCCAGGTAGGCCTGCTGACAACCATTGGCTTGTCGGCGAAGAACGCGATACTTATCGTTGAATTCGCCAAAGATCTGATGGAGAAAGAAGGCAAAGGACTTATCGAGGCGACGCTTGAAGCGGTGCGTATGCGTCTGCGTCCAATCCTGATGACGTCCCTGGCGTTTATCCTGGGTGTTATGCCGCTGGTTATCAGCTCCGGTGCTGGCTCCGGCGCGCAGAACGCGGTGGGTACCGGTGTAATGGGTGGTATGGTCACGGCGACCGTTCTCGCCATCTTCTTTGTGCCGGTGTTCTTCGTGGTGGTTCGTCGCCGCTTCAGCCGTAAAAATGAAGATGTTGAGCACAATCACTCGGTAGAACATCACTGATACCGGTTTCACATGATAAAAAGGCCGCATTTGCGGCCTTTTTCATTTTCTGAAAATTCATAAAATAGACCTATTGTCATTCTATTTATTTTCTTCTTTTTAATAAGGCCTATCATAATAGGCTGATAACTTACACCAGGAACTTAGTCTTCTTTTATTCTCATTTCTCGGCGTAAATTATTCGGACTATTCCTAAGTAATGAAAAATATCTGAAGATGTCTGATTTCGGACTTCACATGAAACTTTGCGCTAACTCAATGAATTTTAAGGAAGCGATAAAAAACGTCTTTTTTATTGATTAACGCGTTCGCTGCAAAAGGTACATTTGCGTAAAGGCTCGCACAGTAACGATTTAATTGTAATTTTTCGTAATAGCGCGGTGAAATCTTGATCAGAGTGGCTTATAGTTAGAGTTATCAGGAACACAGCTCCCGTGTGGCTTAGCAAGTTGTATCCATCCCGACATGATGTTCGGTGAGTAAAAAATCACTCAGAAGGGGATGCGCTATGGACGAGTACTCGCCAAAAAGGCATGATATCGCGCAGTTGAAATTTCTCTGCGAATCCTTGTACCATGACTGCCTTGCCAATCTTGAAGAAAGTAACCATGGCTGGGTAAACGATCCAACGTCTGCTATCAATTTACAGCTCAACGAGCTGATTGAGCATATCGCTACCTTCGCACTTAATTATAAAATTAAGTACAATGAAGATAATAAGTTGATAGAGCAAATTGATGAATACCTGGACGACACCTTTATGTTGTTCAGCAGCTACGGCATTAACGCACAGGATTTGCAGAAATGGCGTAAATCAGGAAACCGTCTATTTCGCTGCTTCACGAATGTCAGCAGAGCAAACCCGGTTAGTCTTTCCTGTTAGAATTATTACAATTACTAAGGTGAATTTATGTCTGAAAAACCATTAACGAAAGTCGATTATTTGATGCGCCTGCGACGCTGCCAGTCAATTGACACCCTCGAACGTGTTATTGAGAAAAATAAATACGAGCTGTCTGATAATGAACTGGCGGTATTTTATTCAGCCGCTGACCATCGCCTTGCTGAACTGACCATGAATAAACTGTATGACAAGATCCCCTCATCGGTATGGAAATTTGTCCGTTAATCATTGAAGAGAGGCTGTAAAGGCACTACGCCCGTTGTTAAGCTGAATTTACCTTTCGTATTACGCTTCAAGTGCAAACGCCAGGTTCCCGTATAAAACGTATCTCTGCGCAAGAATGTTGTGATTTCCGTCACAGCCACTTTTAGGGAACGTTCCCTTTCTGGCTAATCCTCTTTACGCTACGTAAAACGATCCCAGAGAGGTTCCCATGAGTGAAGAAAAACAGAAGATGATTGCAGGTGAATATTACCGCCCTGGCGATGACACGCTGCGGGCTGACCGTTTACGCGCGCGTCATCTTATTCACCGCTATAACCATACCGCACCCGATGAGAAAGCCGAACGTCGCGCCGTGTTAGCTGAGCTGCTGGGCCAAAGCGAAGGTGCCTATATCGAGCCGAGCTTCCGCTGCGATTATGGCTATAACATCTATTTGGGTAACAACTTTTACGCCAACTTCGACTGCGTGATGCTTGACGTCTGTCCGATTCATATTGGTGATAACTGTATGCTCGCACCGGGTGTTCACATTTATACGGCCACGCATCCCCTGGATGCGACCGAACGTAACAGTGGGCTGGAGTACGGTAAACCGGTCACCATTGGAGATAACGTCTGGATCGGCGGACGCGCGGTGATTAATCCGGGCGTGACCATTGGCGATAATGTGGTGATTGCTTCCGGCGCGGTAGTGACCAAAGACGTCCCGGCCAATGCGGTCGTAGGCGGGAATCCGGCAAAAATCATAAAAATGCTCTAAGCGCATACTGAGTAACTGTTATGCTTTTTCCTGGCATAACTGTTACTTTCATCGCGTAAACCCCTCTCATAAAATAGGCTGATCACCTGTATTTTCAACAATCATAAAGGCAAAAAATGACAGAGATACAGCGCCTGCTTACCGCCACCATCGACGATCTCAATACCCGCGAAAAGCGCGACAATCGCCCGCGCTTTAGCATCAGCTTTATTCGCAAACACCCCGGTTTGTTCGTCGCCATGTACGCCGCCTGGCTGGCAACGCTTATCGTCATGCTGAGATCTGAAACGCTGGTCGATTCCGTCTGGCTGCTGGTTGTGCTGTTCGTGGTGTTTAACGCGTTTTTCTTTTTCGACGTCAATCCGCGTTACCGGTATGAAGATATCGATGTACTCGATTTCCGCGTGTGCTACAACGGGGAGTGGTACAACACGCGTTATGTGCCGCCTGAACTCATCGACAATATTATGCGTTCACCCTCAGTCGAAACCGGGCTTAAAGAGAAGCTACAAAAAATGGTTTCGACCAAAGGCGAACTGTCGTTTTATGACGTTTTTACCCTCTCCCGCCCTGCCAGTAGCTGACAGGGCTGCACCAGGAAAAGGCGCTGAGCATGTGTTTAGCGCCTTTTTTTACGCCCCTGCACCGCCTTAAAACGCGGGTTTGATTTGCAAATCACGTACAGACGCCCTTTACGTTTAACGATCTGGCAATCCGGGTGACGCTGTTTTGCACTGCGCAATGAGTTAAGCACCTGCATGATTAGCCTCGCTTCGCATCAAGAAAGCCGCCAAAACGCTTGCGGAAGCGCGCCGCGCTGCCATCCGTCGAGAAGGTCTTCTGCTTACCGGTATAAAACGGATGTGATTTAGAGGAGACATCAAGGGTGACGTAGGGATACGTTTCTCCCTCAAGCTCAATTTCACGGTCTGTCTTAATCGTAGAGCCGACTTTAAAGTATTCATTCGCCGTGGTGTCATGAAACACAACGGTACGGTAGGTTGGATGGATATTCGGTTTCATCTCTGGACTTCATGTATTGTTATAACATAACAAAATAATATCTGGGCTTTGCTGCAAAAACAACCCCTGTGACGCTCCACCTGTTTTTGAAAGGTTTATTCAGATACCTGCCTGAGACTGTCGCATGCTATAACGATATCATTTAACGATAAAAACCTTCTCCTCTGGCGCGGAATCTCCATGCCCCAGGCGGGCATAGGGAAAGGATAAAGCAGCATGCGAACCCGACATCTGGTCAACCTGGTAACAGGCGTATTGATCTTCTCAGTGCTGGTCCCTGTGTGCCTCAGTATCTGGCTGGCGCATCGTCAGGCAGAGGAGAAATTTGTGGATGCACTGGACATCTTCGCGTCACGCGTCCTGGTACGCACCGACAGAGTCGTCTCCCAGGCAAAACAGGCGCTCACGCACATGCAAACATTCGATGCGCCCCCCTGTTCCCCCCTGCATTTACGCGAGATGCGTCGGGTCGCATTTTCGTGGCGCTATATCCAGGAAGTGATGTATATCGAGAGTACGAAGCCGCTCTGCTCTTCTCTGGAACAATCCAGTAATACGGCAACCTTACCCCCTCCTATGCGAATCACCGGAGATGGTTACCGCGCGTGGCTCACCTCGCAGAACGACCTTGGTATTCACCGCTATATGGTCGTTATGGGGAAAGGCCATTATCTGGTCATGATCGATCCGGCATCACTGGTGGACGTTGTTCCGTTCGGTGATATTTCGATGGACGCCGCGCTGGT
The DNA here is from genome assembly GCF_049238105.1 of Enterobacter cloacae complex sp. IR5418. Taxonomy (NCBI): domain Bacteria; kingdom Pseudomonadati; phylum Pseudomonadota; class Gammaproteobacteria; order Enterobacterales; family Enterobacteriaceae; genus Enterobacter; species Enterobacter cloacae complex sp. IR5418. The sequence continues at coordinate 121,646 of NZ_JBMKHS010000002.1, read as the reverse complement.
GGGCAGTTCAACCCATCGTATATTCGCCCACAGCAATCCGCCCGATCCGCACATTCTTACCAGGGTGAGTGATAAGCAGGACATTTCAAGCCTCCAGTACAACGGCTCGATGTATATTTTTAAACCCGTACCCGAGCTTGGTTTTACGGTAATCGCGTGGGCGTCGTTAAAACCGCTGGCGGAATCCTGGCACCAGCAGCTGATCATCTGGCTACCGGCTGGCATTCTGATAAGCCTGGTTGCTGCCCTTATTGTTCTGCGCATCCTCCGCCGTTTGTTATCCCCGCGTCACCGCCTGATCGACGCGATCAACAACCGGGAGATTGAGGTTCACTATCAGCCCATCGTGGCGCTGTGTAGTGGAAAACTGGTGGGTGCTGAAGCGCTGATGCGCTGGCCGCAGCCAGATGGCACTAACCTGTCGCCCGATCTCTTTGTTCCGCTGGCTGAGCAGACGGGGCTGATTTCAACGCTGACGCAACTGGTGGTGAATGAGGTGTTTGAGGATTTAGGCGCCTGGCTGCATCAGCATCCGTAAATGCACATCTCTGTCAATCTTGCGCCATCCGATTTAACGTCTCCCGAGCTGCCTCGCCTGCTGAGTCAGTTGCTCAACAAATGGGAAGTTCACCCGCGCCAGATCGCCCTTGAATTAACCGAGCGCGGCTTTGCCGATCCCGCCGTCAGCGTGCCTGCCATCGCTGCGTTTCGCCGCGCCGGGCACGCTATCTACATCGATGATTTTGGTACGGGTTACTCCAGCCTGAGCTATTTGCAGGATCTGGATGTCGATACCCTGAAGATTGATAAATCCTTTGTGGACGCGCTGGAGTACAAGCACGTGACTCCCCACATCATCGAAATGGCCAAATCGCTTAAGCTGGCGATGGTTGCAGAAGGCATTGAAACTGAAGGGCAGATTGAATGGTTGCATCGCCACGGCGTAGAGTACGGCCAGGGCTGGTATTTCAGCAAGGCGCTGCCTGAAGCGGATTTCATTCTCTGGGCCGGACATAACCTGGAGAAGCACATTACTTAAGGTACGATTTGATCACCTGCATCACGACCCCGAGATCGGCCTCGCGCTGCGCTTCCTCTGGCTCTTTCACCACGTGATCGGTTAAATGTCCCTCAATCACCTGCATCATCATGCCGTTTACCGCGCCCCTGATCGCCGCCAGCTGCTGTAACACCTCGGCGCATTCATGATCGCTGTTGAGCATTTTTTCCAGCGCAGTGCTCTGCCCCTGAATTTTCTTCAGGCGGGTCAATAACTTCTTTTTATCACGGACCGTGTGTGACATCGCTTAGCTCCTCTCTGGTGGCGTAAAAAGCATATCACGCTCTACTCCCCCTGGGTATTTTTCTACTGGGGGGTAGTATTAACCTACTGGGGGGGAGTACTATTCCCGGCATGTTTTCCACCCCGGAATATTCAATGAACGATTTTTCTTCTCTTCTTCAGCAGGGCAACGCCTGGCTGTTTGTCCCCAGCGCCATCCTGCTTGGCGCGCTCCACGGCCTTGAACCAGGCCATTCAAAAACAATGATGGCGGCTTTCATTGTGGCGATCCGCGGTACGTTGAAACAGGCAGTGTTGCTTGGGCTGGCCGCAACGCTGTCTCATACGGCGGTCGTCTGGATCATTGCGATGGCGGGATTATGGTTTGGTCGGGGATGGGATGCACATACGTCTGAGCCATGGTTTCAGCTGATCTCCGGGGTTCTGATCGTGACGATCGCCCTGTGGATGGCATGGCGGACCTGGCGGGAGAGCCAGCCGCATCACCACCATCATGATCATCACCACCATCATGATCATCATCACGACCACGCGCATCATCATGACCACTCGTCTCCTCTGGTTGAAGAGGAGTGGCAGGATGCCCACCAGCGCGCACACGCCCAGGACATTAACCGACGCTTCAAGGGTAGAGAGGTCACTACCGGGCAAATCGCGTTATTCGGCCTGACCGGTGGGCTTATCCCCTGTCCGGCCTCCATTACGGTGCTGCTGATCTGCCTGCAACTGAAACATTTTGCGCTCGGCGCCACGCTGGTGTTCAGCTTCAGTATCGGACTGGCGCTCACACTCGTTGCTTCTGGCGCAATTGCCGCATTAAGCATGAAACACGCGGCGAAGCGCTGGCCCGGCTTTAGCGCCTTTTCGCGCAAGGCGCCGTGGATCTCTGCGGCACTGATCGCGCTCGTCGGGATTTATATGGGCATTCACGGCGTAAGCGGGATCCTGGGATAAGCATTGCGGCCACAACAGTGGCCGCACGTTACCGCTCAGCCGTTCTGCTGCCAGCTAAAGTTATAGTGCAGCTGGCGGTTTTGCAGAATGAAGGCCGGGGCCACGCTCGGGCTCCATGAGTCGTCTCCCCCTACGCCCATGTGAAACGCGTCAAGATTCAGCCAGCAGCCAGCCTCTTCCCGCAGCAAATGCTGATGCGTTGTCTCATGCAGCTGCCGCTGGCTATAACGGCTCAGTGAGAAATGGAACTGTCCCTGCAACTGATGGGAGCCAAACGTCAGCTCGCGGGTGTCGCAGCGCAAACCGTTCTCCGTCGGGAAGATATACGGTGTATGCATCTCTTCCAGCGGTAACGCCCATCGCCCCTGCTGCGCCGCCAGTTTTCTGTCCGGATAGTTCTCCAGCGGACCCAGCCCCAGCCAGCGCACCGTTTCCGGGATATCCGCCAGCATAACGCTCAGGCCCACGCGAGCAGGCTCAGGAATATCAGACGCCACCGTCACCTGCACATCACCGTGCAGCACACCGTGGTCATCAATCCGCCAGACCTTGCAGCTGATAAACAGCGCTTTACCCTGATGCTCCCAGACGTGCTGCGTGGTCACCACCACCTCACGGGCATGCTGCTCCGCTTCACACTGGAGGAGGCGCGCGGACATCTCATACATCCCTGCCGCTTTCCAGCGCTCCACCCACGCGTTCGGATCGATGCGGGTCGCCTCGCTGACGCCAATGTCATTGTCCAGCGGGGCGCGGGTAAAGTTATCCGTTAGCGGGGAACGGAGCGTTTCAGTGCTCCCATTCCACCACTGGGTCAGGTTTCCGGTGAGACGGCAAAACTGCCAGCGCTGCTGCTGATGAGTGATATCCAGCACCTCGTCCTGCACCGTTAGCTGCGGAGGGATCCCGCCTGCTTTCGGTGGCGCAAGGTACAGCGGAGCCGGGAGAGGCCACTGATCCCAGGCACAACGATGGCCGGGTGGCGACCACGGCGTGGCCTGCGGCTGAACAACCTCCACATTGAACCAGACCTCGCCCGGCTCAGCGGCAAGTTCAGGCAGCGGGATCTCAACGCGCTGCGTCCCCTGGGGTGCCACAGAAAGGGCTATTTCGCCAGAGGCCAATACCGCACCGTCACGCGCCACCGACCATTGCAGATGCTCGTTGTCAGTATGACGGAACAGATAATCGCTCTGGATCTCGACCACCAGCGGAGCAGTGCTCACCAGCGTAAAGGTAAAGAACTGCTGGGCACGCTGTGCCTCGTAAAGGGCCGGGTGCGGGGTACGATCGGGAAACACCAGCCCGTTGAGACAGAACTGACGATCGTTAGGCGTATCGCCAAAATCGCCGCCGTAGGCCCAGAATGCCGTGCCGTTTTCCGCTTTTTTCGTTAATGCCTGATCGACCCAGTCCCAGACAAAGCCTCCCTGCAACCGGGGATGGCTGCGAAATGCCTGCCAGTAGCTGGCAAAGCCGCCAAAGCTGTTACCCATCGCGTGGGCATACTCGCACAGGATCAGCGGACGGGTTTCGTCCGGCATGCCGATCCACTTTTTAATCGACCACTTTGGCACCGCCGGGAACGGCTGATCCTGATCGACGCGGGCATACATCGGGCAGACAATATCGGTTGCCGCCGTGCTGGCGCCGCCGCCTTCGTACTGCACCGGCCGCCTGGGATCGGTGGTTTTCAGCCAGCGGTACAGCGCATCGTGGTTCGCCCCATGACCAGACTCATTCCCCAGGGACCAGATGATAATTGACGGATGATTCCGGTCCCGCTGCACCATACGCGTTACGCGTTCGCTCATGGCAGGCAGCCAGCGCGGATCGTCCGCCAGGCGGCTCATCGGCACCATGCCATGGGTTTCAATATTCGCCTCATCGACCACGTACAGGCCGTAGCGATCGCAAAGCGTGTACCACAGAGGATGGTTCGGATAATGCGAGCAGCGCGCGGCGTTGAAGTTATGCTGCTTCATCAGTTCAATGTCGCGGCGCATGGTCGCCTCATCCATCACCTGCCCCTTCTCAGGATGATGTTCATGACGGTTCACGCCGCGGATCAACAGCGGTTTGCCGTTAAGCTTCAGCAGACCGTTGCTGATGTCGACGCGTCTGAAGCCAACATCGCAGGCTTCAATCTCCAGCACGTTGCCCTGCGCATCCCGAAGCGACAGGGTCAGACGATAGCATTCCGGTGTTTCAGCGCTCCACAGCGCGGGATTGTTCACGGGCATCGCCACCGTGAGCCGCTCCGCCCAACGGCCACGTTCATCCACAATGGCCGATCCGGGTTGTTGCGTGGTTCGCGCACAGGCTTCGCCGTTACGCCACAGGGTAAACGCCACCTCGCATTCGGCGTAGCGTGATCCTTCCAGCGCAACGTCAACCCTGAGTACCGCCCGATCGCATTCGGCATTCAGATCGGTCACGATCTGATAATCGGCAATCCGCGTTTCCGGCTTGTGCAACAGCGAGACGTCACGAAAAATGCCGCTCATCCGCCACATGTCCTGATCTTCCAGGTAACTTCCGTCGCACCAGCGTAACACCATCACCGCCAGGCGGTTCTGCCCCGGTCGCAGCAAGGCGCTGAGGTCGAACTCAGCAGGCAGACGGCTGTCCTGCGAATAGCCCATCCACTGGCCGTTACACCACAGATGAAAAGCTGAATTCACCCCGTCAAAAATAATGCGGGTTTGCCCGCCGCTCAGCCAGGCATCATCCATCTCAAATGTGAGCGAGTAACAACCGGTTGGGTTTTCAGCCGGAACATACGGCGGGTTCACATTTATCGGATAGGTGACGTTGGTATAAATGGGGATATCAAATCCTTCCCTCTGCCAGTTCGATGGCACAGGCGTCTCAACGGCATCCGCCAGATCGTCCGTGACCCATACCTCGGGAACCTGCTCTGGCGCCGGGAAAAAGCTGAATCGCCAGACGCCATTCAACAAGCGCCTGCTCAGCGAAGGCTTATCCTCACGGGCAACGGTTTCATCGCGCCAGCTATGAAACGGCGCGTGCGCGGCCAGACGGTTCCACTGCGTTACGCCGGGGTTTTCCCAGTCACGACGGGCCAGAAGTGCGCTGAGGGTCAGCGGCAATGTAGAAGACATATCAACCTCTTTGCGAAGCGCTCACAATTTTAATCAACATGCCCTGGTAAACGGTGGCGGTAAAGACTTTGATCGTCACCAGGCGAGGCCGATCACAAAAGCGCTAGCGGCGCGCCAGTTTCTCCGCCAGTAACGCCAGCGTTCTTAGCTGTTGCGCCAGATCTTCACGATCGGCCTGCTGTGCGGCGCGCGGCGCGGTGGAATGACGAACGATCAAGGTAACGGGAAGTTGTTCTTGCCAGCGTTCCTCATGATGGACAGGCGCCATGAGCCACTCCACGCTGCGTTCACCGGCCTCGCGGAACGCCTGCCGAACGGTGGTCAGCGGAGGCGAAAACCACGCGCTGTCTGCCGTATCATCAAATCCGACAACCGAGATCTGACCCGGTACGGCAACGCCTTTTTCAGCACAGGCGCGTATCACGCCGAGCGCCATCTGATCGTTAGCGACGAGGATCGCCTCTGGCAGTTCTGCCCCCGCTAGAAGCTGATGCCCTTTCTCATAGCCCGAGGCCGCGCTCCAGTCCCCCTGAACGACGGCAAACGCCTCCACGCCAGCCTCAGCCAGCGTGGTTTTCCATCCCGCCAGACGCGCCCGGGCAGAGACAGAACTTTCCGGCCCAGCGAGCAGTGCAATTCGCTGGTGCCCCAGCGAAAGCAGATGCTCCGCCCCCAGGCCAGCGCCCTGTTCGGCATTGAAAACGAGGCTGTTAACCTGTGCGGAGGGGGAAACATCGAGAAAAAGAACCGGGACCGGCGAGGCCATTTCCTGATGCATTTCTGCCTGCGTATCTTCCAGCGGAACGTTCACCAGCAGCGCCTCTACGCGCTGCGCCAGTAACTCCTGCAAGGCAGCCTGACACTGCGCGGGCTGCTCCACCATAGAGATGAGCACGCTTGCCCCCTGCTCCACTGCCCGGGATTTTACAGCTGAAGCGATTTGCGACGGCGCATGCAGCGCCAGATCGCTGGTCATCAGCCCCAGCGTGCGGGTCCGTTTCCCGGCCAGCTGCTGCGCGCCACGGTTAGGCACATAGTGTAGCGCCGCCATGGCCTGCCGGACCTTTTTCCGCGTGCGGGCAGAAACGTGTTCCGCGTCGTTAATCACCCGGGAAACGGTCTGATAAGAAACGCCCGCCACGCGGGCAACGTCATAAAGAGTGATCGCTTTCATACATTCTGGCGTCGCAAAAAGAGAGGTCACTATTCTGACACAGTTACACCATCATAGCCTGTGAGCGCTTCGCAAAATTAAACAATCTGCTCCGGCTGCGATGCGTTTTGCACGCGCGGCCTCTGGCGAAACCACGGCAAACAGAGCTGGATCAGCGGGCCGATGGTTAATGCATACAGCACGGTTCCTACGCCAAACGCTCCTCCGAGGAGGTAGCCGACGATCAACACGGTCACCTCGATCGCGGTACGCACGCTGCGGATCGACCAGCCCAGCCGGGCGTGGATACCGGTCATCAGGCCGTCGCGCGGGCCTGCGCCAAAGCCCGCGCCGATATACATCCCGGTGGCAAGGGCGTTAACCACAATGCCGGAAACCAGCAGGATAATGCGCACGGGCAGCGAGGTCAGTTCCGGGATCAGCGCCATTGACGCATCTGCCGCCAGACCGATACAAATCACATTACTGATAGTCCCCAGCCCCGGCAGCTGACGCAGCGGGATCCACAGCAGCAGCACCGCTGCCCCGGTTAAAATTATCACCGTACCGATGCTCATTCCGGTCTGGATGGCGATGCCAAGGTGAAACACATCCCACGGGTCGACACCCAGGTCCGAACGAATAAACATCGCGGTTGAAAGCCCGTACAGGCCTAAACCGACATAAAGTTGTACCAGACGACGTACCATTTTCTTTTCTCCCAGGAACCAGGTTCCATCTTCGGTGAAAATGGCACTATGATTAATGTCCAGTTTTCAAATAGTGGACTGCACATGTCATCACGTCGTTTTGGAAGCCAGTCTCTGGTACGCCTGTTAGGGCACTGGCAGCAAGCCTCTTCCCGCACCCCGCTGTGGCGCCAGCTGGCTGATGCGTTACGTCTGTTAATTCTGGATGGCAGGCTGGCGCTAAACACCCGTCTGCCCGGAGAGCGGGAACTGGCCGCCGCACTGGACGTCAGCCGCACCACCATCAGCAGCGCGCTGGCGCATCTGCGGGAAGAGGGTTATCTGGAGAGCCGTCAGGGCAGCGGTTCGCGGGCGATCCTGCCCGACAGCCGTGCTGTTCCCACGCTTTCCACTGCCAGCGCGGCGCTGGATCTCTCAACCGCCGCGCTCAACGCGGGGCCAGAGATCCACCAGGCCTACACCCACGCGCTGACGGCCATCACGCCGAATCTGGCATTGACGGGGTACGATCAGCTTGGGCTTCCGTCGCTGCGTGAAGCTATCGCCGCCCGCTACACCGCACGCGGTCTGCCCACCCGGGCAGATGAAGTGATGGTGGTGAACGGTGCCGTCAGCGGCTTCGCCCTGATCTTAAGAATGATGACCGGCCCCGGCGATCGTGTGGTGGTGGATCATCCCACCTACCCGCTGGCGATAGCCGCCATTCAGGGGGCGCTGTGCCGACCCGTGGGCGTCTCGTTGCCTGAAACGGGCTGGGATACCGACGGTTTTGCCGCAACGCTTGCCCAGACCGCCCCGCGTCTGGCCTATCTGATGCCGGATTTTCATAATCCGACGGGGCGCTGCATGGATGCCGCAACGCGCCAGACCATAACCGATATCGCCGCGCAAACCCGCACCACGCTGGTGGTGGATGAAACCATGGTCGATCTCTGGTTCGATGCTCCCCCGCCGCCGCCGCTGGCCGCCTTCAACCCGGAGGCCGCGGTGATTACGCTGGGTTCCGCAGGAAAAAGTTTCTGGGGTGGGCTTCGTCTCGGCTGGATCCGCGCCTCGTCCCGCACTATCGCCACGCTCGCGCAGGCGCGCGACACGCTGGATCTCGGCTCTCCGGTGCTGGAACAGCTGGCCACGCTGTGGCTTATCGAAAACAGTGAAACCTTCCTGCCTGCTCGTCGGCAAATGCTGGCAGAACGGCGCGACCGCTGCGGCCAGATGCTGCGCGAACATTTCCCCGAATGGCGTTTTCAGGAAGCGGAGGGAGGGCTTTCATACTGGATTGAATTGCCCGGCATGCTGGCAACTCAACTGGCGGCACGCGCCGAGACGACAGGTATCATTATGGGCACCGGCACGCGCTTTGGGCTTTCAGGCGCGTTTGACCGCTATCTGCGTATGCCCTTCTCACTCAATCCGCCAGAACTTGAAGAGGCTTTATTGCGAATCAAACCGCTGTGGCTTGCGTTAAATAAAAGTGTAGCGCCAGTAAAACGGAGCCTGGTGTAAATTATTCGCCAGAAACAATAAAAACTGCTGACTGTATCGCATGCAGTCAGCAGTTTTTATGAAGAACAACTTAATGTTGAGGTGGAATCGGGAAGCCTTTCAGCGAAATAATGAAATTTTCACCTTCTTTCTTTATTTTTGCACCGGTATCACACCAGTCAGACGCAATTCGAAAGAACTCATCACTTCCAACATTCCAGCCAAGACGAACATGTTTCACGTAGCCGGAACGTAACAGGTTGCAGGCCTCGTTGTAGTCACTGGCAGTCGATAGTTGTTGTTTCATTTTCTCTTCTTCAGAAGTTTACGTAGTGCTTTGATTTCTTTAGGAGTAAATGGAGTTACGCTCTCTTCTTCCGTATGCTGATTATCAACATCCTCTTCCGATACTCCCGCCTCTTCTACTGCTTCAAATGCCAGCAGCAGCAGTTTCTCTGTGGTCACGCTTAAATTTTCATTATTGACTTCCGCATAGTGGCGAAGTCTTTCTTTTAGCGCTTCATCAATCTTTACGTTTAAAACCGCAGTTACCATGATTGTCACATCCTTTCGGAACACGTGTTTAATTTAATACACGAAGATAAGTTTGTTATCCAGATATATATTTTTTGCTTATGACAAAATAAAGACATCCGAAAATAAAATGGCAGTCTATTATTACAGGTTTATGACAATATTATTTCAGTTGAATGAAGTCTGTATTACACGGAACAAAATAGCCGCATCATTTAAGCGGTTATAAAGGGGGAGCGACTGGAGAGGAGCACAAATGGGTGGGGGCCCTGCCAGCTACATCCCGGCACCCACGTCGTCTGCCCTGGCTGCTTCCTTCCGGACCTGACCTGGTGAACAGAGTAGCGTTGCGGGAGAACCAACAGAGCCCCCATTGAGAGCGTTGATAACCAACGCGCTGGCGCATTATCCCCATGAAGCACCGCAATTGCAAGCCGCTGGCAACCGGATGCTGGATTATTGCGCAAACTGACCCGACAATGGGGTTTATCTTCGTATAACATTACCCTTCGCTGATTTCCCGCAGGAGAAACAATGGACGAACATGACACTTTCCCACAGCGAGTGTGGCAAATCGTGGCCTCAATTCCGGAAGGTTGTGTCACAACCTATGGGGAAGTCGCCCGGCTGGCAGGTTCTCCGCGTGCGGCGCGTCAGGTTGGCGGCGTACTAAGAAGGCTACCGGAGGGAAGTACGTTACCGTGGCACCGGGTCGTCAATCGCCATGGCGCAATTTCCCTCACCGGGCCAGACTTACAGCGCCAGCGGCAGGCATTACTTTCAGAAGGGGTGCAGGTATCCGGGGCAGGACAGATTGATATGCAGAAATATCGCTGGGCGTACTGACGCCCTCTTCGTCAACATGAAGAGGGCGAAAGAGGATTACATCTGTGTTGGCGGTGTCGGCAGAGTCGGCTGATTGGTCTGCGTTGCAACAGGCACTTCTGTTTGCTGCACCGGTACCAGAGTCAGGTCGATTTTGGTGCCGCCTTTGTTGACCGCTTCCTGCACGGTATCGGTGATAAAGACCAGCTTATCGTTGATCGTTACCGCCGCGCTCAGGAGGATGCGCGCATTAGGCTGCACGTCAGACGGGTTGTACGGCAGCACAAAGCTGAACGGCGCCTGTTTACCCTCTGTACGAACCGCGCGCTGCGCAAGCACTTTGGACGGCGCATCCGCCAGGGAAGCATCAGACAGCGTGACCGTTAAAACCGCATCCGGCGGCAGCGCAACCTTCTGTTTGATCCAGATCGTACCGGAAACATTTGGCTGCTGAATAGCTTGCTGTGAAAGGGTGTTAATCCCGTTTGCGCTTGCTGTTGGCACCGGCACATCGGCACTCTTACCAGCACAGGCGGACAACGCTACCGCAATTGCTACACCACTGAGCATAGGCACGAGTTTCATTGAAGTCTCCTTATCATCAATGCACCAGCGGGATCGATCCCATCTGATGTCGTTTTATTCACACAACGAATACAAGTGTGGCACAAATCACGGATTTATGCCTAATTTCGTCCGGATATTAAGATTATTCTACCCATCGGACCACTTTCATTTCTGCGTTATAATCAGCGTATCTTTCGCCACGGCGTTTATTGAGGACCACTATGAGTCAGGCACTGAACAATCTGCTGACATTGCTGAACCTGGAAAAAATAGAAGAAGGGCTTTTTCGCGGACAGAGCGAAGATTTAGGTTTACGCCAGGTTTTTGGCGGCCAGGTCGTGGGGCAAGCGCTGTATGCCGCAAAGGAGACCGTCCCGGCAGACCGTCTGGTGCACTCGTTTCACAGCTACTTTTTACGCCCCGGTGACAGCGCTAAACCGATTGTGTACGACGTGGAAGTTCTGCGTGACGGCCAAAGCTTCAGCGCCCGTCGCGTGGCGGCCATCCAGCATGGCAAACCCATCTTCTACATGACCGCCTCGTTCCAGGCGCCAGAGCCGGGCTATGAGCATCAAAAAATGATGCCGCCTGCCCCGTCACCGGACGATCTGAAATCGGAAACCGAGATTGCCCGCGCGCTGGCGCATCTTCTTCCGCCGCAGGTTAAAGAGAAATTTCTCTGCGATAAACCGCTGGAGATCCGCCCTGTCGAGTTCCACAACCCGATGAAAGGCCACGCCGCCGAGCCGAAACGCCAGGTGTGGATCCGGGCCAACGGGACCGTACCGGAAGATTTCCGCGTACATCAGTATCTGCTGGGTTACGCCTCAGATTTCAACTTCCTGCCAGTGGCACTACAGCCGCACGGCGTGGGCTTCCTGGAAAAAGGGATGCAGGTGGCAACGATTGATCATTCCATGTGGTTCCACCGCCCGTTCAACATGAATGAGTGGCTGCTTTACAGCGTGGAGAGTACGTCTGCCTCAAGTGCGCGAGGATTTGTGCGCGGAGAGTTTTATACGCAGGATGGCGTGCTGGTGGCGTCTACCGTGCAGGAAGGCGTGATGCGTAATCGCGGATGATGTTGTGCGGCCTGATGCCCTCCCCCTGGCCCTCTCCCACAAGGAGAGGGAATAAACATTAAAAAACGGCAACCAAAGGTTACCGTTTTGCTGTTTATTAGGCGTTATACGCATTCTCGCCGTGGCTGTTGACGTCCAGGCCTTCGCGCTCCTGCTCTTCAGGCACGCGCAGTCCAACGGTCATATCAGCCAGTTTGTAACCGATAAAGGCCACAACACCGGACCAGACAACGGTGATCGCGATGCTTTCCAGCTGTACCAGCACCTGATGCATCATGGTCACGCCTTCTGCGTAACCTACGCCGCCCAGAGATTGGGCAGCAAAGATCCCGGTCATGATACAGCCGATAATGCCGCATACACCGTGTACGCCAAACACATCACACGGATCGTCAACGCGCAGAACACGTTTCAGTGCGGTAACGCCCCACAGCCCCGCCAGACCCGCGACGATACCGATCAGCAGTGCACCGCCTACGCCCACGTAACCGCACGCTGGGGTAATACCCACCAGACCTGCAATCGCTCCAGAACAGGCACCCAGCAGCGATGGCTTGCCGCGGACGGCCCACTCGCCAAATACCCACGAAAGGATAGCGCCAGCGGTTGCCACCACGGTATTCACGAAGGCCAGCGCGGCGATTTCGTTAGCAGCGCTGGCTGAACCCGCATTGAAGCCGAACCAGCCAAAGTAGAGGATGGCGGTGCCGGTAAAGACCATCGGCAGATTGTGCGGCTTGAAGGCTTCCTTCCCGAAGCCCACGCGCTTGCCAATCAGGTATGCGCCTACCAGACCGGCTACCGCGGCGTTGATGTGTACAACGGTGCCGCCCGCAAAGTCCAGCGCGCCATGAGAAGCTAACAGACCACCGCCCCAGACCATATGTGCAATCGGGATATAGGAGAGCGTCAGCCAGACCACCACGAAAATCAGTACCGCAGAGAAGCGGATACGCTCAGCCAGCGCGCCCACAATCAGCCCCACGGTGATGCAGGCGAATGAGCCCTGGAACGCGACATGAATATACTGATAGAAGCTGCCCATCACCGCGGTCAGCTCGATATTTTTCAGCATCGCCCAGTTAACGTTGCCGAAGAAGGCGTTGCCCTCTCCGAAGGCCAGCGAGTAACCGTAAACCACCCACAGCACGCACACCAGCGCGAACGTGACGGCAACCTGCGTCAGCATGGAGAGTACGTTTTTGCCGCGGATCAGACCGCCGTAAAATAGCGCGATCCCAGGGATTGTCATGAACAGCACCAGCGCGGTGCAAATCATCATAAAGGCGTTATCGGCTTTGTCTGCCACAGCCGGTGCAGCCATTGCCAGGCCCGGCAGCAGTGCCAGCGACCCCAGAGCTGTTTTCATTGTTGCTATCTTCATTTTCTCGATCCCTATCACTGTGTGCCAGGAGTTACTTACAACGCCGCTTCGTCAGATTCGCCGGTACGGATGCGAATGACGCGCTGTAGTTCGGCAACGAAAATTTTGCCGTCGCCAATTTTTCCGGTGTAGGCCGCTTTGCTGACGACATCAATCACCTCATCAAGCTGATCGTCGGCAATCGCCACATCAATCTTCACTTTTGGCAGGAAGTTAACGCTGTATTCCGCCCCGCGATAAAGCTCGGCATGACCCTTCTGACGCCCAAAGCCTTTCACTTCGGTGACAGTCAGTCCCTGAATACCCATGGAAGACAGCGCTTCACGCACGTCTTCGAGTTTGAATGGTTTGATTACCACCGTAACCAGCTTCATATATCCCCTCCAGTCAGAATTCGGTAATGGCCGCAGCTAACACGAAAGGGATATTGCAAAGGGTGTGCCAGAACTGAAATGTGAGCAGGAAAGCGGCGCAGCGCGCAGATATCGAGAAGGGGTGAAAAAAAACGCACCATGGCAGTGCAGGGTGCGTTTCAGTTTTGCACCAACGGTTATGACTGTTAGCGCATTGCCTTGTTATGGTGCATCAGGCGCTGAGTGACTCTTCCTCGCGCACGCTGGCGGCCAGCTCATCGCCTGCCAGCTGCAACTGATACATCTGCCAGTAACGTCCTTTCGCCTCAAGCAGCGCTCTGTGCGTGCCCCGTTCAACGGCCTGGCCACGGTGCAGCACCAGAATGGTATCGGCATCGACGATCGTTGAGAGGCGGTGGGCGATCACCACCAGCGTGGTGCGATCCCGCACGGCAGCCAGCGCCTGCTGGATCGCCTGCTCGGTGCCGGAGTCAATGCTTGCGGTCGCTTCATCCAGGATCAGTACCTGCGGCGTCTCAATCAGCACGCGCGCCAGCGCAAGAAGTTGCTTTTGCCCGACAGAGAGGTTGTTGCCCTGCTCCCCCAGCCGGGTATTGATCCCCTCAGTTAACCCGCGCGCCAGATCCGCCAGCTGCACCGTTTCCAGCACGTCCCAGACCTGCTCCTGCGTAAAGGGCCGACCCAGCGTGACGTTGGCGTAGAAGGTATCGGCCAGCACGACCGGATCCTGCTGCACCATCGCGACGCCCTTACGCAACGCGTTGTGGCTAAGCGAGGCGAGAGGCCGTCCGTCCAGACGGATCTCCCCCTGCGTCAACGGATAGTAGCCCATCAGCAAACTGGCGAGCGTGCTTTTGCCACTGCCGGTATGCCCAACCAGGGCGACAAAACCGCGCGACGGCACTTCAAGGTTGATATCCTGCAAGACCAGCTGGTCGTCGCGGTAGGCAAACGAGACATGATCAAACGCTATGGTTCCACTTTCCAGCGGGCGTTCGTCATTGCCATAGGTCTGACGCGGCCTGTCCATCAGCTCGAACACGCGCTCGCCCGCGACCACCGCCTGTTGCAGCATCGATTGCTGCGTGGTGAGTTCGATCAGCGGTTCGTTAAGGCGGCCAAGGTAGCTGATAAACGCGTACAGCACCCCCACCTCAATGGTTCCGCGCGTCGTCAGGCCAAACAGCATCAACAGCCCGCAGAGCACCAGCGCAGAGAAGAGGCTCAGCAGCGGACGTAACAGGAAGCCGTCCAGACGTAACGTCTGCATCCGCGCCATATAGTGCGAGCGGCTGGCCTCCCCCATTCGCTCGCCAAAACGCGCCTGCTGGCGAAACTGCTGGATAACGCTCATGCCGTTGATCACTTCGTTAAAGCCATCATTGATATCTGCGAGGTAAGCGCGCACACGACGAACAATCGGCGTGCTGTAGCGCTGGTAAATCACCATCACAATCAGCACCGCCGGGAAAATGGTGATCGCCACCAGCGCCATTCGCCAGTCCAGGCTGAACATCGCGACCAGCATCGCGCCAATCAACGCGGCACTACGCAGAACCGTTGCGACAACGGTTACATAGAGGTCGCGGATCACCTCGGTGTCATTGGTGACGCGCGAAATGACCTGCCCGACCGGCTGAGTATCAAACTCGCTCAGCGGCTGGCGCAGCGCGGCATCCATCACATCCGTGCGTAGCTGCTGAACCACGCCCACGGCGGCCCGGTTAAACAGCAGCGATTGCGCGTAGTGCAGCCCCGCCGCCGTCAGCTGTAGCCCGACATACGCCACGCCCAGCCCCGCCACCAGCCCCAGCGGCAGATAGCTTTTCGCCACCATGTTATCGATGAAATAACTAATAAGCAGCGGACCGGTGACCTCCGCAATCGCGGCGATCCACAGCAACAGTACAGCGATGGAAAGCGGTTTACGCCACGGTGAGCCATAGGCGAGCAGGCGTTTTAGCGTCGGCCACATCTGTCCAAACTTACGCATCGGCGACCTCCTCATCCAGCGCGGCTTCAAGCTGTTGATAGCGGTACATATCCCGATACCATCCGGTCTGCCCGGTAAGCTGATCATGCTGACCACGCTGAGCAATATGCCCATGCTGAAGCACAAGAATTTCACTGGCTTCTGTCAGCGCCGACAGACGGTGTGCGCTGATGATGACCGTGCGCCCCTCCCCCCACTGGCGAAGGTTATGCAGAATTTGATGTTCAGTACGCCCGTCAACCGCCGAAAGCGCATCATCCAGAATCAGGATCTCAGCGTTCAGCAGCAGCGCGCGGGCAATAGAGATACGCTGTTTTTGTCCGCCGGAGAGCATAACGCCCCGCTCACCCACTTCCGTATCGTAGCCCTGCGGCAGACGCAGAATATCCTCATGCACGCTGGCTAAGCGCGCCACGTGCTCGATCTGGTCCTGTGTTGCCGTCGGGCACCCGAGCGCGATATTGTTGGCAATGGTGTCTGAAAACAAAAACGGCGTCTGGCTGACGACCGCCAGACGGCTGCGCCAGTCATCCAGCAGCAGGCGCGGCAGCGGAACGTCGTGGAAGCGGATATCGCCCTCGCTCACGTCAAAATGACGCTGAATAAGTGACAGAATGGTACTTTTTCCGGCCCCCGTCGGGCCGCAGATGCCCAGCATCTGACCTGGACGCAGCGTGAAGCCGACGTTTTCAAGCACCGGGTGTTCCGTTTGCGGGTAGATAAAGGCGCGAATATCCGCCTTCAGGATTCCCGGACCTTCAGGTACTGGCTCGCTGCCATCGTTCACCACCGGCACTTCCGCCAGCATGGCGCGGATGCGGCTGTAAGCGGCGCTCCCGCGTTCAACGATATTAAACATCCAGGCCAGCGCCAGCATCGGCCAGATCATCAGCCCGAGGTACATCGCAAAGCTGGTTAACTGCCCGAGGGTCATGGTGCCTCGCACCACCATCCAGCTGCCGCCGCCCACCGCCAGCAGGTTCGCCATGCCAATCGCAATATAAATGGTTGGATCGAAACGGGCGTCGATACGCGCCACGCGCATGTTTTTCGCACCGGTGTCGGCGGCGTCTGCGGCAAACAGCGCGGACTGCCTGTCCTCCAGACCAAACGCTTTAATCATGCGGATGCTGGTCATGCTCTCCTGGGTGCGATCGTTCAGCGACGAGAACGCCGCCTGCGCCAGCTTAAAGCGTTCATGCAACTGCTCGCCGTAGCGGTTAATCGCCAGCGCCATCAGCGGCATCGGCAACAGCGCCAGCAGCGTCAACTCCCAGCTAATTTGCGTAGACATGACAATCAGTACCGCACAGCCCATTACCAGGGAATCCACAAGCGTTAATACCCCTTCACCTGCGGCAAACACCACGCGATCCACGTCGTTAGTGGCGCGGGCGATGAGATCCCCGGTACGGTGACGCAGATAAAACTCAGGGTGCTGGCGGCTCAGCTGACGATAAAAATCCTCGCGCAGCTCAACGGCAAGCTGATAGGACGCGCCGAACAGCAGCACGCGCCAGACATAACGCAGCAGGTAAACCACCACGGCCGTCAGCACCAGCGTACCGACCCACATCATCACCCGTACAGCGGTGTAATGTTGTTCCGTGACGCCATCCACGACGTATCCCACCACTTTGGGCGGGATCAGTTGCAGGATGGCAATGATAATAAGCAGGGCCACCGCGCCGAGGTAGCGTTGCCACTCCCGACGGAAGTACCAGCTTAATTGGGCAAATAATCGCACGCGGTATTTTCCTGAAGGTATTTTATGAAGTTATTCAATGGGTAATGCTGTGGTGTATTTAATCTGTTCCATGGCGAAACTGGAGGTGACATCGGACAAGCCCGGTACGCTATTGACCAGCCGCTTGTAAAAATCATCGTAGCGCTTCATGTCTGCCACCTGAACGCGCATCAGATAGTCATATTCCCCCGCCATGCGCCAGAAGCCCAGCACCTCGGGCATATCGGAAACCTGGGTGACGAAGCGGCAGTACCATTCGCTGCTGTGATGCTGCGTTTTTATCAGGACGAAAGCGGTCAGTCCAAGCCCCAGTTTTTCGGGATCCAGCAACGCCACCCGTCCCAGCAGAATGCCGTCATCTTCCAGCTTCTTGAGGCGCTTCCAGCATGGTGTGGTGGTCAGATTAACGGCATCTGCCAGCGCCTGCAAAGAGAGGGTGCAGTCGCTTTGCAGCAAAGAAAGAAGCTTGCGGTCAATTTTATCTAGCATACTCACCTCGCAGAGAAAATTATTCTCCTTACATTCTATTTTAAAGGCCAGATAGCAACAATTTTTTCTGTGCTTTTCGCTATGCTGGGCACAAAATGACAAACGGATAACTACGATGAATAGCACCTGGGTTAAACATGCCATCAGCGAAATAAATGCCGACTATCAGCGCTCGGCAGACACCCACTTGATCCGCCTGCCTCTGCCTGGATTTCCCGGCATCCAGCTTTACCTGAAGGATGAAAGCACTCATCCTACCGGCAGCCTGAAGCATCGCCTGGCGCGTTCACTCTTTTTATACGGTTTATGTAACGGCTGGATTAAAGAAGGCACCACGATTATTGAATCGTCGTCCGGCTCAACTGCCGTCTCCGAAGCCTATTTTGCCCGCCTGCTCGGTCTGCCGTTTATCGCCGTCATGCCTGCCTGCACGGCGAAACGTAAAGTCGAACAGATCGAATTTTACGGCGGACGCTGCCACTTTGTGGAAAGCGCCTGCGAAATCTATGCGGCCTCCGAAATGCTGGCCCGCGAACTGAATGGCCATTATATGGACCAGTTCACCTTCGCCGAGCGCGCCACCGACTGGCGGGGCAATAATAACATTGCGGACAGCATTTTCCGCCAGATGACCCACGAGCCGCACCCCGTCCCCGCTTACATTGTCATGAGCGCGGGCACGGGCGGAACCTCCGCCACCATCGGACGTTATATCCGCTGCCAGGGTTATGATACGCAGCTGATGGTGGTTGACCCGCAGAACTCGGTATTCCTCGATTACTGGCAATCCCGGGATGCCAGCCTGCGCAGCCCAGTGGGTAGCAAGATCGAAGGGATTGGCCGTCCGCGCGTCGAACCCTCATTCATTCCGGACGTTGTGGATGAGATGCTCCGCGTGCCGGACGCCGCCAGCGTCGCGACGGCGCACTGGCTGGAGACACAGCTTGGCCGTAAAGTCGGGGCTTCCACCGGCACCAATATGTGGGGCGCGCTACAGCTGGCCGCGAGGATGCGTGACGAAGGCCGTACCGGATCTGTCGTCACGCTGCTGTGCGACAGCGGAGAGCGCTATCTGGACACCTATTACAACCCAGATTGGGTACAGGCCAATATTGGCGATGTTGAACCGTGGAAAGCGCAGATTTCGCAGCTGGTGAAATAAAAAAAGCCAGGCTTTAGCCTGGCTTGCTGGAAGGATCTCACTATTCGGGGGAATATGGGAGGTTATTTTTGTCCAGCCAATGCGTCAAAAAATGGGACACGGCTTCGTTACGACAGTGCCCGATAACCGGTAAATGCGGGAGCGCGGCGATAAGTTGCGGCATCGCGTTCCCCATAATCAGCCCACGGCCAACGCTGCTCAGCATCTCGTGGTCGTTCATGGCATCGCCAAAGGCCATACAGTCCTGCATCGTCAGCCCCAGATGATCGCTCAGCACCGCGAGAGCGGAACCTTTATTACAGCCCACCGGCAGCACTTCAAGACAGTCCACCGCCGAGAAGGTCAGGTGCGCCCTGTCGCCCAGCGCCTCATTAAGCTGAATACGCAGGCGGCAGAGATCGTCGTGATCGCCACAGAAGCAGATCTTGGTCACCTTGTGTGCCGGAATACGGCGCAAATCGATTAGCTGATATTTAAAGCCGCTGTAGACGTGAGCGTGCAGTAAGTCCGGAAGCTCACGCCCGGTAAACCAGCCTTCATCGTTAAAAACATGCACGCTGGCCTGCGTATCCCAGGGGCTGTGCAGGACAATGTCCGCCACTTCCGGATTCAGATCCTGACGGTGCAGCACATCGCCGTCGACGGAGTGAATGCGCGTCCCGTTGCCGGTGATCAGGAACGCCTCGAGGGAAAATGTTCCCAGCAGATGGCGCATCTCCAGCACATGACGACCAGTGGCAAACGTCAGGGTGACTTCACGCTCGCGCAGGCGCTTAAGTGTGTTCAGGGTTTGCTCTTCTAAACGGTGATCCGGCATTAACAGCGTGCCGTCCATATCAAATGCAGCGAGCCGAGCCATGATTACTCCCGAAATGTGATGCGGTTAACTTGTGCACCAGTATTACGTGAGATATACGGAAGTAATAGTGAATAGATGATAATTATTGTTCCGGGTTTTCCATGCGCCAGCTTAACCGTCTTAACCAGTATCAACGTCTGTGGCATCCCTCCGCCGGCGCGCCGCAGCAGGTGACCATCAGTGAACTTGCCAGCCGCTGCTTTTGCAGCGAGCGACATGTACGCACCCTGCTGCGTCAGGCACAGGAGGCGGGCTGGCTAAGCTGGCATGCCCGGTCCGGCCGAGGAAAGCGTGGGGAATTACGCTTTCACGTCACCCCGGACTCGTTGCGTAATACGATGATGGAAGCCGCTCTGAAAAGTGGCCAGCAGCACAATGCGCTGGAGCTGGCCCAGCTCGCGCCTGAAGACTTGCGATCGCTGCTGCATCCTTTTATGGGCGGGCAGTGGCAGAACGATACGCCGACGCTGCGTATTCCCTACTATCGCTCGCTGGAGCCGCTTCAGCCGGGGTTTTTACCTGGCCGGGCGGAGCAGCATCTGGCGGGACAGGTATTCTCTGGTTTGACCCGTTTCAATGGTAACAGCAGTGAACCCACTGGCGATCTGGCGCATCACTGGGAAGTCTCTGCTGACGGCCTGCGCTGGCATTTCTACATCCGCTCCACCCTGCACTGGCATAACGGCGATAAAATAGAGACGGTACAGCTCCGGCAAAGCCTGACGGCGCTGTTATCCCAGCCCGGCATGGGCACGCTTTTTCGCAGCGTCCAGTGTATCGAAACCACGCATCCGCAGTGCCTGACGTTTATTCTGCATCAACCTGATTACTGGCTGGCGCACAGGCTGGCAACCTACTGTAGTCGTCTGGCGCATCCTGAGTACCCCGTGGTGGGCAGCGGTCCCTTCCGGCTAAGCGTTTTTGAGCCTGAGCTGGTGCGTCTGGAAAGCCATGATCAATATCACCTCAGCCATCCGTTGCTTAAGGCTATCGAGTACTGGATCACGCCGCAGCTTTTTGACTACAGTCTGGGCACCAGCTGTCGCCACCCGGTGCAAATCGCCATTGGCGAGGCCGACGAGCTGGCCAGTCTGCGGCTGGTGAGTAACAGCACCAGCCTCGGCTTCTGTTACCTCACGCTGAAGCAGAGTCCGCGTCTGAGCGAGCTACAGGCAAAGCGGCTGATTAATATCATTCATCTCTCAACGCTTCTGCACACGCTTCCCCTGAACGAAGGGCTTATCACCCCTACCGAGGAACTGCTTCCCGGCTGGGCGATCCCCCAATGGCCTGATTTAACCGACGTTGCGCTGCCAGAGACATTGACGCTGGTTTACCACCTGCCGGTTGAGCTTCACACCATGGCCAGCCAGTTAAAAGAATACCTTGCGCGACAGGGTTGTGAACTGACCGTCATCTTTCACGACGCCAAGACGTGGGACGGATGCCAGCAGCTTGCCGATGCAGACATTATGATGGGAGACAGACTGATCGGCGAAGCGCCAGCGTACACCCTTGAGCAGTGGCTCCGCTGCGATGCACTCTGGCCTCATCTGCTGAGCGCACCGGCATACGCCCATTTGCAGGCCACGCTGGATGCGGTGCAGACGCAGGCGGACGATCGGGATCGACACGCAGGACTACAGGCTATCTTCAGTCGGTTAATGGAGACAGCCGTCCTGACGCCGCTTTTTAACTACCAGTATCAAATCAGCGCGCCTCCGGGCGTCAACGGGATACGCCTTAACACCCGCGGCTGGTTTGACTTCACCGAAGCCTGGCTTCCTCCCCCAAACGCGTGAAGAAGCTGGTCGCCGCTTTAGCCAGGCGTTAACATGACGCTTTTACTGTAACTGTCGAGATGATCTATGAAACGTGCTGTCGTCGTGTTCAGCGGAGGACAAGATTCCACAACCTGCCTGATTCAGGCGCTTCACCAGTATGATGAAGTTCACTGCGTCACTTTTGATTATGGTCAGCGTCATCGCGCTGAAATCGATGTCGCTCGTGAACTGGCCCTGAAACTGGGCGCCCGCGCTCATAAAGTGCTGGACGTGACGTTGTTAAATGAACTGGCCGTCAGCAGCCTCACCCGCGACAGCATTCCAGTGCCTGATTACGAACCGGATGCCAGCGGCATTCCGAACACCTTCGTACCGGGCCGCAACATTCTCTTCCTGACCCTGACGGCGATCTATGCTTACCAGGTGAAAGCCGAAGCGGTGATCACGGGCGTGTGTGAGACCGACTTCTCAGGCTATCCGGACTGCCGGGATGAATTCGTGAAAGCACTCAATCACGCCGTCGATCTGGGAATGGCAAAAGAGACCCGCTTCGAAACGCCGCTGATGTGGCTGGATAAAGCCGAAACCTGGGCGCTGGCCGACTACTGGGGCAAGCTGGATGTCGTTCGCAATGAGACCCTGACCTGCTACAACGGCATTAAAGGGGACGGTTGCGGACAGTGTGCCGCCTGTAACCTGCGCGCGAACGGGCTGAATCATTATCTTGCAGATAAAGCGGGCGTGATGGCCGCGATGCAGAAAAAAACCGGCCTGAAATAAGGGCGACCTGACCGTGCTGTCGAACGGTAAGTGGCGACAGCACGGTTATTCCTGAACATTTCTTACGCGATCATCAGTTCCAGCTTTTCGCGCAACTCCCCTTCCAGCGGTAACGCTTTCTGCGTTTTGAGATCGATACAAACAAAGGTGATCAGCGCATCGGCCACCACCTGCCCTTCAGGATCCAGCGTAACGATCTGACTCAGCACGCCGCTTTTGCCATTCAGTTGTTGGACCTCACTGGTTACGGTAAGCACATCCCCCAGCACGGCCGGGCGGCGGTAGTTAATGTTGATATTGACGACCACAAACGCGATGTTGTGTGCGGTCAGCCACTGGAAACTTTCACTGTTCTCCAGACCGTCCCAGCGCGCCTCTTCAAGAAATTCAAGATAGCGGGCGTTATTGACGTGCTGATAGACATCGAGGTGATAACCACGGACTTTGATTTGTGTCTGCATAGCGCAATAGCCTTTCGTTGTTATAGGTTCAGAGGTCATAACTGGTATGACCTCTTTATCCTGGCAAATTTTTGCCGCAGTGCAAGTGATTACGCGATTACAGCGTCAAGTGTGCGAGATTGCGCTCAACCAGCGCGCTGCCCACACCCGGCACCTGCTTGAGATCGTCAAGGGTTTTGAAAGGACCATACTCTTCACGATAGCTGACGATGGCCTGCGCTTTTTTGAGACCCACGCCGTTCATTACGCGAGCCAGATCTTCTGCGGACGCAGTATTGATACTGACCCGCGTACCTTCCTCTTCGGCCGCTTTCGGGCTGGCCGTCGCGTTGGCTTTGCCATGACCTTGTGATGTTGCCTCCGCCTGGTTTTGTGCAGCCTGCGCTTTAGCCGCAGGTGTCGCCGCCAGCGCACTCGCACTCATCCCGGAAGTGGCAATAGCCAGTGTAATTAACAGTGCTTTGATTCCACATTTCATGCTGTTTTCTCCTTGTTTGTTGACAGCCACGCCACGATAGCCGCACGGGAAAACAGGGACAAACAGCAGATTGCAGAAATGGAAAAGGCCGCGAAAGCGGCCTTTAGTTTTTGCAGAGCGTTACGAAAATCTGCGAGCAGATACGTAATTATTGCTCCTGAGTGACCGCATCACCCAGCTTGATTTTGGCTTCTTTACGCAGGTTGCTCATCATCGCTTCGAAGGCAATCTGGGCATTGTTCTGGGTAATTCCCTGAACCATGGCCTTCTTCTGCGCCTCTGGCAGCGTACCGGCTTTCACTTCATCCAGCGCCAGAAGAACCACGTTACCCTGCATATCGGTTGTGGTGCCAAAGACAGGTTTGTCTTTCGCTGGCAGGCTCAGACCAAACGCCGCCTGGCTGACAGGATCCTGACCGGTACGGCTCAACGTTTTGGCTTCGCCAAAGCTCAGGCCAGCCGCTTTCAGCGCATCGTTCTTACCGGCTTTCAGATCGGCCAGAATTTTCTCTGCATCCAGTTTTGCCTGCTGTGCCGCTTTGTTGTGTTTCACCAGCGCCACTACCTGATCTTTCACTTCCGCCAGAGGTTTCACTGCCTCGGCTTTGTGCTCGCTGACGCGCAGTACGAACGCACGGTCACCGTCAACGGTAATGATGTCGGAGTTACTGCCCGGCGTACCGTTCTCACCTACCAGACCACCATTGAAGATGGCATCTGCAACCGGTTTGAAGTTCAGTTCTTCCGGCAGGTTTTCGTGGCTGAACCAGCCCGTCTCAACCGCTTTCACACCCGCAGCCTGCTCAGCGCCCGCCAGTGATTCGTTATCGTTGCTTGCGGCATCGCTCACCTTCTGTTGCAGTGCATAGAAGGCGTCCAGCGCTTTCTCCTGCTTCACTTTCGCAGCGATATCATCACGAACGTCAGCCAGCGGCTTGGTTTTCGCCGCCACGACATCGTCCAGACGTGCCACCAGGAAACCAACGGAGGATTTGATCACACCAGACAGCTGACCTTTCTCTTTCAGGCCTGCATTTTTCAGCTCGTCAGGGGTAGTGGACGCTTCCAGCCAGCCCATATCACCGCCGTTTTTGGCAGAAATAATGTCGGTGGATTTTGCTTTCGCGACGGTGGCGAAATCAGCGCCTTTGTTCAGCTCGTCCAGTACGGCTTTCGCTTCTGCTTCCGTTTTGGTCTGGATCACGCTGTAACGGTTACGCTGCGGCTGGGTGAACTGATCCTGATGCTGGTCGTAATAAGACTGGATCTCCGCGTCAGTCGCGTTTTCCTGCATCGCAGCTGCATCCAGCTTGATGTAGCTTACGCGGAACTGTTCCGGCGAGATGAAGTTGTTCTTGTTTTGCTCGTAGTAAGCATTAACTTCAGCGTCGCTAACCTGCTGTTTCGCCGCCAGTGCGTTGACATCAATCGTCGCTTCGCGCACCACGCGTTGCTGCGCCACCAGGGCCGCCAGCTCTTCAGTTTCGCCTTTCAGCATGAAATCTGTGCCCACCACAGCGTTGATCAGCTGTTGCGTGGTCAACTGGTTACGCAGCGCCTGAGCGTACTGGTCAGCCGTCATACCCATCTGGTTAACAATGCTGTTGTAACGCGCGTTGTCGAATTTCCCATTCGACTGGAAAGCCTGCGTCGAGAAGATGGCTTTTTTAACCTGCTCATCGCTGATGCCCAGACCGAGGCTTTTCGCGTACTGATCCAGCAGCGCTTCGTCGATAAGGCGGTTCAGCGTCTGCTGACGCAGGTTTTTCATATAGCCTTCGTTGGCTGCAAGTTCAGAGTATTGGTCGCCCAGCTGTTGCTGCATGCGGTTACGTTCACCAGCAAAAGCGTTCTCGAACTGCCCACGGCTAATTTCCTGGCCATTCACTTTTGCGGCGTAGTTCGCGCCACCGCCGATGAGGTAACTACTCACACCGGTCAATATGAACGACACGATAATGATACCGAAAATAATCTTGAGCACGAGACTGTTAGCAGCCGTGCGTAAGCTGTCCATCATGGTGTAACAACACTCCGCTGTAGGTGACTGGTTACCTGACGCTGACGGAAAATCCTGACCGTCGCGCGTAAAGGCGTATTGTGACAAGAAAACAGGGCAATTGTCAGCCCACAACTCGCATAAACTCGCACAAATCAGGTCTGGACAAACAAAAAAGGCACATCAAACGATGCGCCCTTGTACTTTTCAGCTTCCCTGGAGCGGGAAAGCAATCAGTTTACTGCGTCTTTCAGCGCTTTACCTGCACGGAAACCCGGCACTTTAGCGGCAGCAATGGTGATCTCTTTACCGGTCTGAGGGTTGCGGCCAGTACGGGCTGCACGCTCTTTAACCGCAAAAGTACCGAAGCCTACCAGTGCAACGTCGTCTCCAGCTTGCAGAGATTCAGTAACAGAAGCAATTAAAGCATCTAAAGCACGTCCAGCTGCAGCTTTAGAAATATCAGCACCCGCAGCAATTTTGTCAATCAGTTGAGATTTATTCACTGTTCTCTTCCTCTCTTTATAATTTATATCGCACCTGAATCCTTCACAGCGCGACCGCGCAGCAGTTATATCAGTCCTGCTATGACCTTACAACACCCGTTGTTGATGGCTAACTCAATCAGCAATCTAAATTAGCTATACAAAAAAAGGCTGGCAAGTACGAAATGACTTACCAGCCTTGTTTTTATTGGCGCTCTTTGCGCGAGGTCACTATTTTGCGGTTACAACCTGCATTCCTGACGGTTCATTTTGCAGTGCGAGAGTCAGAACTTCCTCAATGCGTTTCACCGGATGGATCTGCAAGTCAGCAATAACGTTGTCCGGAATCTCTTCCAGATCGCGTTTATTTTCGTAAGGGATCAATACGGTTTTGATCCCACCGCGGTGTGCCGCCAGCAGTTTTTCTTTTAACCCGCCGATTGGCAGTACCTGACCACGCAGCGTAATTTCACCGGTCATGGCCACATCCGCACGAACCGGGTTACCTGTCAGGCAGGAAACCAGCGCCGTACACATGGCAATACCCGCGCTTGGGCCATCTTTCGGCGTCGCTCCTTCCGGAACGTGAACGTGGATGTCGCGTTTTTCGTAGAAATCCGGGTTGATACCCAGTTTTTCCGCACGCGCGCGCACCACGGTCAGCGCCGCCTGGATGGACTCCTGCATCACTTCACCCAGCGAACCGGTGTAGGTCAGCTTACCTTTGCCCGGGACACAGGCGGTTTCGATGGTCAGCAGATCGCCGCCCACTTCCGTCCATGCCAGACCGGTCACCTGACCAACGCGGTTTTCGTTGTCCGCGCGACCGTAGTCGAAGCGCTGAACGCCCAGGTACGCATGCAGGTTGTCGCCGTTAATCACGATGTGTTTCAGGCTCTTATCCAGCAGCAGCTGTTTTACCGCCTTACGGCACAGTTTTGAGATTTCGCGCTCAAGACTACGCACGCCCGCTTCACGGGTGTAGTAACGAATAATGCCGACAATGGCGCTGTCCTCAACGGTCAGCTCGTTAGCTTTCAGCGCGTTACGCTCAATCTGCTTCGGCAGCAGGTGCTGCTTAGCGATGTTCAGCTTCTCGTCTTCGGTATAGCCGGACAGACGGATCACTTCCATACGATCCAGCAGCGGCGCTGGAATGTTCATGGAGTTGGAGGTCGCGACGAACATCACATCGCTCAGGTCGTAGTCGACTTCCAGATAGTGATCGCTGAATGCGACGTTCTGCTCTGGATCAAGCACTTCCAGCAGCGCCGACGCCGGATCGCCACGCATGTCCGACGACATTTTGTCGATCTCATCGAGCAGGAACAGCGGGTTTTTGACGCCCACTTTCGCCATCTTCTGGATCAGCTTGCCCGGCATCGAACCGATATAGGTACGACGGTGACCGCGGATTTCCGCTTCATCACGCACGCCACCCAGCGCCATGCGGATGTATTTACGTCCGGTCGCTTTGGCAATGGACTGCCCCAGAGAAGTTTTACCTACCCCTGGCGGTCCTACCAGGCACAGGATTGGGCCTTTAATTTTGTTTACACGGCTCTGTACCGCGAGGTACTCAAGAATGCGGTCTTTCACACGTTCCAGGCCGTAGTGGTCGGTATCCAGGATCTCCTGGGCCTGACGCAGGTCTTTTTTGACCTTACTGCGGGCATTCCACGGAACCTGCACCATCCACTCGATGTAGCCACGTACAACGGTCGCTTCCGCCGACATTGGAGACATCATTTTCAGCTTCTGCAACTCAGCTTCGGCTTTCTCTTTCGCCTCTTTCGGCATCTTCGCCGCGTCGATCTTACGCTTCAGCGCTTCGTTTTCATCCGGTGCGTCGTCCATCTCGCCGAGCTCTTTCTGAATGGCTTTCATTTGCTCGTTCAGATAGTACTCACGCTGCGATTTTTCCATCTGCTTTTTGACGCGGTTGCGAATGCGCTTCTCAACCTGGAGCAGATCGATCTCAGACTCCATCATCGCCATCAGGTATTCCAGACGTTCGTTAACGTCGGACATTTCCAGCACGGACTGTTTGTCAGCCAGCTTCAGCGGCATGTGTGCGGCGATGGTATCCGCCAGACGTGCAGGATCGTCGATGCTGTTCAGCGACGTCAGCACTTCAGGTGGGATTTTCTTGTTCAGCTTGATGTAGCCTTCGAACTGGCTGATCGCGGTGCGTACCAGCACTTCCTGCTCGCGCTCATCAAGTTCCGGGGAATCAAGGTACTCTGCCTTCGCAGAGAAGTGCTCGCCATCGTCTGACAGAGTGGTAATACGCGCACGCTGTAGGCCTTCCACCAGCACCTTCACGGTGCCGTCTGGCAGCTTCAGCATCTGCAAAATAGAGGCCACGGTCCCGACGGTGAAAAGATCGTTTACACCCGGCTCATCCGTTGATGCTTCCTTCTGCGCGACCAACATGATTTTTTTATCATGATCCATGGCGGCTTCGAGGCAACGGATAGATTTTTCCCGCCCTACAAATAAGGGTATGACCATGTGCGGATAAACCACCACATCGCGCAACGGCAATACGGGGATTTCAATGCGTTCAGAACGCTCAGGATTCATAGAGCTCTCTCTTAGTTTAGTGTCCGCCAGGTAAACTGGTCATGTAACTGTGCTTCACACAACCATTAACATGTAATCCAGTATATGGGGATGTTTCCCATACATTCAACGCCATGAATACGGAAAAAGTAAAGGGGAGATAAAATCCCCCCTTTTTGATTAACTGATTGTATGAAATGGTGAATTATTCGCCAGATGCCTGCTGCGCTTCCGGTTTACCGTAAATCAGTAACGGCTTGGTCTGGCCACCAATGACGGACTCATCGATCACCACTTTTTCGACGTCTTCCATGGAAGGAAGATCGTACATGGTGTCGAGCAGCGCGGCTTCCACGATAGAACGCAGGCCACGGGCACCGGTTTTACGCGCCATCGCTTTCTTGGCAATCGCGTCCAGCGCTTCGTCACGGAATTCCAGCTCAACGCCTTCCAGATTGAACAGCGCCTGATACTGCTTGGTCAGCGCGTTTTTCGGCTCTTTCAGGATCTGAATCAGCGCGTCTTCGCTCAGTTCGTTCAGGGTCGCCACAACCGGCAGACGGCCGATAAATTCCGGAATCAAACCGAATTTGATCAGATCTTCCGGTTCAACCTGCGCCAGCAGCTGGCCTTCATTTGGTTTTTCAGACGTGGCTTTCACCGTTGCGCCAAAACCAATGCCGGAGCCGGTTTCCACACGATGAGAGATCACTTTATCCAGGCCTGCAAACGCACCACCACAGATAAACAGGATCTTGGAGGTATCAACCTGCAAGAATTCCTGCTGCGGATGTTTACGTCCACCCTGCGGTGGCACCGCCGCAACCGTACCTTCAATCAGCTTCAGCAGCGCCTGCTGCACGCCTTCGCCCGATACGTCACGGGTGATGGACGGGTTGTCTGATTTACGAGAGATTTTGTCGATCTCATCGATATAGACGATCCCGCGCTGGGCTTTCTGTACGTCGTAATCGCACTTCTGGAGCAGCTTCTGGATAATATTTTCAACGTCTTCACCCACATAACCGGCTTCGGTCAGGGTGGTGGCATCCGCCATAGTGAACGGAACATCCAGCAGGCGCGCCAGCGTTTCCGCCAGTAGGGTTTTACCGGAACCGGTCGGCCCAATCAGCAGAATGTTACTTTTGCCCAGTTCTACGCCATTGCTGGTATCGCCGTTACGCAGACGTTTGTAGTGGTTGTATACCGCCACCGCCAGCACTTTTTTCGCCTGCTCCTGACCAATGACATAGTCGTCCAGGTGGTGGCGAATCTCGTGTGGCGTTGGTAACGCGCTGCGCTCACGGTGCGGCGCGACTTCTTTAATCTCTTCGCGAATGATGTCGTTACATAAATCGACGCATTCGTCGCAGATATACACGGACGGCCCGGCAATCAGTTTACGCACTTCATGCTGGCTTTTGCCGCAAAAAGAGCAGTACAGCAGTTTGCCCGAACCATCTTTGCGTTTATCTGTCATGAGTCCAAACCTCTTTTTAAGTTCTATGTGCCGCACATGACGACGCAAATGCCATTCTCAGACGCAAGCTGCTTCCAGGCAACGTGCCGCCCTACCTTAGTATAGCGGCACACTCGCGTCGCGGGCATCAATTACGATGGGTCAAAATGGAGTCGACTAAGCCGTACTCAACTGCCTCTGGTGCAGAGAGGAAGCGATCGCGCTCGGTATCGCGCTCGATCTGCTCGAGAGGTTGACCCGTATGCTGCGCCATAAGTTCATTCATGCGCGCTTTTACTTTCAGAATTTCACGGGCGTGGATTTCAATATCCGTCGCCTGGCCCTGGTAACCACCCAGCGGCTGGTGAATCATCACGCGGGAGTTAGGCAGGCAGAAACGCTTACCTTTCGCCCCTGCGGTTAACAGGAAGGCACCCATGGATGCCGCCTGCCCCATACAAATGGTGCTGACATCCGGCTTGATGAATTGCATGGTGTCATAAATAGACATGCCCGCCGTAATCACACCGCCCGGCGAGTTAATGTACAGGTAAATGTCTTTTTCCGGGTTTTCCGCTTCCAGGAACAGCATCTGCGCCACGATCAGGTTAGCCATATGGTCTTCCACCTGGCCGGTCAGAAAGATAACGCGTTCCTTGAGCAGACGGGAATAGATATCGAAAGAACGCTCACCGCGTGAGGTCTGTTCAATAACCATTGGCACCAGCGCCATATGGGGTGCAAAGTTATCTCGTTCGCCACTGTATGACATTTCCGTCTCCTGGTTCAAAATTGAAAACACCTGCTGTACTGATTGTAACCTTATGGACGGATTATCAGCCAGTCTCAATCATCGTGATTACATACTAATGGGGGTCGCCACGCCCTATTTCAAGCATAACAACGTTTTGTTGTAACGCTAACACTGAAAGGGCGTTTTAGCACCCTTCCAGGACTAAAGCTGTGATAAAAAAAACCCGTCGCCGGAGGGCAACGGGTTTTTTGTTCAAACTTTAAACCGTTGGGGCGAAATTACGCCTGCTGGTTCATCAGTTCGGTGAAAGAGGTCTCTTTTTCGGTTACTTTCGCTTTCGCCAGTACCGCTTCAACAGCCTGCTCTTCCAGTGCGACGTTGCGCATGTTGTCCATCAGCTCTTTGTTCTTACCGTAGAACTCGATCACTTCTGATGGATCTTCGTATGCAGAAGCCATCTCTTCGATCAGGCCTTTCACACGCTCTTCGTCAGCTTTCAGCTCGTGGGTACGAATCACTTCGCCCAGCAGCAGGCCAACAACAACGCGGCGTTTCGCTTGCTCTTCAAACAGCTCGCGTGGCAGTTCCATCGCTTGCTGCTGGTTGCCGCCGAAACGCTGTGCAGCCTGACGGCGCAGAACGTCGATTTCGCTGTCGATCAGGGCCGCTGGAACGTCGATGTCGTTCGCTTTCACCAGACCTTCAATCGCCTGAGACTTCACACGGTTACGTACAGCGCCGTTCAGCTCGCGTTCCATGTTTTTACGCACTTCGGCACGCAGGCCCGCAACTGAACCATCTTCCACGCCGAAACGCTTGATGAATTCTTCAGTCAGTTCTGGCAGTTCGCGCTCTTCCACTTTCTTCAGGTTGATGACGAACTTCGCTGCTTTACCTTTCAGGTTTTCAGCGTGGTACTCTTCAGGGAAGGTCACGTCGATGGTGAACTCTTCGCCCGCTTTGTGGCCTTTGATACCGTCTTCGAAGCCTGGGATCATACGACCCTGGCCCATCGCCAGTACGAAATCAGACGCTTTACCGCCTTCGAACTCTTCGCCGTCTACTGAACCGGTGAAGTCGATGGTTACGCGGTCTTCCGCGTCAACAGCGCCTTCTTTCTCTTTCCAGTTCGCCTGCTGCTTACGCAGGGTATCCAGCATGCCGTCAACGTCTTCATCGGTCACGGAAACGATCGGTTTTTCAACTTCGATTGATTCCAGACCTTTCAGCTCAACTTCCGGGTACACTTCGAACTCTACAGAATAGGTGAAGTCTTCGCCCTGCTTGTATTCGCCCGGAACGTAGTTCGGTGCGCCAGCTGGATTGATTTTTTCTTTGATGATCGCGTCGATAAAGTTGCGGCTCATCAGTTCACCCAGCACATCCTGACGCACGGAAGCGCCATAACGCTGAGCAACAACATTCATTGGTACTTTGCCCTTGCGGAAGCCGTCAATACGTACTTTTTTTGCTACGTTGACCAGCTCGCTTTTCACAGCAGTTTCGATGCTGTCAGCAGCGATAGTAATCGTTACACGGCGGCCAAGGCCTTGAGTGGTTTCAACTGAAACTTGCATCTTGTTACCTCAAAAAAATCACAGTGCTCGGTCAACTCTGAATCTGTCTGTTATACCGGGATGCTCTCTTATGTGCAGATTCACATTCCCTGTCGCCAGAATCATCCCGAAGACATTCAATAAGACGCGGCATTATAGCGGCATCACTTAGGTGAGTCGAGAACGGTTGGAGCATGTTGCTGCGGCTTTTTTCACACTTTAAGGCTATTTTTAGCCTTAAAAACGCGCCATCCGCTCAAAACTCAGACAAAACAAAACGGCCCGAAGGCCGTTTTGACGAAATCTGTAAGCAACATACTGGAAAAACTCCGGCGGTTGCAAATCCGATTTATCAGGCGATGGTGCCTGCACCCCGACAAGGCGGTGATGCGAATACCGTATCCTGTAGCCCTTCCCATTCCTTAATGGTGTAGGTATGCAGCGCCAGCGCATGTACGGTTGTGGAGAGTTCATCCGTCAAGGTGCTGTAGATCAAGCGGTGTCGGTTCAGGAAACGTTCTCCCGTGAAGCGATCACTGACCAGAACCACTTTGAAGTGGCTTTCAGAACCTGCCGGCACGTTATGACGATAGCTTTCGTCGACAACTTCGAGAAACACAGGGTTGAACGCTGCCCTTAATTTTTCTTCTATCTGTTCACGTATCATCATGAAATCACTCCTCCGACAACGCTAAGATGTCACCCATCCCTTTAAATATTAGCCGCTTTTACCGGTTCCATTACACCTTGACAACAAATATTTAGCTTTCGTCTGATTTTCTCATCCAAACGAATGAAGTTCACTATGAGGTTCATACGTTTTGTCACTTACAGGCAAAGAAAAGCGGACAGCTGGTCAGTTTTCAGACAAGGCGATGAATTTACATGCGTTGACCACTTCCCCTGGCCGTTGGCGATGTTATGATGGCGGCAATTTTTCTCTCTTTGCTTACGATTCGTTGAGAACCCGAAAATGTTAAAAAAAATCTTCTTTCCGTTGGTAGCACTCTTTATGCTCGCTGGTTGCGCGACCCCGCCAACGACCATTGACGTTTCACCAAAAATTACCCTGCCTCAGCAGGATCCAAGCCTGATGGGCGTCACGGTCAGCATTAACGGCGCCGATCAGCGTCAGGACCAGGCACTGGCGAAAGTGACCCGCGACAACCAGCAGGTGACGCTGACCGCCTCCCGCGACCTGCGCTTCCTGTTGCAGGAAGTACTCGAGAAACAGATGACCTCCCGTGGCTACATGATTGGCCCAAGCGGCGCGGTTGACCTGCAAATCATCGTGAACAACCTGTACGCTGACGTCTCCCAGGGTAACGTTCGCTACAACATTGCGACCAAAGCCGATATCGCCATCATCGCTACCGCGAAGAACGGCAACAAAATGAACAAAAACTACCGTGCAAGCTATTCCGTTGAAGGCGCATTCCAGGCCTCCAACAAAAATATCGCTGACGCGGTTAACAGCGTGCTGACGGATACCATTGCCGACATGGCACAGGACACCAGCATTCACGACTTCATCAAGCAGAACGCCCGTTAATCCTGCTGACTGACCCGGTGCTTCACCGGGTCAGTTCATAAGAACATGTCCAGTCACTACTTACGCATTTTCCAGCAACCGAAATCAGCGATTCTGCTGATCCTTGGCTTCGCCTCCGGTTTACCCCTCGCGCTCACCTCCGGCACGTTACAGGCGTGGATGACGGTCGAGAATATCGATCTTAAAACCATTGGTTTCTTTTCGCTCGTCGGTCAGGCCTACGTTTTTAAATTTCTGTGGTCGCCGGTGATGGACCGCTATACCCCGCCGTTCCTCGGGCGGCGTCGTGGCTGGTTAGTGATGACGCAGGTGCTGCTGTTGCTGGCCATTGCCGCAATGGGTTTCCTTGAGCCGTCAACACAGCTGCGCTGGATGGCCGCGCTTGCGGTGGTCATCGCCTTCTGTTCCGCTTCGCAGGATATTGTTTTTGACGCCTGGAAAACGGACGTTTTGCCAGCAGAAGAGCGGGGTGCCGGTGCGGCAATCAGCGTGCTTGGCTACCGCCTGGGTATGCTGGTTTCCGGCGGGCTGGCACTGTGGCTTGCCGACCGCTATCTCGGCTGGCAGGGAATGTACTGGCTGATGGCCGCTCTGCTGATCCCCTGCATTATTGCCACGCTATTCGCGCCTGAACCGAGCGATGTGATTCCGGTCCCCCGCTCGCTGGAGCAGGCCGTCGCCGCGCCGCTCCGCGACTTCTTTGGTCGCAATAATGCCTGGCTGATCCTGCTGCTGATTGTCCTTTATAAGCTCGGCGATGCTTTCGCCATGAGTCTGACCACCACCTTCCTCATTCGTGGCGTCGGGTTTGACGCAGGGGAAGTCGGCGTGGTGAATAAAACGCTGGGGCTGTTTGCCACAATCGTCGGCGCGCTGTACGGCGGCGTATTAATGCAGCGCCTGACGCTGTTCCGCGCTCTGCTGATCTTCGGCATCCTTCAGGGCGCATCGAATGCCGGTTACTGGCTGCTGTCGATTACCGACAAGCACATGATCAGCATGGCGACGGCGGTATTCTTTGAAAACCTGTGTGGCGGTATGGGCACCGCAGCATTTGTTGCCCTGCTGATGACGCTGTGCAATAAGTCATTTTCCGCCACCCAGTTTGCGCTGCTCTCTGCTCTTTCCGCCGTCGGGCGCGTATACGTTGGCCCTGTTGCAGGCTGGTTTGTTGAAGCCCACGGCTGGCCGACATTTTATCTCTTCTCGGTGGTTGCGGCCGTGCCGGGGATTTTATTGCTGCTGGTCTGTCGCCAGACGCTGGAATATACCCAGCGAACGGAACACTTCATGCCGCGCACGGAATATCAGGCCGCCTATCGGTTTGCCCTGCGCCTGCTGATGGCAGGGTGTCTTGCACTGGTAGTGTGGCTAGCGGTACTCATCATGAATGCGACGACCACCTTGTCGCTTCCTTTTGAAACGCTGCTGCTTGATGCAGGCGTGTTTCTCGCCGTGGTCGGGATCCTGACCGGTGGGATGCTGGATTTCATGTCATTGCGAAAAACGCAGATGACATGAAGTAAAAAACGAAAGGTTATTTCCCGTTGTAATAACGACCCGAAATTATAACGGCGAAATAACCGCCATCGGCAAAAAAAAATATTTGTTGTTTTGTGCGGGATAGCATTCGGAAATTATTGGAGCTTATTTCGCTACGCTATTTTTCATTAAACGATTCAGCATTCGAAAGATTGAATTTTCGTTTTTTAGTTGTCTTTTTAATGATAATTAATTGTTAATTATTTGTGTATTTTCTGCAATGGTTATACCAATTGTCCCTTTTGCGGTATGCTGGGGCACCCTTTCGTTATAACGCCCACTCCGTGCGGCTTCCGTCTGGAAACGCGACATAATTTGCAACACTTGTGACATGTGCGGCAGAACCCGGTAACACCTTCCTGACACAGGGCTAATGATGTTTACAGTAATGTAACCTTCCCGTAAAATGCCTCCACACTTTAAACGCCACCAGACTCCCGTGGAATTGAGGTCGTTAAATGAGACTCAGGAAATACAATAAAAGTTTGGGATGGTTGTCATTATTCGCAGGCACTGTATTACTCAGTGGCTGCGATTCTGCACTACTAGACCCCAAAGGACAGATTGGACTGGAACAACGTTCATTGATACTGACGGCTTTTGGCCTGATGTTGATTGTGGTTATTCCTGCCATCTTGATGGCTGTTGGTTTCGCCTGGAAGTATCGTGCGAGCAATAAAGATGCGAAGTATAGCCCTAACTGGTCACACTCCAATAAAGTGGAAGCTGTGGTCTGGACGGTACCTATTCTGATCATCCTGTTCCTTGCCGTACTGACCTGGAAAACCACTCACGCACTTGAGCCAAGCAAACCGCTGGTTCACGATGAAAAACCGATTACCATTGAAGTGGTCTCCATGGACTGGAAATGGTTCTTCATCTATCCAGAACAGGGCATTGCTACCGTGAATGAAATCGCCTTCCCGGCGAACACTCCGGTTCAGTTCAAAGTGACCTCCAACTCCGTAATGAACTCCTTCTTCATCCCACGTCTGGGCAGCCAGATTTACGCGATGGCCGGTATGCAGACTAATCTGCACCTGATCGCGAATGAAGCAGGCACCTACGACGGTATCTCCGCCAGCTATAGTGGCCCGGGCTTCTCGGGTATGAAGTTCAAAGCTATCGCTACGCCAGACCGCGCGACTTTCGACCAGTGGGTTGCAAAAGCGAAGCAGTCTCCAAACACCATGTCTGACATGGCGGCGTTCGAAAAAGTGGCTGCACCTAGCGAATATAACAAGGTGGAGTACTTCTCTAACGTGAAACCAAATCTGTTCAAAGATGTTATTGGCAAATTTATGGATCACGGCATGAGCATGGACATGACCCAGCCTGAAGGCGAGCACAACACGCACCAGGGTATGGAAGGCATGGACATGAGCCACGCGGAAACCGCTCACTAAGGGGCCGAGAAAGAAAATGTTCGGAAAATTGACATTGGATGCGGTGCCGTACCATGAACCCATTATCATGGTTACGATTGCTGCAATTATCATTGGTGGCGCGGCCTTAGTTGGCCTCATCACTTACTTCGGTAAGTGGAGCTACCTGTGGAACGAGTGGCTGACTTCGGTTGACCACAAAAAACTCGGCATCATGTACTGCATCGTCGGTATCGTCATGTTAATTCGTGGCTTTGCGGATGCGATCATGATGCGTAGCCAGCAGGCGCTCGCTTCTGCGGGTGAAGCAGGCTTCCTGCCACCGCACCACTACGATCAGATCTTTACCGCCCACGGCGTTATCATGATCTTCTTCGTGGCGATGCCGCTGGTTATCGGTCTGATGAACGTTGTCGTTCCGCTGCAAATCGGCGCGCGCGACGTGGCGTTCCCGTTCCTGAACAACCTGAGCTTCTGGTTCACCGTTGTCGGCGTTATCCTGGTTAACCTGTCACTGGGTGTGGGTGAATTTGCCCAGACCGGCTGGCTGGCCTACCCGCCGCTTTCGGGAATTGAGTACAGTCCGGGCGTAGGTGTTGATTACTGGATTTGGGCGCTTCAGCTCTCCGGTGTCGGTACCACCCTGACCGGTATCAACTTCTTCGTGACCATCCTGAAGATGCGTGCACCTGGTATGACGATGTTCAAGATGCCGGTATTTACCTGGGCATCTCTGTGCGCCAACGTACTGATTATCGCGTCGTTCCCAATTCTGACCGTCACCATCGCGCTGCTGACCCTGGATCGCTATCTGGGTACCCATTTCTTCACGAATGATATGGGTGGCAACATGATGATGTACATCAACCTGATTTGGGCCTGGGGTCACCCGGAAGTGTACATCCTGGTTCTGCCGGTGTTCGGTGTGTTCTCCGAAATCGCGGCAACCTTCTCGCGTAAACGTCTGTTTGGTTACACCTCTCTGGTGTGGGCAACCGTGTGTATTACCGTCCTGTCGTTCATCGTCTGGCTGCACCACTTCTTCACCATGGGTGCGGGCGCGAACGTAAACGCCTTCTTTGGTATTACCACCATGATTATCGCGATCCCGACCGGGGTTAAGATCTTCAACTGGCTGTTCACCATGTACCAGGGCCGTATCCAGTTCCACTCCGCCATGCTGTGGACTATCGGCTTCATCGTGACCTTCTCCGTAGGTGGGATGACCGGCGTACTGCTGGCGGTACCAGGTGCTGACTTCGTTCTGCACAACAGTCTGTTCCTGATTGCGCACTTCCATAACGTGATCATCGGCGGCGTGGTCTTCGGCTGCTTCGCTGGCGTGACCTACTGGTGGCCAAAAGCGTTCGGTTTCACCCTGAACGAAAAATGGGGTAAACGCGCGTTCTGGTTCTGGATCATCGGCTTCTTCGTGGCGTTTATGCCGCTGTACGTGCTGGGCTTCATGGGGATGACCCGTCGTCTGAGCCAGCAAATCGATCCGCAGTTCCACCCAATGCTGATGATTGCAGCGGGCGGCGCAGCGCTGATTGCCTGCGGTATTCTGTGCCAGCTGATTCAGTACTACGTGTCTATCCGTGACCGTAACCTGAACCGTGACCTGACCGGTGACCCGTGGGGCGGCCGTACGCTGGAGTGGTCTACCTC
Organism: Enterobacter cloacae complex sp. IR5418; assembly: GCF_049238105.1. NCBI lineage: Bacteria > Pseudomonadati > Pseudomonadota > Gammaproteobacteria > Enterobacterales > Enterobacteriaceae > Enterobacter > Enterobacter cloacae complex sp. IR5418. Next base: position 83,432 of record NZ_JBMKHS010000002.1, on the reverse strand, counting down.
TTCTCCACCTCCGTTCTATAACTTTGCCGTCGTACCGCACATTCATGAGCGTGATGCGTTCTGGGAAATGAAAGAAAAAGGTGAAGCGTACAAGCAACCTGAACATTACGAAGAGATCCATATGCCGAAAAACAGCGGTGCGGGCATCGTGATTGCCGCCTTCGCAACGGTATTTGGTTTCGCAATGATCTGGCACATCTGGTGGATGGCGATTGTTGGCTTCGCTGGCATCGTAATCAGCTGGATTGTGAAGAGCTTTGACGAGGACGTGGACTACTACGTACCAGTCCGTGAAGTTGAAAAGCTGGAAAACCAGCATTTTGACGAGATTTCTAAAGCGGGGCTGAAAAATGGCAACTGATACTCTGGCGCACTCGACTGCCCACGCGCATGAACATGCGCACCATGATACAGGACCGACCAAAGTCTTCGGTTTCTGGATCTACCTGATGAGCGACTGCATCCTGTTCTGCTGTCTGTTCGCAACCTATGCCGTTCTGGTGAACGGCACAGCGGGCGGCCCGACCGGTAAGGACATCTTTGAACTGCCGTTCGTTCTGGTTGAAACCGCACTGCTGTTATTCAGCTCCATCACCTACGGTATGGCGGCTATCGCCATGTACAAAAACAACAAGAGCCAGGTTGTCTCCTGGCTGGCGTTGACCTGGCTGTTTGGTGCTGGCTTTATCGGGATGGAAATCTATGAATTCCATCACCTGATCATGGAAGGTTTCGGCCCGGATCGTAGCGGCTTCCTGTCAGCGTTCTTCGCGCTGGTAGGTACCCACGGTCTGCACGTGACCTCGGGTCTGATCTGGATGGCAGTGCTGATGTTCCAGATCTCCCGTCGCGGCCTGACCAGTACTAACCGTACCCGTATCATGTGCCTGAGCCTGTTCTGGCACTTCCTGGACGTGGTATGGATCTGTGTGTTCTCTGTTGTCTATCTGATGGGGGCGATGTAATGAGTCATTCTAACGATCATGGCGCTTCCCACGGCAGCGTAAAAACCTATATGACAGGTTTCATCCTGTCGATCATTCTGACGGTGATCCCGTTCTGGATGGTGATGAACGGTTCTGCATCCAAGCCGGTTATCCTGGGCGCAATCCTGGTGACCGCGGTGATTCAGATTCTGGTGCATCTGGTTTGCTTCCTGCACATGAACACCAAGTCCGATGAAGGCTGGAACATGACGGCCTTTATCTTTACCGTGATTATCATCGCTATCCTGGTAGTCGGTTCCATCTGGATTATGTGGAACCTTAACTACAACATGATGGTTCACTAAGAGCGGCGAGTATGTTTAAGCAATACCTGCAAGTCACGAAACCAGGCATCATCTTTGGCAACCTGATCTCCGTAATCGGAGGGTTCCTGCTGGCCTCTAAAGGCAGCATTGATTACGCCCTCTTTATTTACACGCTGGTCGGTGTGTCACTGGTGGTTGCGTCCGGTTGTGTATTTAACAACTACATCGACATGGATATCGACAAGAAGATGGAAAGGACCAAAAATCGGGTGCTGGTTAAAGGCCTGATTGCCCCTTCCGTCTCGCTGGTGTACGCCACCTTGCTGGGTATTGCTGGCTTTATGCTGCTGTGGTTTGGTGCTAACCCTCTGGCCTGCTGGCTGGGGGTGATGGGGTTCGTGGTGTATGTGGGCTTCTACAGCCTGTATATGAAACGTCACTCCGTCTACGGCACGCTGATTGGTTCTCTCTCCGGCGCTGCGCCGCCGGTGATTGGCTACTGCGCCGTCACGAACGAGTTCGACAGCGGTGCGCTCATCCTGCTGGCTATCTTTAGCCTGTGGCAGATGCCGCACTCCTACGCCATCGCGATTTTCCGCTTTAAGGATTATCAGGCGGCGAACATTCCGGTTCTGCCGGTCGTGAAAGGCATTTCAGTTGCCAAAAACCACATCACGCTGTACATCATCGCTTTTGCCGTGGCAACGCTGATGCTCTCTCTGGGCGGTTACGCCGGATATAAATATCTGGTGGTAGCAGCCGCGGTGAGCGTCTGGTGGCTCGGCATGGCCCTGCGCGGTTACAAAGTGGAAGATGACAAAGTCTGGGCACGTAAGCTGTTTGTGTTCTCAATTGTCGCCATCACCTCTCTGTCCGTGATGATGTCCGTCGACTTCATGGTGCCAGATTCACAAAACCTGCTGACTTACGTCTGGTAAGCTGGCTGAAGTGAAAACGCCGGGTTTAGCCCGGCGTTTTTTATTGGTGCGGCGTCACCCCTTTCTTCAATAGTATATTGCCGTATTTCGCGGTCTCCCCCGTCACCACAATGGCGTACGCTTTCTGTGCCCGCGCATAAAACGCATACCGATCGATACGCGTAATCCCCTCCCCTTCCGCCTCACCGAAGAGTGCGTGGCGATAGCGCGCTTCCACCCGTATATCAAGCGTATCCCCGTCGACAGGGGCCATCATCACCAGCGGTGGCGCATAGCTGTCGAGTTCAAACAGCGGGATCACCGCCGCCAGCAAATCGCTGACGAGCAGGCCATCTGCGCGGATCACCTTTGGCCCCAGGCTATGCGCGGGAAAGTGCGCATCTGCAAAAATAATCTCGTCACCATGGCCCATTTCTGCCAGCGTTTTCAGCAGCTCGGGTGAAATCAGTGGGGATATCGTTTTAAGCACGGGTTTGCTCCTCAGGATAGAAATAACGGTAACGATAGTGGACCCGATCGCGAGCAGCCTCAGCGCTGGACGTTTCTCCGACGCCCCACCATCCGTATAAAGACGCCCCCAGCACGGTCGTATCAGCGTCTTCAAGCACCTTCACCGGGATCCCAAGCGCATTGGCCTTAAGCTGGTTCCACAGCCTGTTGCGGCTACCTCCCCCCACCAGCAGGAGTTCACGCGCCTTAAACTGCGCAATCGCCTCCAGCGCCAGGAGGTTTTCTTGCAGATGCACCGTGAGTCCTTCCAGGGCTGCGCGGTAAAAATGCGCTGGCGTGGTGTTGAGCGTAACGCCCTGCCAGCCCGCGAGCGGGGAATCGAGCAGTTGGGTATTCATCGTGACGCCATCCGCGCCGTGCGGGATCGCCGCCGCCTGAGTCAGGATGGTGTCCCAGTCGGCATCAGGCGACCAGAACAGCGCGCGGATCCACTCCAGCACGCCAGACGCCAGATATTGCAGTCCCGGATTATAAAGCCCCGTCCGGCTATCCAGTTCGCAGGTTGCGCCCGGGTATTGCACCAGCGAGGCGGTATTAACCTGCGAGGTGCGCGCCATCAAAATCTCCCAGGTTCCCGACGAGAGAACCGGCTCATTAACCCCCGCACCGGCACCAAAAAGGGCGAACTGCGTGTCGTGCCCGGCGGAGATCACCGGCACGCCGCAGGGCAATCCGAGCCTGGATGCCGCGTCGGGCTGCAATTCACCCATCATTTCGCCGGGGGAAACCAGCGGCGGGAAAAGGGAATGAGGGACGCCTGTCCTGCTTAAGATCGTTTCGCTGAAGCGCCGCTGATGGAGATCGAACATCTGGCTGGTACCGGCCATCGTGAGATCGGTCGTCATCTTTCCGGTCAGGCGATGGTTGATAAGCGAGGAGATAAAAAGCCAGGCGTGAGCACGCTGTAACAGTTCGGGATGGTTGTCCTGAAGCCAGCGTAGCTTATACAACGTGTTAAAACTAAACTGGCCAACGCCGGTGATCTGCTGTAGTTCAGCCGGAGAGCACGAACGGGCAACCGTCTCCATCACCGGCACGGTGCGTGGGCATTTCCAGCTAATGATCGGGTAAAGCAGCGCTCCACGCTCATCCACCAGCGCGCCATCCACGCCAAAGGTCGTCACACTCATTCCGCACAGGTGATGCTCGCTCAGCACTGCGCTGATTTTCTGACAACAGACGGCAAAACGTTGCATGATGGCGTCGAGCGACCACTGGTGCCAGGCCGGATTTTCAGCGGCGCTCTCGCTTTCATTTGCCACCGCGGCGCGCGCCACAATATTCCCTTCAGGATCCAGCGCAATGGCGCGCACGTTAGTCGCGCCACAATCGAGAACCAGAAAACATTTTTTCATCGCGGTCCCCACAGGCTGCCAGCCCGCCAGAGCAGGCTGACAGGCCGGTTTAATGTTTGTATAACGGTCCGTAATTTTCACAGGCGCGGTAATCCTGCCCTTCTGGATCCATACCGTGAGCGCCCCAGGCCGTCGGCCGATAAATCAGCGCCTCCGGCACGTTATGCATGCACACAGGAATACGCAGCATGGACGCCAGGGTGATGAAATCAGCCCCGACGTGCCCGACGGTTAATACCCCGTGGTTAGCGCCCCAGTTCGCCATCACTGAATAGACGTCGCTGAACGGGCCTTTCCCGGTCAGGCGTGGGGCAAACCAGGTGGTCGGCCAGGTTGAATCGGTGCGCTGATTCAGAATGTCATGCACCTGTTCCGGCAACTCAACGCTCCAGCCTTCCGCTATCTGTAATACCGGCCCCACGCCCTTAATGAGGTTTACGCGGGTCATGGTAAATGGCACGCCACCCCGGGTGAGGAAGTTTGATGAGAAACCGCCCCCGCGGAAGTATTCATGCACCGCCGGACACCAGTGGGTTGCGGCCAGGCACGCGCTGGCTTCCTGCTCAGTAATGTCCCAGTGCGGTTTCAGGGTCGGTTTTCCCTCGGCGTCTTTCTGCTCCGCGGTACCGTCCAGCGCCGCCGAGCCGGAGTTGATCAGATGAATAATGCCGTGTTCAGCCCGTCCAGTGAGCTTCTGGCCGGTCACACGCTCCACCGACTCCGGCGACCAGTAGGTGCGTACATCAGCAAAAATCTGCGCAGTACCGGTCATCAGGTGCCCAAACAGCATCGCTACCCCGTTCAGGCTGTCATTTTCCGTCGCCACCACGAACGGCTGGCGAATACCGTTCCAGTCGAAGGAGCTGTTCAGCAGCGCTTCTGCGGTATCGCCATTCGGATAGTGATCCGTCCAGTGGCGCTGCCCCTGGAAGCCGGACGCAATGGCGTTATAGCCCAGCGATTCCTCCACGCGGCCCATCGCAGCAAGTTTGGGGTTGCCCTGCATCATGTCGCGAATGCACATCGCCATCAGCAGGCTTTCGCGTAAAATCGCGGCATTTTCCTGTTCATTGCGGCGATACTGCACCGCGTTTTTATCCTCGCCGAAACGGAAATGGGCTTGCGCCCAGTCCAGGGCCAGCTCAAGTTCTTGTTCGTCGTAAATCTTATGATCGATGCGGCGACGCAGTTCGGTCATATCCACCGCCTGCACCTTCATCCCCAGCCAGGATTCAAAGAAGTTGTGATCGACAATCGAGCCAGCGATACCCATCGAGACGCCGCCCACCGACAGATAACTTTTCCCCTTCATGCTGGCGACCGCCAGGCCCGCCCGGGCAAAGCGCAACAGTTTTTCCTCAACGTCTGCCGGGATGGCCTCATCGCCCGCATCCTGTACATCGTGGCCGTAAATGGAAAACGCCGGGATCCCTTTCTGATTATGCGCCGCCAGCGCCGCCGCAAGGTATACCGCCCCCGGACGCTCGGTGCCGTTAAAGCCCCAGATCGCTTTCGGACGCAGCGGATCCATATCTATGGTTTCACTCCCGTAACACCAGCAGGGGGTGACGGTGATCGTCAGACCCACGTGGCACGTGCTGAACTTCTCTTCACACGCGGCAGACTCCGCCATTCCGGCAATACAGCTATCAGCAATCACGCACTCGACGGGCGTACCGCAGGGGTGGCGTAATTTTTCACTGAGTAGCGCCGCCGTGGCTTTCGCCATGTTCATGGTCTGCTCTTCCAGAGACTCGCGTACCCCCATTCGGCGGCCATCAATAACAGGTCGAATGCCAATCCGGGGTAACGCTTTTATCGTTTTCATAGCCCTTCCTCACGTTGGTTAACCTATCCGTCTCAGGGGGCATCGCCGTGAAAAAGCGCCCGGGCAGCACCGTGAACGGAAAGCGGTGAAATTTGCTAACTCGAATTAGCTTAGGGTTCACTCTAAAAATGAGACAAGGTAAATGTGCAGGATCTGTGAGCAAATTCACGATGAGAGGTCAAAATTCGATCAGCGTCAGGTATTACGATTCAGCAAAAATAAAATATATCTTTTAAATTCAATCAAATAACAAAATACCTTTGCACGGCGTCACAATTTGAATACAAATGATTTGGCTAAATTATGACCCTAAAATAGCTTTTAAGGACGAAAGCTAAGTCGAGTTAGCTTATTAACCACATCACTGTGCCTTGTGATTCATTGCCTTTCCAACACAGGAATTTTGCAATGTCAGAGACTCTTATTCAGATGACGCGCATCACCAAACGCTTTCCCGGCGTGCTGGCGCTGAATCAGGTTGATTTCGATTTACGCCGCGGCGAAGTTCATGCCCTGTTAGGTGAAAATGGTGCCGGAAAATCGACGCTAATGAAAATATTGTCCGGTGTTTACCAGCCCGATGCCGGTGAAATTCGCTTTGAAGGGCAATCCGTATCATTCAGCGATCCGCTAAGTGCTCAGCACGCAGGTATTACGATTATCCATCAGGAATTTAATCTCTTTCCCGATTTAACCGTGGAAGAGAATATCTTTATTGGCCGTGAGTTTTGCAAAAAGAGTCGCTGGCAGTTAGATAAACGCGCCCAGCGACAGGCAGTTGAGAAAATACTGCACACGCTGAATTTAAAAATCGCCCCTGACACCCGCGTCAGTGAATTAACCGTAGCCCAGCAGCAGATGGTGGAAATTGCCAAAGCGATTTCGGTTAATGCCAAAGTGCTGATCATGGATGAACCCACCGCCGCCCTGACTGAAAGTGAAATAGAGAGTCTGTTTGACGTCACGCGGATGCTCAAGGCTCAGGGCACGGGGATTGTCTATATTTCGCACCGTCTGGAAGAGCTGGCGCTGATCGCCGATCGCGCCACCGTCATGCGCGACGGACAATACATCGCCACAGTGGATTATGAAACGGTCCAGATTGGCGAGCTTATCGCCATGATGGTTGGCCGCAATCTCGATAACATCTACCCAAAACGGCCGCCGCCTCAGCGTAGAGAAAAAGTGCTGGAGGTGAACGGCCTGTCGCGTAACGGCGTACTGCATGACATCTCCTTCACCCTCTGGCGCGGTGAGATCCTCGGCCTCGCTGGCTTAATGGGCGCAGGCCGAACGGAACTGGGCCGTGCCCTGTTCGGTGCCGATGCGATCGACGGCGGTACCCTGACGCTGAACGGCATCCCCACCCGAATTAAAAACGTGGCTGACGCCATTGAAAAAGGCATCAGCTATTTAACAGAAGACCGCAAAAAAGAGGGACTCGCCCTCGGCCTTTCCGTTGAGATGAACATTATGCTCGGCAATTATCCGGACTACGCCGGTGCCGCGGGTCATGTCAACGAAAAACGCTGCCGGGAGGCCAGCCAGAAACTGGTGGATGCACTGCGAATAAAAACGCCGTATCTGGAACAGGCGGCACTGAATTTAAGCGGCGGTAATCAACAGAAGATTATTATTGCCCGCTGGGTCTGTAAAGACACCGATATTTTAATTTTTGATGAGCCAACCCGGGGAATTGATGTCGGCGCCAGGCGGGAAATTTATGAATTAATGAACCGCCTTGTCGCGAAAGGTAAATCGATCATCATGATTTCATCCGAACTGCCGGAAGTATTAGGAATGTGCGACCGCATACTCGTGATGCGCAGCGGCCGCATAGCCGGTGAAATAGAGGCTGAGCACGCCACCCAGGAAAAAATCATGCAATACGCCACGCTGGAGGATTAATCATGTCCGTTACCGTTCCATCGCCGCAAAGCGGAAACCCTACGATGAAAATAAATAAAGCGCTCCTGATGCGTCTGGCGCCCCTTTTAAGCCTGGTGCTGCTGGTTCTGTTTTTCAGCTTCAGCTCACCGTTCTTCTTTAATACTGAAAATATCATGACTATCGCCCTGCAAACGGCGGTGATTGGCATCATGGCCATTGGCGTGACCTTTGTGATTATTACCGCCGGGATCGACCTGTCACTCGGTTCGGTGGTAGCGTTCTCCGGTGTTGCCGTTGGCATAACCGCCGGGTTCGGTATGCCGCTGCCGGTCTGTATTCTGGCGGGCGTGCTGGCCGGTGGCGTATGCGGGTATGTGAACGCCTTTCTGGTCACCAAAATGACCATTCCACCGTTTATTGCCACCCTCGGCCTGATGATGTCGGTACGCGGCATCAATATGGTGATGACCGATGGCCGCGCGATCTATTTTTCTGACTACCCACAGTTCAAGCTGCTGGCGCAGGGCCGCCTGTTCGACATTCTGCCTTATCCGGTGTTTTACCTGGTCATCGTGGCGCTGATCGCCATGTGGATCCTGAAGAAAACGGTGATGGGCCGCTATATCTACGCAGTCGGCAGCAATGAAACGGCGGCACATCTTTCCGGGATCAACGTCCAGCGCGTGAAAATTTTCGTTTACGCCTTCTGCGGTCTGTTAACCGGCGTGGCCGGGGTGATCCTCGCCTCTCGTCTCAACTCCGGCCAGCCAACCGTAGGCGTAGGTTATGAGCTGGAAGCCATTGCGGCGGTCGTGATCGGCGGGACCAGTCTGATGGGCGGCGTGGGCACCATTGGCGGCACCATCATAGGCGCGTTCATTATGAGCGTGCTGAAGAATGGCCTCAATCTCATGGGCGTGTCCCAGTTCTGGCAGATGGTGGCGATGGGCGTGGTCGTCGTTGCCGCCGTCTACCTGGACACGTTACGTAAAAGAATGCGTTAGGTTCTCGATACAACAAGCCCTGCCAACCCTACAACGGAGCAAAATAATGAAAACCAGCCATATCCTGAGCGCCCTGTCGCTCGTTGCCATCCTGTCCAGCAGCGCGCTGGCCAAAGATTTAAACCTGCCGGTGGTCAGTAAAGGTTACCAGCACGAATTCTGGCAGACGGTCAAAATGGGGACGGAAGCTGCCGCAAAAGAGTTAGGTGACAAAACCAGCTACGTTGGCCCTGCCGATGAAACGCAAATCGCCGAGCAGATCCAGCTAGTCGAAAACACCATGGCACAAAAGCCAAACGGCCTGTTGCTGGCTGCCCTTGATGCAAACGCCCTTGCCCCGCTGGTGGAAACCGCCAACAGCCGGGGGATCAAAGTGGTGACCTTCGACTCAGGCGTGAACTCCGATATCCCGGCCAGCTTTGTCGCCACCAATAACCGTAAGGCGGGCGCACAGGCGGCGGATGCGCTGGCGGAGCAGGTTGGCCAGAAGGGGAAAGTGGGTATTATCGCCCACGTAGCCGGGACGACGTCAGCCATTGAGCGCTCTGAAGGGTTCAGCGAGCGGATGAAAGAGAAATACCCGAATATTCAGGTACTGCCAGTGCAATACAGCGATGGCGACCCGCAAAAAGCGATGGATAAAACCATTGATATGGTTCAGGCCAACCCGGATATCGCCGGTATTTATGCCACCAATGAAGGCTCAACCCTGGGCGTTGCGAACGCTATCGACAGCCAGAATCTGAAGGGCAAAGTGAAAGTCATCGGTTTTGACAGCACTGAAGCCATCATTAACTTCCTCAAAAACGGCGTGATTCAGGGCTTCGTGGTGCAGGATGCGTACCAGATTGGTTATCAGGGCATAAAAGCGCTGAACGCGGTAATTTCCGGACAAACAATGGCGAAAGAAATTGATATTCCAGTGAAATATGTCAATGCGCAGAATATCAACACTCCTGAAATTGATAAACTGTTACATCCATTTGGTAAAAAATAAGGATGTTCATGATGCGTGACGGCTATTTTCTCGGGGTCGATGTGGGTTCAGCCAGCGTGCGTGCAGGGCTTTACTCTGCGCAAGGCGCGCGGTTGAGCTTCGCGACTCGTCCGATTTCACAGTTTCACGCCAGCAACGCGCGCGTGGAACAATCCTCTGCGGAGATCTGGCAGCAGGTCTGCGCGGTGGTGCGGGAAGCCGTCGCCTCCTCTGGGATCTCACCCGACGCCATTCGTTCGATTGGCTTCGACGCTACGTGCTCACTGGTCGCGCTGGATGCGGACGGTAACGGCCTGAGCGTCTCCCCGGACAGCCCGGCCTCGCAGGACATCATTATGTGGATGGATCATCGTGCTCGCGAAGAGACCGTCCGCATCAATGCCACACGCGACCCGGCCCTGGGCTACGTGGGCGGCGAGGTGAGCATTGAGATGGAACTGCCCAAACTGCTGTGGTTGCAGCGGCACCATCCTGACACCTGGGATCGGGCCTGGCGTTTTTTCGACCTGGCCGATTTTCTGGTCTGGAAAGCGACGGGCCAGGACGCCGCCAGCCTGTGCACCCTCACCTGTAAATGGAACTACCTTGCGCATGAGGCGCGGTTCAGCGAGTCGCTGCTCAGGGATGTGGGGCTGGAAACCTTACTGACTAAAATTCCCGATACTATTCTGGACGTTGCTGAATGTGTCGGGAAACTCAGCCCGCAGGCAGCGCAAGCGCTGGGTTTGCACGAAGAAGTGGTGGTGGCAAGCGGCATGATCGATGCCCACGCAGGTGGCGTAGCGCTGACCGGATCCCATCCGGAAGGCACGCTGGCGCTCATCAGCGGGACCTCGAACTGCCACATGCTCGCCAGTCAGACGGAGATCAACACGCCCGGCGTCTGGGGGCCTTACTGGAGCGCCATGCTGCCGGGCTACTGGCTGACGGAGGGCGGGCAAAGTGCTGCCGGAGCGCTGGTGGACTGGACGTTGCGCGAGCACGGTGCCAGTGCAGACCTGTTTGCCAAAGCAGAAGCGGCGCAACGTCATCCGGTGGCGCTGCTCAACGACTGGGTAGCCGCACTAGAGCAGGAAGAGAAGTATCCCACCCGCAACCTGCACATTCTGGCCGATCACCACGGCAACCGTTCGCCGCGTTCGCGTCCGGATGCGCGGGGCAGCGTGGTCGGCCTGACATTAGAGACCGGTGAACGCGCGCTGGCGAGGCTTTATCTGGCCACGCTACAGGCCATCGCCTATGGCACGCGACACATTATGGATACCCTGAAACACCACGGGCACAGCTTGTCGCGCATTGTCATTTGTGGCGGAGCCACTCATAACCGGCTCTGGCTGCGGGAGTATGCCGATGCCACGGGCTGCGATATCCATCTTTTAGCCGAAGAAGATGCCGTCACCCTCGGCGCGGCCATTTGTGGCGCTGTGGCGAGCGGTGCATGGGCAACGCTGACCGACGCTACCCGTGAAATGGTTAAAGCTGGCGACATCATCACCCGTCGTCCGGAAACCGCAGCCTTCCACCGGCAAAAATATGAGGCGTACCTGATGCTGTGGACCCAGCAGCAGTCGCTTAATATCCTGATGCAGCAGGAAATGTAATGGCAGGATGCATATGCTTTATCAGCAGTTTTTTTACGTACGTTAAGGATTGAGGCGTAGCAATGGCCAAAACAGTTGAACAGATAGCGAAGGATCTGAATTTATCCGTCACCACCGTGCGGCTGGTACTGGGCGGGAAAGCCGAACAGTACCGGATCAGTGTGAAAACACAGTCCCGAATTAATGAACACGTTGAGCGCTTCGGCTATACCCTCAACCATTCGGCACGCAGTCTTAAGCTAAACAAAACCGAGACGCTGGGGCTTATCGTGCCCAACATCTCGAACGTGTTCTTTGCAACCCTCGCCGAGAAACTCGAACTGCGCTGCCGCCGTTCGGGCTACCAGCTGATGATCAGCTGTACTTACAACGATGTGGATTACGAAAATAAGCTGGTGAAAGCCCTGATGGCGCGCAACGTGGACGGCTTGTTCATCGTTCCCTCGACGCTGGAAAACCAGCAGCATCATTTGCGGCAGATCCAAAAACCCCTGGTGCTCCTCGACCGGGATTTTGGCTTTACTGACAACGCGCTGGTTGAGAGTCATAACGAGGCCGGGGGGGATGAACTGGCCCGGAACATGCTGGCAGAGAGCAAAACGCCGCTCTGGTTCCTGGTGGGCGATACCGCCCTGCCCAGCATTACGGACCGTCTGAACGGCTATTTGCAGGCCCTGAAAGCCGCCGGTATTCACCACCGCGAGTGGGTCATCGAAGGGCCAGACAATACGCCGGAAGGGGGATATGCCCTGATGGATTCGCTTATTGACAGCCAGGGTGTGCCGCAGGCGTTTATCGCCTCATCGTTACCGGTACTGGAAGGGGCAATCGAAGCCCTGCGCACGCGTACCGGCACCGTGCCCCCACACATCAATATCGGCACCTTCGATGAGCACCCCATGCTGGGGTTCCTGCCTAACAGCGTCTGGTCCATGCAGCAGGATGAAGATACCTGGGCGGAAAAAGCGTTTGAACTGATGCAGCGAGCCATCGACGGCGAAGCGGTCAACGAGACGGCGAAAGTCGATATGAAGCTGGTCAAACGTTCCCGCCAGTAAAAATAAAACTGTACCCGGAGAATAAAAATGGAACGAGCCCGATTAGCCAGAGACATTATCGACACCTGCCTTGAGATGACCCGGATGGGGTTAAATCAGGGCACCGCAGGCAATATCAGCGTTCGCTATCGCGACGGCATGCTGATTACGCCCACCGGTATTCCCTACGAGCATCTGACCGAAGAGAGTATCGTCTATGTCGATGCCAAGGGACGGCACGAAGAAGATAAACTGCCGTCCAGCGAATGGCGTTTTCATCAGGTTGTGTATCAGACCCGCCCGGACGCTCACGCCGTCGTCCATAACCATGCGGTTAACAGCACCGCCGTCTCGATACTCAACCGCCCTATTCCTGCCATTCACTATATGATTGCCGCCGCCGGGGGAAACTCCATTCCCTGCGCGCCTTACGCGACCTTCGGGACACGCGCGCTGTCAGAGCATGTCGCGGTCGCGTTACGCGATCGTAAAGCGACGCTGTTGCAGCACCACGGGCTGATTACCTGCGAAGAAAATCTCGAAAAGGCACTATGGCTGGCGCAGGAGGTCGAGGTGCTGGCAAAACTCTACCTGGCCACGCTGGCGATTGTGGATCCCGTTCCGGTACTCAGCGATGAAGAAATTGCCATTGTTCTTGAGAAATTCAAAAGCTACGGGTTGCGCATTGAGGCGTAATTTTTTATCCGGGGGTGCTTTTATTACACCCTCGTAATATCTCTTAAACAAACACCTATTTACCGCACTTATCACCCCGCCTAAACTATGGCCTGCTTTTTGGTAGAGGTGGTAATGAACGATTACAAAATGACGCCAGGCGAGCTACGCGCGACCTGGGGTTTAGGGACTGTGTTTTCGCTACGGATGCTTGGCATGTTTATGGTCCTGCCTGTTCTGACCACGTACGGCATGGCGCTACAGGGGGCCAGCGAAGCGCTGATTGGCCTTGCGATTGGCATTTACGGTCTGGCGCAGGCCATTTTTCAGATCCCGTTTGGGCTGCTTTCCGATCGCGTTGGGCGTAAACCGCTGATTGTCGGCGGGCTGGCGGTGTTTATTATCGGTAGCGTCATTGCTGCGCTTTCAGATTCTATCTGGGGCATTATTCTTGGTCGCGCGCTTCAGGGATCAGGGGCGATTGCCGCCGCCGTGATGGCGCTCCTCTCAGATTTAACCCGCGAGCAAAATCGGACGAAAGCGATGGCCTTTATTGGCGTCAGTTTTGGCATCACCTTCGCCATTGCCATGGTATTAGGACCGATTATTACTCATGCCCTTGGCCTCAACGCCTTGTTCTGGATGATTGCCGTTCTCGCCGCCACAGGCATTGTCATTACCCTCTGGGTGGTGCCAGACAGCAAGAATCATGTTCTGAACCGCGAGTCGGGCATGGTCAAAGGTAGCTTCAGTAAAGTACTGGCTGAGCCCAGACTGCTGAAACTCAACGTTGGCATTATGTGTCTGCACATTTTGTTGATGTCTACCTTTGTCGCGCTGCCCGGCCAGCTTGCCGCTGCGGGCCTGTCCGCCGCCGAACACTGGAAAGTATATCTGGTAACGATGCTGATTTCGTTTGCTTCCGTAGTGCCGTTTATTATCTATGCCGAAGTTAAGCGTCAGATGAAACGGGTATTCCTGGGCTGCGTGACCCTGATTGTGATTGCAGAAATTATTCTCTGGGGTGCAGGCTCACACTTCTGGGAATTGATTATCGGCGTTCAGCTCTTTTTTCTGGCGTTTAATCTGATGGAAGCCCTCCTCCCCTCGCTTATCAGCAAAGAGTCACCGGCAGGATATAAAGGCACGGCGATGGGCGTTTATTCCACCAGCCAGTTTCTGGGCGTCGCGATTGGCGGCTCGCTGGGTGGCTGGGTTGACGGGATGTTTGACGGCCAGACCGTGTTTCTGGTTGGCGCGCTGCTGGCAATGGTATGGCTGGCCGTGGCAAGCACGATGAAAGAGCCGCCTTATGTCAGCAGCCTGCGCGTGGAAATTCCGGAAGGCGTGGAGATAAACGCCTTGCTGCAACAGCGTCTGGAAACAAAAGAAGGGGTTAGCGAGGTCTTCATTGTCCCTGAAGAGCGTAGCGTCTACGTCAAAATTGACAGTAAAGTGACCAATCGCTACGAAGTCGAACAAGCCCTGGTTTAAGCGACTGTTCAATCATGTCAGGCACATTTCGCATGTGCCTGACCGCACCGAGAAATCATTCATATAATCTATATAAAAATACGTTACCCCACACTCCAGGAAATATAATCTTCCATTTTGTTTCAGGATAACCGTAAAACGTTACCATTTTTCACTGTTTTTAGCTTAACTCCCGCGCACAGCAGTTAAAGTAATAATAAAATTCACTCAACAATTCATTTCATAAAATGTATTCACATCACCTTAAAACAGTCGTTAAATTTCCTACATTGTATAACGTCAAATTCTAAATACACTTTTGTCTGGGCATGAAACTCAGAGGCTATGTTTATGGAAGGGACATGCTGTCAATAATATAGGTAACTGTTCTTACTTTATTTTTATTAACATGTTATGGATTAACAAATGAAAAAGATTCTTCTCGCTTCAACCCTCGCGCTGTGTGTCACTTCAGCGTTTGCCGCCGATCCTTCGGCTGTACTGAAAGTTAAAGGCACCCTTACCAACGCGGCGTGTACTCCGGAACTGAGTAACGGCGGTGTTGTTGATTATGGCATGATCCGTCTTGGCGAACTTTCTGCGACCGCGACAAACCAGCTTGGTCAGAAAAACATCGATCTGACAATTAGCTGCGCCAGCAATACAAAAGTGGGTTTTCAGGTTGATGATGACCGCAACAGTTCCGACGCGTATCTGACCGTTGAAAATGCATACTTTAATGGTTCTTCAGCATCACTTGGCTTTGATACCTATGGTGTTGGTGTGACTGACGGAGGTGTGAAAATCGGAAGCTGGGCGGTAAGCGCCAGGACCGACAGTATTCTTGCTGATGGTAAATCCGTAGACTTTATTTCAAGCCCGGACTGGAGCGATAGCGGCGCACCAAACTGGACCTCCAACGCCACAAAGGGCCAACTGTCTCCGACCCGAGCGGTCTACAGTGTAGCCGCTACAGGTACGCTGGAACCCGTTGCATTTAAATCTGTGACTTTCCCACTTCAGGTTTCTCTGGCCATTCAGAATACCGCCACGCTTGCCATTACCGACGATACCGCAATTGACGGTCAGGCAACGATTACGCTGAAATATCTGTAATTCCTGTTTAGCGGATTCCAGATTCATAAAAAAAGAGCCGTTCATTATGACGGCTCTTTTACTCTTTTCTCTGAAATTAATCGCGGAAGTTTTTAAACTGGAACGGCTGACCTAAATCGCCGCCGCGTACCAGCGCCATAACGGACTGGAGATCGTCGCGAGATTTCCCGGTCACACGAATTTCTTCGCCCTGGATCTGCGCCTGGACCTTCAGCTTGCTGTCTTTGATGAGCTTAACGATCTTCTTCTGCACCGCGCTCTCAATACCCTGCTTCAGCTTTGCTTCTACAAACCAGTTCTTACCGCTGTGCACAAATTCGTCTGGTACATCGAGAGACGTTCCTTCGATGCCGCGCTTTAACAGCTTGGCGCGCAGAATGTCGAGCAGCTGATTCACCTGGAAATCAGACTCGCTCAGCACCTTAATGGTCTTATTTGCGTCGTTCAGCTCAAACGACGCCTCAACGCCACGAAAATCAAAACGTGACTCAACTTCGCGGGTTGCGTTCTCAACGCCGTTGCGAACTTCCTGGATATCAACTTCGGAAACAATATCGAAAGATGGCATCTTTTCTTCTCCCTTCACTTTTGTTGCGTTGCATAATACCCGCTACGAGGCATAACTCAACAGAAGCTTAGCTGTATAATTAAGCTGTAACACCTGGCGCAGTTGCAGGTGAGGAGGAACAATGAAAATTACAGTGCTCGGATGCGGAGCGCTTGGCCAGCTGTGGCTGACCGCGCTGTGCAAGCACGGACATGAGGTTCAGGGCTGGCTGCGCGTGCCCCAGCCCTATTGCAGTGTCAACCTGATTGGTGAAGACGGAACCATTTTTAATGAGTCCCTCACCGCGAACGATCCGGATTTCCTCGCGCAAAGCGACCTGCTGCTGGTGACGCTCAAAGCGTGGCAGGTTTCTGACGCGGTAAAAGCGCTGGCCGCGCAGCTCCCCCCCACTTCCCCCATTCTGCTGCTGCATAACGGCATGGGTACACTTGATGAGCTGAAAAGCGTTCCACAGCCCCTGCTGATGGCGACCACCACGCACGCTGCACGTCGCGACGGCAATATCATCGTGCATGTCGCCAGCGGCGTGACGCATATCGGTCCGGCCCGCGAGCAGGATGGCGATTACAGCTATCTGGCCGATATCCTGCAAAAGGTATTGCCGGACGTCGCCTGGCACAACAACATCCGCCCTCAGCTGTGGCGCAAGCTGGCGGTAAACTGTGTGATCAACCCGCTGACGGCGCTGTGGGACTGCCCGAACGGCGAGCTAAAAAACCATCCGCAGGAGATAGCGACGCTGTGCGAAGAAGTCGCTTCGGTGGTGGAGCGTGAAGGCTTGCACACCTCTGCGGATGATTTACGCTATTATGTCGAGCAGGTGATTGATAGCACTAAAGAAAATATCTCTTCGATGCTACAGGACGTACGTGCGTTACGTCACACCGAAATCGACTATATCACCGGCTATCTGTTAAAGCGCGCCCGTGCGCACGGTATCGCGGTACCTGAAAACGCCCGCCTGTACGATCAGGTTAAACGTAAGGAGAATGAGTATGAGCGCGTCAGCACTGGTATGCCTCGCCCCTGGTAGCGAAGAGATGGAGGCTGTCACCACTATTGATTTACTGGTGCGGGGCGGTATCACGGTGACCACCGCCAGCGTTGCCAGCGACGGCAACCTTGCGGTCACTTGTTCACGCGGGGTGAAAATCCTGGCGGATGCCCCGCTTGTGCAGGTAGCGGACGGTGATTACGACATTATCGTGCTGCCCGGCGGCTTAAAAGGCGCGGAGTGTTTCCGCGACAGCCCGCTATTGGTCGAAACCGTGCGACAGTTTCATCTTTCCGGGCGTATCGTCGCCACCCTCTGCGCCGCCGCCGGAACGGTGCTGGTTCCGCACGACATATTCCCCATCGGTAATATGACCGGCTTCCCTGCGCTAAAGGAGACGATCCCGGAAGACCAGTGGGTGGACAAACGCGTTGTCTGGGATCCGCGCGTTAACCTGCTCACCAGTCAGGGGCCAGGCACCGCGATTGATTTTGGCCTGAAGATTATCGACCTGCTGGTCGGGCGCGAGAAAGCGTACGAAGTGGCGTCATCGCTGGTGATGGCGGCGGGGATTTATAACTACTATGAAGAGTAGTGCATAAAAAAAGCCGGGTGGCGGCTACGCCTTACCCGGCCTACATGTGCTCATCTTTTCTCCCTCTCCCTGTGGGAGAGGGCCGGGGTGAGGGCATCAGGCCGCACTCCCCGACAAGAAACTACGGACGATATACCTTCACGTTCGCGAAGCCCTGCTCACGCAAATACAGCGCCTGCAAACGGCTCATGACCCCGCGTTCGCACCACAGCAGATACGTTTTGCTCTGGTCGAGGTCGCCAAACTGGGTGCTCAGCTTGTAGAACGGCAGTGATACTACCTCCACGCCTTCCACCTGCAACGGCTTGTCATCCTGCTCATCAACAGAACGGATATCCAGAATCGTATCGTTAGCACCAAAGCCGCTGACGGTTTCAACTTCTACCACTTCCTGCTCGGTCTGCTGGGCAATCTCGCGGATATCGATGTTAGACGCTTCCGCCACCACTTTTTCCAGGATGCTGAAATCGAAGTTCTCTTCTTCCGCTTCGATCTTCGCCTTCACCGCTTTGATGGTTGGACTTTTTGAGATCACGCCGCAATATTCCGGCATGGTACGGGCAAAATCTTCAGTACCGATTTTGCGCGCCAGATCGATAATGTGCTCTTTATCGTGAGAGATCAGCGGACGCAGGATCAGCGTATCAGACACGTTGTCGATAAGACGCAGGTTGGTCAGCGTCTGGCTGGAGACCTGCCCCAGCGCTTCACCGGTGACCAGCGCCTGCACGCCGTAGCGCTCAGCCACTTTGGACGCCGCGCGCACCATCATGCGCTTCAGCACCACGCCCATCTGCCCGTCGTCCACTTTTTCAAGGATTTCACCGACGACCGGCTCAAAGTTGATCGCCACAAAACGTACGCGGTGAGAGCTGCCGAAGCGGTTCCACAGGTAATGCGCCACCTGACGTACGCCGATTTCATGCGCCGCGCCGCCCAGGTTAAAGAAGCAGTAATGCACGCGGCAGCCGCGACGCATCAGCATATAGCTGGAGACGCCGGAGTCGAACCCGCCGGAGATCAGCGACAGCACATCTTCCTGAGTGCCGATAGGGAAACCGCCAATTCCTTCGTAGCGGCCCTTTACCAGCAGCAGACGATCGTTCTCGATCTCAAGGTTAACGGTGACGTCCGGGTTAGTCAGTCGCACGCGCGCCGTCTCGACGTGCTGGTTCAGACCGCCGCCGACGTAGCGTTCAACTTCAATAGAGCTAAACTCATGCTTACCGCGGCGCTTCACGCGCACACAGAACGTTTTCCCTTCGATCTGGTCGCGGTACTGTACCAGCGCCTTTTCGAAGATATCGTGCATATCGGTGAAGGGAACGTCTTCCACTTCCAGAATATGGTGAATACCCGGGATACGGGTCAGCGCGTCGCGAATATCAAGACGTTTGTTTTCGTCTTTCGCGCGGACTTCAACGTGGTCCCAGTGACGCACCACGGCGAGCGTTTCGTCGTAGTGTTTTAATACGTTACGAATGTTCCCGGTGAGAATTTTAATAAAGCGCAAACGCACGGATTGGCTTTTGATGGTGATTTCAGGGAACAATTTAATGATAAACTTCATGGCGGCAATGTTTCTTAGGCAAGCTTATAAAGGCTTGTAGTGGAAAATGATACAGCAGCCCACACCCGTGGCTGCATCCAGGCGCGCAAGTATACCACCATCGCGCCACTCGCGTTATTTGATAATTGCCCCGAGTCCGTTACCATGTCAGGGCGAAAAATTTAAGAGTCAATTCACTATGCCGAAGAAAAACGACGCACCGGCCAGTTTCGAAACTGCGCTGAGTGAACTGGAGCAGATCGTTACCCGTCTTGAGAGCGGCGATCTCCCGCTGGAAGACGCGCTCAACGAATTTGAACGCGGCGTGCAGCTTGCGCGCCAGGGGCAGGTAAAACTCCAGCAGGCCGAGCAGCGTGTACAGATCCTGCTTTCCGACAGCGAAGACGCTAAAACCACGCCATTCACACCGGACGCCGAGTAAATGGATTTTACCAACGCGCTTCAGGCGCGCGTCGTTCGCGCCAACGACGCGCTGCGCCGTTTCATTGAGCCGCAGCCTTTTCAGAACACTCCACTGGTAGAAGCCATGCACTATGGCGCACTCTTGGGGGGTAAACGCCTGCGTCCGTTCCTGGTGTATGCCACGGGCAACATGTTCGGTATCAGCGATAACACGCTGGACGCCCCGGCAGCCGCCGTGGAGTGTATCCACGCCTATTCGCTGATCCACGATGATTTGCCAGCCATGGACGATGACGATCTGCGTCGCGGTCAGCCAACCTGCCATATCAAATTTGGCGAAGCGAACGCGATTCTGGCGGGGGATGCGCTGCAAACCCTGGCCTTCTCGATTCTGAGCGATGCGCCGATGGTTGAGGTGAGCGATCGCGATCGTCTGGCAATGGTGTCCGAACTGGCAATGGCCAGCGGTGTGGCCGGGATGTGTGGCGGCCAGGCGCTGGATTTAGAGGCTGAAGGTCGTCAGGTGACTCTGGAACAGCTGGAGCGCATCCACCGTCACAAAACGGGCGCGCTGATTCGTGCAGCCGTTCGCCTGGGCGCGTTGAGCGCGGGTGAACGCGGGCGCAACGCCCTGCCGATTCTGGACAGATACGCAGAAAGTATCGGTCTGGCATTCCAGGTTCAGGATGACATTCTGGATGTGGTGGGCGATACTGCAACATTGGGAAAACGTCAGGGTGCGGATCAGCAGCTTGGCAAAAGTACCTACCCCGCCCTGTTGGGCCTTGAGCATGCCCAACGTAAAGCCCGGGATCTGATAGACGATGCCCGCCGGTCGCTGAATGAGCTGGCCGCGCAATCGCTGGATACCTCGGCACTGGAAGCGCTAGCGGACTACATAATCCAGCGTGATAAATAAACTATAAATCTCGATGAGCCTTTGATGAGTTTTGATATTGCCAAATACCCGACACTGGCGTTAGTTGACTCCACTCAGGAGTTACGTCTGTTGCCGAAAGAGAGTCTGCCGAAGCTGTGTGACGAGCTGCGTCGCTACCTGCTCGACAGCGTTAGCCGCTCCAGCGGCCACTTCGCCTCCGGACTTGGCACGGTTGAGCTGACCGTGGCGTTGCATTACGTCTATAACACGCCGTTCGATCAGCTTATCTGGGATGTCGGCCACCAGGCCTATCCGCACAAAATTCTGACCGGACGTCGCGATAAAATTGGCACCATTCGCCAGAAAGGTGGCCTGCACCCGTTCCCGTGGCGCGGCGAGAGTGAATATGACGTGCTGAGCGTCGGCCACTCTTCCACCTCGATTTCAGCAGGTATCGGTATTGCCGTTGCCGCCGAAAAAGAGAACAAACAACGCCGCACCGTCTGCGTGATTGGCGACGGGGCGATCACCGCCGGGATGGCCTTTGAGGCCATGAACCATGCGGGCGATATCAAACCGGACATGCTGGTTATCCTCAACGATAACGAGATGTCGATCTCCGAGAACGTCGGCGCGCTGAATAACCATCTGGCGCAGCTGCTGTCCGGCAAGCTTTACTCCTCACTGCGTGAAGGCGGTAAAAAAGTCTTCTCCGGCGTGCCGCCGATCAAAGAGCTGCTTAAGCGTACCGAAGAACACATCAAGGGCATGGTCGTGCCGGGTACGCTGTTCGAAGAGCTGGGCTTTAACTATATTGGCCCGGTGGACGGCCACGATGTGCTGGGTCTGGTGACGACGCTTAAAAACATGCGTGACCTGAAAGGCCCGCAGTTCCTGCATATCATGACCAAAAAAGGGCGTGGCTACGAACCGGCGGAAAAAGATCCGATCACCTTCCACGCCGTACCGAAATTTGACCATACCAGCGGTTGTCTGCCAAAAAGCAGCGGCGGCATGCCGAGCTATTCAAAAATCTTTGGCGACTGGCTGTGCGAAACGGCGGCGAAAGACGACATGCTGATGGCGGTGACCCCCGCCATGCGTGAAGGCTCCGGCATGGTGGAGTTTTCCAAAAAATACCCGGACCAGTATTTTGACGTTGCCATTGCCGAGCAGCACGCCGTTACCTTCGCTGCGGGACTGGCAATTGGCGGCTACAAGCCGGTGGTGGCGATCTACTCCACCTTCCTGCAACGCGCCTACGATCAGGTTATCCATGACGTTGCCATCCAGAAGCTGCCGGTGCTGTTTGCTATCGATCGTGCGGGCATCGTCGGGGCTGACGGACAGACGCACCAGGGGGCATTTGACCTCTCATTCCTGCGCTGCATCCCGGACATGGTGATCATGACGCCAAGCGACGAAAACGAGTGTCGTCAGATGCTTTATACCGGCTATCACTATCAGGACGGCCCCTGCGCGGTACGTTATCCACGCGGTAATGCCCTTGGCGTTGAATTACAGCCGCTGGAAAAACTGGACATCGGTAAAGGCCTGGTGAAACGTCGCGGTGAAAAAGTGGCGATCCTGAACTTTGGTACGCTGATGCCGGAAGCGGCAAAAGTCGCTGAAAACCTCAACGCGACGCTGGTGGATATGCGCTTTGTGAAGCCGCTCGATGAATCTCTGATTCTGAGCATGGCGGAAAGCCATGAGGTGCTGGTCACGCTGGAAGAGAACGCCATCATGGGTGGCGCGGGCAGCGGCGTGAACGAAGTGCTGATGGCGAACCGTAAGGCCGTGCCGGTGCTTAATCTCGGCCTCCCTGACCACTTCATCCCACAAGGCACTCAGGACGAAGCGCGCGCCGACATTGGTCTGGACGCCGCCGGTATCGAAGCCAAAATCCGCACCTGGCTGGCCTGATCCCTCCCCTTTTCTGCTCCTGCTATGCTTAAACACAGTGTTTAAACAGCAGGAGCGGAACCATGCAATACACGACATTAGGAAAAACGGACCTTAAGGTGTCCC
Organism: Enterobacter cloacae complex sp. IR5418; assembly: GCF_049238105.1. Taxonomy (NCBI): domain Bacteria; kingdom Pseudomonadati; phylum Pseudomonadota; class Gammaproteobacteria; order Enterobacterales; family Enterobacteriaceae; genus Enterobacter; species Enterobacter cloacae complex sp. IR5418. The sequence continues at coordinate 60,716 of NZ_JBMKHS010000002.1, read as the reverse complement.
GGCTTTGCCTGGGGTGCATGACGTTTGGCGAGCCTGACCGGGGGAATCATGCCTGGACGCTGCCGGAAGAGAGCAGCCGCCCCATCATCAGGCGCGCCATTGACGGCGGCATCAACTTTTTCGATACCGCTAACAGCTACTCCGACGGCAGCAGCGAAGAGATTGTGGGCCGCGCCCTGCGTGATTTTGCCCGTCGGGATGATATCGTGGTCGCCACCAAGGTGTACTACCCGTCAGGCGATCTGGCTGAAGGCCTTTCTCGCGCGCAAATTCTCCGTTCCATTGATGACAGCCTAAGACGCCTGAACATGGATTACGTCGACCTGCTGCAAATTCACCGCTGGGATTACAACACCCCGATTGAAGAGACGCTTGAAGCGCTAAATGACGTCGTGAAAGCCGGTAAAGCACGCTACATCGGCGCATCGTCCATGCATGCGTCGCAGTTTGCCCAGGCGCTCGATCTCCAGGCGCAGCACGGCTGGGCGCGCTTTGTCACCATGCAGGATCACTACAACCTGATTTACCGGGAAGAAGAGCGCGAGATGCTGCCGCTCTGCTATCAGGAAGGCGTGGCGGTGATCCCCTGGAGTCCGCTGGCGCGCGGGCGATTAACCCGTCCGTGGGGGGAAACCACCGCCCGGCTGGTATCGGATGAAGTGGGTAAAAACCTGTATGACGATACAGAAGCCAGCGATGCGTTAATTGCCGAACGTCTGGCCGGGATTGCCGACGATATCGGTGCAACGCGCGCGCAGGTGGCGCTGGCGTGGCTGCTGAGCAAGCGCGGTGTCGCCGCGCCGATTGTGGGCACATCGCGGGAAGAACAGCTGGATGAGTTGTTGAGTGCGGTGGATTTATCGCTGACGCCGGAGCAGATTGCCGAGCTGGAAACGCCGTATCAGCAGCATCCGGTGGTTGGGTTTAAGTAAACACTTGCCGGGTGGCGGCTTCGCCTTACCCGGCCTACGATCGCACCCTATTTGTAGGCCGGGTAAGCGCAGCGCCACCCGGCAATACACTCACCCAAAGTGATCGTACCCTTTCCAGTCAAGCGTAACCGGGGCGCCGTCGCGGACAAACAGCAGCCCTTCACTTTCCGGCATCACCTGCCCGATACAGGTAAATTTCGCCCCCAGATGCGCTAACGCCACATCCAGCGTCCCGCGATTCAGTTCGGGAACGGTAAAGCACAGCTCATAATCTTCCCCACCGGATAACGCCCAGCGCAGCGCCTGTTCAGGCCCGACATGGCGAAGCAGCTGCTCTGACAGGGGGAACAGATCCAGATCGATGCGCGCACCCACGCCGCTGGCTTTCAGAATATGACCAAGATCGGAGATCAGCCCGTCAGACAGATCGATAGCCGAACTGGCCCGCTCGCGCAGCGCCTGACCGTGCAAAATACGCGGCGTGGGTCGCAGGTGGCGTTTCACCAGGTACGCCGCATCGTCAGCATCTTCAACCGCTAAACGGTTCTGAAGGATCGCCAGCCCTGCCGCGCTGTCCCCCGGCGTACCGGTGACATAGATCCAGTCGCCCGGTTTTGCGCCCGAGCGTTTGAGCGCGCGCCCGGCAGGCACATAGCCGTGGATCGCCAGGGTCATCGAGAGCGGACCGGCAGTGGTATCGCCGCCAATCAGCTGCATATCGTAATAATTCAGCTGTTCAAACAGCGCATCGCTGAAGGCTTCAAGCCAGGCTTCATCCACCTCCGGCAGCGTCAGAGCCAGCGTCAGCCAGGCCGGGTCGGCGCCCATTGCCGCCAGATCGCTGACGTTGACCGCCAGCGCCTTATACGCCAGGTCAGCGGGATCGATATCGGGCAGGAAATGACGCCCACACACTAAGGTGTCGGTGCTGATTGCCAGCGTCTGTTTTTCAGGAATATTGAGAAGTGCACAGTCATCGCCAATGCCGGTTTCAACATCAAGACGAGAGGTTCTGACACGGTCGAAATAACGGGCAATCAGGGAGAATTCGCCGCATGCCATACGTTATGCCTCAGCAAATAAAAGAAAAAACCGGAGTCCTGCACTGCCGATACGGCAATGCAGGACTCCGGTTTGCGGATCACTTTTTGTGGGGACGGATCGCAGGTGCGGCTTTATCCAGCACGCCGTTAACAAACTTGTGGCTGTCTTCAGCGCCGAAGGTTTTCGCCAGTTCGATCGCTTCGTTGATGGCCACTTTGTACGGCACATCATCACGTTTTGACAGCTCAAACAGCGCGATACGCAACACTGCTTTTTCGACCTGGCCCAGCTCTTCGAGCAGACGGGACAGGTATGGCTTCATCAGACCATCGAGATACGCGCTATTAGTCGCCACTCCCGACAGCAGTTCACGGAAGTACAGAACGTCAACGTCTTTCACGTCCTGTTCTGACAGGAACTGGTATTCAACATCAGCGATGTCGTTCTGGGACAACTGCCAGGAGTAAAGCGCCTGAACGGCACATTCACGGGCGCGGCGACGAGCAGCAGGTTTCACGGAATTCCCCTTACAAAAAAATCAGGCCTTAATGGCTTTCAATACATTGATCATTTCAAGCGCGGTCAGTGCAGCTTCTGCACCTTTGTTACCGGCTTTGGTGCCAGCACGTTCGATGGCTTGTTCAATACTTTCGGTAGTCAGTACGCCGAACGCAACAGGAATTTCAGCATCCTGTGCAACGTGCGCCAGACCATTGCTTGCACCGCCCGCAACGTATTCGAAGTGCGCAGTGCCGCCACGAATAACAGTACCCAGCGCAATCACCGCGTCGTATTTACCGGTTTTCGCCAGCGCGCCCGCTGCCAGTGGCAGTTCGTAAGCACCTGGTACCCAAACGACGGTAATGTTGTCATCTTTAACCTGGCCGATACGTTTCAGGGCGTCAACCGCACCTTCCAGCAGGCTATCGTTGATGAAGTTGTTGAAACGCGCGATGGTGATGGCGACGCGAGCGTCCGGGGTAGCTACAGCAGCTTCAATAATGTTCATACTCTTCCTTTACGGGTTCATTTGGCCCCGCAGGGGGGCGGATTTTATCATAATACTTTGCGCACTGCTTCCCTATTTCAGGAGCAATTACGCTGTCGTTAAATGGAGGCAGACATCCGGACCTACCGGACGGATCTCGCTGAATGAGAGTTGCGGCGCGTCGGCCAGTTTTTCAAGGCCGGGCAGCACAAACAGGCCGCGCGCGTCGTAACCTAATAGTTTAGGCGCAACGTAGACGAGAAGCTCATCCACCAGCCCCGCCTGGAGCAGCGCACCGGCGAGCGTCGGACCGGCTTCGACCCAGATGCTGTTGACCTGCTGTTTGCCGAGCAACATCATCAGCACCACTAAATCCAGATGTCCGTTATGCTCCGGCACCATAATGCTGCGTACGCCTTGCGGCCAGTCGCGCGTATCTTCTTTGGTGCGGGCAATCCAGGTTTCACCCGGCTGCTGCACGATACGGTGCTCTGGCGTCACGCGGTTCTGGCTATCAATAATAATGCGCAGCGGCTGACGCAGATTCTCCTGCGGATAAAGTGCCTGGGTATCGGCATTCAGCTCATCCCAGCGCACGGTCATGGCCGGATCGTCAGCCAGCACCGTTTCACTGCTGGTGAGAATAGCATGGCTTTGCGCGCGCAGACGTTGCACATCGCGCCTTGCCTGCGGCGAGGTGATCCACTGGCTTTCGCCGTTCGCCATCGCCGTGCGGCCATCCAGTGACGCGCCAAGCTTAAGCTGGATAAACGGGAAGCCGGTGCGCATGCGCTTCAGGAAGCCTTTGTTGATGGCTTCCGCATCCTGCATCATCAGGCCGTGACTGACGTCGATCCCCTCCTGTTGCAGACGATACAGCCCGCGGCCCGCCACCTGCGGGTTGGGATCCTGCATGGCGGCAACAACGCGCGAGACGCCCGCCGCAATCAACGCTTCACAGCACGGTGGCGTACGTCCGTGATGGCTGCATGGCTCCAGCGTTACGTAGGCCGTCGCGCCACGCGCTTTCTCACCCGCCATGCGCAGGGCATGCACTTCAGCATGCGGCTCGCCTGCGCGATAGTGAAAACCTTCCCCCACAATCTCGCCATCTTTAACAATGACGCACCCGACATTGGGGTTAGGGTGAGTGGTAAACCGACCGCGCTGCGCCAGCTTCATGGCGCGCGCCATGTACATCTCATCGTGCATGAGCTTAATCCTGTAAGCGGGCGATCTCTTCGCCAAACTCTTTGATGTCTTCGAAGCTGCGATAAACGGAGGCGAAGCGGATATAGGCGACTTTATCGAGCTTTTTCAGCTGTTCCATCACCAGATTGCCGATCATTTTGCTCGGCACTTCCCGCTCACCTAACCCCCGCAGATAAGATTTGATATGGTTTAACGCCATTTCGACGTCATCGGAGCTGACGGGCCGTTTTTCCAGCGCCTTGAGCATCCCGCTACGCAGTTTTTCTTCATTGAACGGTTCGCGCACATCGTTACTTTTTACCACGCGCGGCATTACCAGCTCTGCCACCTCAAAGGTGGTGAAACGCTCGTTGCACACCAGACACTGCCGACGACGGCGCACGGAAGACCCTTCGCCTACAAGACGCGAGTCGATGACTTTGGTATCCACAGCGGAGCAAAATGGGCAATGCATACGATGTCCCTGTTATCTGGTTAACTGATTTCTATTTTACCCTGAACTGGCCCGACAACAAAGGAAGAGCTTTTTGAGACAAAGGATCTATGCCTGGGGGCACTATCCTGTCTACCATTGCAGCAATCTGTGATTTCAAGGAATTAAACGCAATGACAAGACGTTACCTGAAAATAGTGCTGGTGGGGAGCCTGTTCACGCTCAGCGCCTGCGCACAGCAAAGTGAAGTCCGCGAGATGAAACAAAGCGTAAATACGCTGAACATGGCGATGGACAAACTTAACAAAGAAACCGTGAAGATCACCCAGCAGAACGCGCTTAATGCGAAATCCAGCAATGGCGTTTATTTACTGCCAGGCGCAAATACGCCCGCGCGCCTGAACAGCCAGATTGGTACGTTAAAGATGTCTCTGGTGAATGTTGCAGCGAATGCCGATGGTACTCGCGCAACATTACGCATTCAGGGTGAATCCAACGATCCGCTTCCCGCGTTCAGCGGCACCGTAGAGTGGGGCCAGATTCAGGGCACCACGGAGAACTACCAGGAAGTGAACGTGAAGAATCAGCTTTTCACCGCCCCTGCCAGCACGCTGGCGCCGAGCGATGTTGATATCCCGATCCAGCTGAGCGGACTCACGCCAGAACAGTTGGGCTTTATCCGCATTCACGACATTCAACCCGCCGCGCAATAACCCTCCCTTTTAGCGGAGTGAAATGTCACTCCGCTAACATTTACATTTCGTATGGATTGGCAACATAAATGATTGCCGCTACAATCCCGCCCGTCTAAAGTACGCAAACGTGAACGCAATCGATTACGTGTGTGAGCGATATGTGAAACAACACATATTTTTGTGAGCAAGGATTCCTATAATAGGCTCCGCAGAAACACGAAATATTTAGAAACGCAATTCGCGCATTTTTCACTCCCGGAAGGGAATTTCAATCAGTGGCATGATTATGAAAAAAACATTACTCGCAGCCGGTGCAGTTCTGGCACTGTCCTCCTCTTTCACTGTTAACGCAGCGGAAAACGACAAACCACAATACCTCTCCGACTGGTGGCACCAGAGCGTTAACGTGGTAGGCAGCTACCACACCCGTTTCGGACCACAGATCCGTAACGATACTTACCTCGAGTACGAAGCGTTCGCTAAAAAAGACTGGTTTGATTTCTACGGTTACATGGACGCACCGGTATTCTTCGGCGGTAACACCGATGCGAAAGGTATCTGGAACCACGGCTCCCCACTGTTCATGGAGATCGAACCGCGCTTCTCCATCGACAAACTGACCGGTACCAGCCTGGCGTTTGGTCCGTTCAAAGAGTGGTATTTCGCGAACAACTATATCTACGACATGGGCCGCAATAAGTCTGGTCGTCAGAGCACCTGGTATATGGGTCTGGGTACAGACATTGAGACTGGCCTGCCGATGAGCCTGTCCATGAACGTCTACGCAAAATACCAGTGGCAGAACTACGGCGCCGCGAACGAGAACGAGTGGGACGGCTACCGTTTCAAAGTGAAATACTTCGTGCCAATCACCCAGCTGTGGGGCGGCAACCTGAGCTATATCGGCTTCACCAACTTTGACTGGGGCTCAGACCTGGGCGATAACGACTTCCGTGACCTGAACGGTAAGAAAGCGCGCACCAATGATTCTATCGCGTCCAGCCACATCCTGGCGCTGAACTACGATCACTGGCACTACTCTGTTGTTGCGCGTTACTGGCACAACGGTGGTCAGTGGAACGACGACGCCAGCCTGAACTTCGGCAACGGCGACTTCAGCGTCCGTTCTACCGGTTGGGGTGGTTACCTGGTCGTGGGTTACAACTTCTAATCCAGCGTTGAGTGCCGGGTGGCGGCTTCGCCTTACCCGGCCTACAAAACCCGATAACGTCGCAAATTGTAGGCCGGGTAAGCGAAGCGCCACCCGGCGCATAAGCCAGCTCAGGCGCTGGCTTTTTACTGCTTCACCTTGCGCAAAAAATCCGCCAAAGATCTGTCCGCGCTTTCGCTAAAGCGTCTTTCCGTCAGCGTAATATGCAAACACCGGTCGAGACGGAAACAGCGGTAGTCATCGCGCCGCTCACACCATGCCGCCAGCAGCCAGTGCTCTCCCCAGAAGAACAGCCCCAGCGGCTGAACCTCACGCCAGGTTAACTGCCCGGCTTCATCCCGGTAGTGCAGCGCCAGCACACGCAGGGCAGAAATTGCCTGGTGGATCACGTCGAAACCACTACGGGAGTGTGGCTGAAGGGCAATATCCGGCGCGTAAATCCGCGTCTGTTCAGCTTTGCGGCGGCTCTCTTCTGGCAGGATCGCCAGCACTTTCTCCTGAGCCGACTCCAGTTCGCGCGACAGCGATTCCCCGCCCCAGGTTTTGAGCAGGCGAATCGCCACCATCAGCGCCTCGGACTCCTTGTTGGTCAGCATCAGCGGCGGTAAATCAAAACCCGACATCAGCCGATATCCGCTTCCCGCCTCGCCTTCCACCGGCACGCCGGAAAGCGACAGGTCGCGGATATCGCGGTACACCGTGCGCTCGGACACGCCAAGCCTTTCCGCCAGATGCGCTGCCGTTGTCAGACGCCTGCCCCGCAGGATCTGCACAATCTGGAACAAACGGTCAGCGCGTCGGGTCATCGGTTTACTCTCATACCGGTTGATGGAGGCCGACGCGATTACCTTCGCTGTCGGTAAACAGGGCTATAGTGCCAATGCCTTGCGGCAGTTCCAGCGGGCCAAACACACACTCGCCGCCCGCAGAGGCAATGCGATCGAGCGTAGCCGCCAGATTGTCAGTATGCAGGTAAATAATAGCGCCCTGCAAAGACGGTGTAATGCCGTCAAATTTTGCCAGCGCCCCGCCGGTATACGGATCCTCATGCGGGAAAACGGCCAGCTCCGCACAGTCCATCTTCTCGCGACGCAGCGCGAGCTGCATCACCGGCTCATAAAATTTAATGGCGCGATCCATATCCGAGACCGGAATTTCAAACCAGTTAATTACGCTTTTCATACATCCTCCTGCCTGTTGTTTGGGTTCAGAAGGAGTCTACGACAGGGCTCCTGACAGCATACTGTCAGGAGTGTTTGTCAGGAGCAGATAAAAAAAACCCCGGTCAACAGACCGGGATTTCAATAACGCGCTAAACGTCGGCTTACGGCAGAATGGACGGCTGATCCGCCCCTTCTTTTTCGACCTTCTGCTGGAGCAGGTGCTCGCGCTTCATGCCCAGTTTCAGTGCCAGCGCGGACGCGACGTAGATAGACGACGCCGTACCGATGGAGACACCAATCAGCATGGTCAGCGAGAAGCCTTCCAGCACCGGGCCACCGAACAGGAACAGCATCAGGATCACCATCAGGGTGGTACCGGAGGTGATCAACGTACGGTGCAGCGTCTGGGTCAACGACACGTTAAAGATTTCGTACGGCGTACCGCGACGGATCTTACGGAAGTTTTCACGAATACGGTCAGATACCACGATACTGTCGTTCAGTGAGTAACCGATAACGGACATCAGGGATGCCACGATGGTCAGGTCAATCTCAATGTGGAACAGAGACAGTATGCCCATGGTGATCACCACGTCGTGCGCCAGGGCGATAACCACACCGGCCGCCAGTCGCCACTCGAAGCGGAAACCGACGTACACCAGGATGGAGATCAGCGCCACCAGCAGCGCCATCGCACCGGTCTGCGCAAGGTCTGCACCGACGCTCGGGCCGACAAACTCAATACGCTTAACCGTTGCATCCTGGCTGGTCGTTTCGTTAATCACCTGAACGACCTTACTGCCCAGCTCCTGGCTGCCATTGGCATCGTGCACCGGCGGCATACGCACCATGATGTCGCGGCTGCTGCCAAAGTTCTGCAACAGCGGCTCTTCAAAGCCCGCTTTTTGCAGCGATTCACGCATCTGATCCATATCGACCGGTTTTTCCAGGGTAATTTCGATCACCGTACCTCCGGTGAAATCCAGACCCCAGTTAAAGCCTTTCACGCCCATAACGGCGATGGACAAGATCAGCAGTAACCCTGAAATGCCGAAGGCCCAGTAGTCCCAGCGCATAAAGTCCCAGACTTTACGGCCGTGGTTCAATTGTTCAACAGTATATTCCTGTGCCACAACGCACTCCTCAGATAGACAGCTTTTTGACGCGCTTGCCGCCGTACAGCAGGTTCACGATGGCACGGGTGCCGACAATAGCGGTAAACATCGACGTTGCGACACCGATACCGGTAGTAATCGCAAAGCCTTTGATCGCGCCAGTACCCACTGCATACAGGATAAGAACCTTAATCAGTGTTGTTACGTTCGCATCGAAGATGGAGCTGAACGCCCCTTTGTAGCCTTCTTCAATCGCCTGCTGTACAGAGCGACCGTTGCTCAGTTCTTCTTTGATACGTTCGTTTATCAGTACGTTGGCGTCGACCGCCACCGCAAGGGTTAGAACGATACCCGCGATACCTGGCATGGTTAGCGTCGCCCCCGGCAGCAGGGACATAATGCCGATGATCAGCACCAGGTTGGCAATCAGCGCGGAGGTCGCAATCAGACCGAACTTCTTATAGAAGAAGATCATGAAGATGATGGACACCGCCAGACCAGCCAGACACGCTTCCAGACCCTGTTTGATGTTCTGCATACCCAGGGTTGGACCGATGGTACGTTCTTCAACAATCTGGATTGGCGCAATCAACGCACCGGCACGCAGCAGCAGAGAGAGCTGACGCGCTTCGTTCGGGTTGCTGATACCGGTAATACGGAAGCTGTTACCCAGACGAGACTGGATGTTGGCGATGTTAATCACCTCTTCCTCTTTCACCAGTACCGCACGGCCATTGGCGTCTTTCTTACCGCTGTCTTTGTACTCCACGAACAGGGTCGCCATCGGTTTACCGATGTTGTCCTTGGTGAAGTTAGACATGATGTTGCCACCTGCGCTATCCAGCGAGATGTTAACCTGCGGCTGGTTGTACTCATCCTGGCTTGAAGTGGAGTCGGTGATATGGTCACCGGTCAGGATCACGCGTTTGTACAGCACAACCGGCTGGCCTTCGCGGGTCTGTTTCACTTCGGAATCGCCCGGCACACGGCCTGAGGCCGCAGCAGCCTGATCGACGTTGGAGTTAACCAGACGGAACTCCAGGGTCGCCGTCGCGCCCAGAATCTCTTTCGCACGGGCGGTGTCCTGGATACCTGGCAGTTCGACCACGATACGGTCAGCACCCTGACGCTGTACCAGTGGCTCCGCCACGCCCAGCTGGTTTACACGGTTACGCAGAATGTTGATGTTCTGCTGAACGGCATATTCGCGCGCTTCACTCAGACGCGCGTCGGTCATTACCGCACGCAGCTGGTTGCTGCCCTGAGAGGTGATCACCAGATCGCGGTGACGCTGAGACAGATAGGTCACAGCCTGATCGCGTGCCGCGCTGTCGCGGAACGTGATGCTCATGCCGTAGTTATCTTCTTTACGTACGGTGGTGTACGGAATGCCCTTATCGCGCAGATCGCTGCGCAGGCTGTCGATATTCTGTTCCTGTAGCTTGCCGAGCGCGGTATCCATATCCACTTCCATCAGGAAGTGAACGCCGCCACGCAGGTCAAGACCCAGTTTCATTGGCTCTGCGTTCAGCGCAGCCAGCCAGCGTGGGGTTGCAGGAGCAAGGTTAAGCGCCACGACATATTTATCACCCAGCACGCCCATCAGCGCTTCACGTGCGCGGAGCTGCGTGTCGGTGGTGTCGAAGCGAGCAAGAATTGCGCCCTCTTCCAGTGCCACAGACTTAGCGGTAATTTTTTCTTCTTGTAACGTTTTCTGGACCTGGATCAGCGTTTGCTCACTGGCGGCGACACCGCGCGCGCCAGTGATTTGAACGGCCGGATCCTCACCATACAGGTTGGGAAGCGCGTACAGCAGGCCGACGATAATCACGACGACCAGCATGATGTACTTCCACAAAGGATAACGGTTTAACACGGCAGTTCCCTTTGGGAAAAGTTGGGATTACAGCGCCTTCATGGTGCCTTTCGGCAGAACGGCAGCTACGAAGTCACGTTTGATAACCACTTCAGTGGTGTCGTTGAGGGCGATAGCAATGTAGCCGTTTTCCGCTACTTTGGTTACGCGACCCACCAGGCCACCATTAGTCAGGACTTCATCGCCTTTCGCGATGGAGTTCATCAGGTTTTTGTGCTCTTTAGTACGCTTCTGCTGTGGACGCAGGATCATGAAGTAGAAGATCAGACCGAACACAACCAGCATCAGAATCAGAGACATCGGGCTGCCCTGCGCTGGTGCACCCGTTGCTGCTACCGCATCAGAAATAAAAAAGCTCATTCAAATTCCCTCATTATTAAAATTAATCAACGTTCAACGGTGGAACATCCCGCCCCTGACGTTGGTAGAAATCGGTCACGAAGCTCTCTAATTTACCCTCTTCGATAGCCTTACGTAAACCAGCCATTAAGCGCTGATAATAACGAAGATTATGAATGGTATTGAGACGCGCACCTAAAATCTCATTGCAACGATCGAGATGATGCAGGTACGCGCGAGAATAATTGCGACAGGTATAGCAATCGCACTCGGAATCGAGCGGGCTGGTGTCACTCTTATGCTTCGCGTTACGGATTTTCACCACGCCATCGGTAACGAACAGATGACCGTTACGCGCGTTTCGGGTTGGCATGACGCAGTCGAACATATCAATGCCGCGACGTACGCCTTCCACCAGATCTTCTGGTTTACCTACACCCATCAGGTATCGTGGTTTATCCGCCGGGATTTGCGGGCAAACATGCTCCAGAATACGGTGCATATCTTCCTTCGGCTCACCCACAGCCAAACCGCCGACAGCGTAGCCATCAAAGCCTATCTCTACCAGACCTTTAACCGAGATATCGCGTAAATCTTCGTAAACGCTGCCCTGAATAATGCCGAACAGCGCATTTTTGTTTTGCAGGGAGTCAAAACGGTCACGGCTACGCTTCGCCCAGCGCAGGGACATCTCCATGGAGCGTTTCGCGTAATCCCAGTCCGCCGGATACGGCGTACATTCGTCGAAGATCATCACGATATCGGAGCCGAGATCGTACTGAATCTCCATGGATTTTTCCGGATCGAGGAAGATCGGATCGCCGTTAATCGGGTTACGGAAATGTACGCCCTGCTCGGTGATTTTACGAATATCGCCCAGGCTGAAGACCTGGAAACCGCCGGAGTCGGTGAGAATGGGGCCTTTCCACTGCATAAAATCGTGCAGATCGCCGTGGAGCTTCATGATCTCCTGACCCGGACGCAGCCACAGGTGGAAGGTGTTGCCGAGGATAATCTGTGCGCCAGTGGCTTCAACTTCTTCCGGCGTCATCCCTTTTACGGTGCCGTACGTGCCCACAGGCATAAACGCGGGGGTTTCTACCACGCCGCGATCAAACACCAGACGACCGCGACGCGCGCGGCCATCGGTGGTATCGAGTTCAAATTTCATTTTTTCTCCGACGTCAGAAAAACAGTCCAACGTTGTAACACGGTGCCGCGGACTTATTCCCCGACACGCTCATTCAAAGCCTGCGGATTGTACGTGATAAACATCGCGTCACCGTAGCTAAAAAAGCGATATTTTTGTTCTACCGCAGACTTGTAGGCGTTCATCGTATGCTGATACCCCGCAAACGCGGAGACCAGCATAATCAGCGTCGATTCAGGCAGATGGAAGTTGGTCACCAGCGCATCAATGACTTTGTACTGATAACCCGGGTAGATAAAGATCTGCGTATCGCCAAAAAACGGCTCAATCAGCTCGCTTTTCGCGGCCTGCGCGGCGCTCTCAAGGGAACGTACCGACGTTGTACCCACGGCCACAACGCGGCTACCGCGCGCTTTCGCCGCCAGCACCGCGTCCACAACCTCCTGCGGCACTTCGGCATACTCGGAGTGCATGATGTGGTCTTCGATGCTGTCCACGCGCACCGGCTGGAACGTACCCGCGCCGACGTGCAGCGTCACGAACGCCATCTCAATGCCTTTGGCGCGCAGTTTTTCCAGCAGCGGTTCATCAAAGTGCAGACCCGCCGTTGGCGCCGCCACTGCGCCAGGCTTCTGGCTGTAGACGGTCTGATACAGCTCGCAGTCGGCCTCTTCGTCCGGGCGCTCAATATACGGCGGCAGCGGCATGTGGCCGATGGTGTTCAGGATATCGAGCACCGTACGCTCGTCGTTGAATTCCACTTCAAACAATGCGTCGTGACGCGCGGTCATGGTCGCTTTGATGCTCTCGTCATCCCCCAGCAGCAGCTCAGCGCCCGGCTTCGGCGCTTTGGATGCGCGAATATGTGCCAGAATACGTTTATCATCGAGCATACGTTCGACCAGCACTTCAATCTTGCCGCCGCTGGCTTTACGGCCAAACAGACGCGCCGGGATCACGCGGGTATTGTTAAAGACCAGCAGATCGCCAGAGTTGAGCTTGTCGAGCAGATCGGTGAAAGTACCGTGCGTCAGCGCGCCCGTTGGCCCGTCCAGTGACAGCAAGCGACAGCTGCTACGCTCAGGCATGGGGTAGTGAGCAATCAGGGATTCAGGTAGTTCAAAGGAGAAATCGGCGACGCGCATGACGTATACTCGTGACTTAAAAACAGGCGGCATAGTCTAGTGCTCACACCCTTTTGCTGCAACAACTAGCCGCTTCTGGACAAATAAAACGCATGAATTTTCTCGCTCACCTGCATCTCGCTCATCTCGCGGACAGCTCCCTTTCCGGCAATTTGCTGGCCGATTTTGTGCGCGGCAACCCTGCGGAAGCGTATTCCCCCGAGGTTGTCGACGGGATTTTTATGCATCGCCGTATCGATGTGCTGACCGATAACCTGCCGGAAGTGACGGAAGCCAAAGCCTGGTTCCGCCCCGAAACCCGCCGCGTGGCGCCGATCACGCTCGACGTCATGTGGGATCACTTCCTGTCGCGCCACTGGTTACAGTTGTCGCCTGACATGTCGCTGCCTGAGTTTGTGCGCTACGCCCACGCGCAGGTGTCGATCATTTTGCCGGACTCCCCGCCGCGCTTTGTGAATCTGAATAACTATCTGTGGTCTGAACGCTGGCTGGAGCGATACCGCGAGATGGATTTCATTCAGAACGTGCTGAACGGCATGGCGAGCCGTCGCCCGCGGCTGGACGCGCTGCGCGACTCATGGCATGACCTGGATGAACATTACGATGCGCTGGAAACCCGCTTCTGGCAGTTCTATCCGCGTATGATGGCGCAGGCAAAAAACAAAGAACTGTGAAGTCGGTTCGATTGATAGGTAAAAGCTGGTGGAACGATTGTTACCACCTCTTTGTCTTATTCCCGTACTGCCTCTATACTGGCCCGCGTTGCGTTCTAAATAACCTTAGTATCTACAGGAGAATCATATGGTTCTGGTAACTCGTCCGGCTCCGGATTTTACAGCTGCCGCCGTTCTGGGCAACGGTGAAATCGTTGAAAACTTCAACTTCAAACAGCACACCAACGGTAAAGCGACCGTTCTGTTCTTCTGGCCAATGGACTTCACTTTCGTTTGCCCGTCTGAGCTGATCGCGTTCGACAAACGTTACGAAGAATTCCAGAAGCGTGGCGTGGAAGTGGTTGGCGTCTCCTTCGACTCTGAATTTGTACACAACGCATGGCGTAACACCCCTGTCGAAAACGGCGGCATCGGTGCGGTGAAATACGCGATGGTTGCGGACATCAAACGCGAAATCCAGCAGGCTTACGGTATCGAACATCCGGACGCTGGCGTTGCACTGCGTGGCTCTTTCCTGATCGACGCGAACGGCATCGTTCGTCACCAGGTTGTGAACGATCTGCCGCTGGGTCGTAACATCGACGAAATGCTGCGCATGGTTGACGCGCTCCAGTTCCACGAAGAGCACGGTGAAGTGTGCCCGGCTCAGTGGGAAAAAGGTAAAGAAGGTATGGCTGCTTCTCCAGACGGCGTAGCTAAATACCTGTCTGAGAACGTATCCAGCCTGTAATCGGCACGGTTTACGAAAAAACCCGCGAATACGCGGGTTTTTTTATACCTGATGCTTTATGCCGCGCCGTCTTTTTTTACCTCGCGCCAGATGCGCCATGCCATACCCGCAAGCACCATCACCCCTGCAATCAGTACGCCCCAGACCATCAGCGTTTTCATCCTGCTTTCCTGCTCTGCCGCAGACGTCGCGGTTAAACGCGCCTCGCCACCCAACGGGACAGGTTCCAGCGTATCGGCCACCGGCAGGGCTGCCAGATCGTAGGTTTTACGTAGCCCGGCCGGGATCAGCATATCCGTCTCCACGCTCGCCGGTTTCGCGGCCCCGTTCCCCCACGCAAGCAGGTACGGCCCCTTCCCTTGCGCATTGAACACCAGATCATAGCGCACCCGTTGCCCGATCACGCCCGGCAGGTTCTCAGGCAGACGCGCATTGAGGGTCTTAATTTTTACCGCCTCGACCAGCCCGCCCGAGAGCGGAACAGGTTCAGACGTTTTACCGCCGAGCTGGTAGACCACCTCTTTTTTCAGCGTGTGCCACCGATCCTTGTCTGCCCCCCGCCATGCTATTTCTGCCGGGAGAACACCCTCGCCATTCAGCATGAAGCCGATCGCACTCA
The DNA here is from genome assembly GCF_049238105.1 of Enterobacter cloacae complex sp. IR5418. NCBI lineage: Bacteria > Pseudomonadati > Pseudomonadota > Gammaproteobacteria > Enterobacterales > Enterobacteriaceae > Enterobacter > Enterobacter cloacae complex sp. IR5418. The sequence goes on along the minus strand of NZ_JBMKHS010000002.1, from coordinate 45,430 downwards.
AAGGCTGCGGACGCATCCAGCGCCACACGGCTTCGCTTTCGGATAACCGCTCCCCCTCTCCCGCCAGGCTAATGTGTTCCGATTCCGGCTGCGCTGGGGTGTTAATCGCGTTGACGCCGGTTAACGTCAGAGCAGAACGCCCCGTGTTCAGCACTAAAAGCAGATAACGATTCGCCTCAGGGGATAACACCAGATCGGTATCGATGCGATCGAGCTTCAGGCGATCCTGTCCGCTCACCACATCCAGCAGCGGCATCTCTTCACGCAGGGCATACCAGTTTTTCAGATCCTCGCTGTAATAGACCGAGGCCGTCCCCTGCCACGAGCCATCCGGCGTCTCCCAGTTTAACTGGAGCTGAGAGAGCGGAACCTCCGTCGCGTTTTCCGGCAGGGTCAGCAGATAGTGCTGCCCGGAAGACGCCGCGTGCTGCCCTTCCAGCACAATTTCCACGCCGTTTCTGGCCCGTAGCATGATTTTATCGCCACTCCCCTCTTCCCCGCCCGGTGAGGCGTTAAGCGCAAAGAGGCGCAGCGCCGTGGTGGTCAGTGCTGGCTGTGGGCGCGTCGTAGTAATCAGGCTGAACGGTACCGGCTCGCCCGACTGATTAAACACGCGGACGTCGCGCAAATCGGGCGATGTGCTCTGCTGATAAACCGCCAACGGCAGCATGACCCGATACCACGGCGAAGAGGCAGAGGTATCAAGGGACAGGCCGTAGGCATAATCACGTGGGGATTCCGCTGGCGCGCCTTCGCTGAATGCAGGACCGGCCAGGGCCAGCAGCGCTGAACAACAAACCGCTTTCATCCATTTCATTTTTCTTCTCCTGCCTTAGGCGGTAGCGGCGAGAAATAGCCCACAATCAGCACCAGGATCGCCACGCCAATAAACGCGACGGCGCGCGCCAGGCCACCACCGCCCGCGCTGTCCACCAGCATCAGTTTAAGCATCACCACGCCCAGCAGCACCGCACCGCCAAGCCACTCCTGGCGGGAGGCCCGACGGGTGGCGCGGATCATGACCACCAGCGCGCAGAACATCCAGAACAGGGCAAAGGTGGTCTGGATAAGCCGCGAATGCCACAACGACTCCATATTCCAGGCCACCTCACCGTACCACGCCAGCGCGCGAAGCAGCGCGCCGTTAAGCCACCAGAAGCCAAACGCCATCAGCACAACGGCGGGCCACGGGCGGGATTGCGCAAGCGATGCCGGGTAGTAGCGATCCACAGCCCGATAAAAGACCACCAGCCCCAGCAGCGCAAACGCCGCCCCTTCCTCAAGCGGGTTCACCAGCGGCAGCCATGTCTGCCGGTAGACCACCCCGTCCTGGAAATTGGTCACCACCAGCAATACCATGAGTGCCACCACCACTGGGATCACGGCAAGGCAGGCATAGAGGGCTGGCCATGCCCGGAACGGCCACACGCGTCGGCGTACTGTCGCGGAGAGCGCCATAATCACTCCGCCGCCGACAGCCATCGCAATGCCGCTTCCCCAGGCCGCCATGCCCCATGGCAGGGAACGGGCAAACCAGTAAATCTCGGCGGCCAGGGCGAGTAAAATCATCCACACCAGCGACAGGTGCAGCCCCATTGAGGTGCGCGCCAGAAGTTTATCTTCGTCGCGCCGCAGGAGCATCAGGGCGGCAGGCAGCGCCATACCCCAGGCCAGATTTGCCCAACCGGCCGCCAGGATCTGCTGTTGCCAGACCTGATACAGCACCATCAGCAGCATCACCGGCCACAGCAGCCATTTGCTGGCATCCAGCTCCCGCCATGCCAGACGAGCGGCAGCCTGCCGCCAGCCCCAGGCCGACGCCGCCGTCAGGGCCAGCACACCTGCCAGAACCGATAACTCCTGCTTCAGGATCAACTGTGACGCACCCAGCAGCGCCACTAACCAGAACAGCAACCCACCGGCCAGCAATACCCAGCTGCCCGGCAGCGCAATTTTCCGCCACAGCCAGGCCGCAGCCAGCCAGCAAAGACTAAGCACCGCGAAAATAAGCAGCAGGCTCAGCGAGGTGACGCCGTCCATTTGCGCCCATATCGCGCTGCCGAGCGCCAGCACCAGCAGCGCCGTCCCGCTATAGCTCATGCGCCGCTGCTGCTGTTGTACGCCCAGCCAGAGGATCCCCAGCCCTTCCAGCGCCCAGGCCATCGCCGTCCAGCGCGCCGAAAGCGCCAGCGGAATGGCAAGCGTGGCAAACCCGCCGCCGATCGCCAGCGCCGCCATAACCAGTGGTCGCCCGATGGAGGGATAGCGTCGTAGCGCGAGGAACGCCAGTGAGAGATAAAACGCACCATAGCCCAGCGCGCCGATCGCCGGGCCGTACGTCCAGTGTGACGTCATGCCGTACTGCATCCCAAACCCCACCAGCGGCGGGGCAAACAGCAGTACGCCATCAATAATCTGTTTGCCTTTTTCCTGCGCCCGCAGCGACAGCGCTACGCTAAACACGCCAAAAATAAGCGTATTGGCGATCAGGAACAGCTGAGAGATAACATAGTCTTCCGGCTGGTAGTCGCTCAGCCCCCACACCCCGCCAACGCCGAATGTAAAGAGCAGCCCGAGCAGGTTTAGCTCGCGCCAGTGCTGCCAGATGCTGATAACGAGAATGCCGATGGACAGCAGAAGATAGAAGGAGAACAGCGCCACAAAGCTACCGCCCCCGGTAGAGAGGAGCAGCGGCGCAAGATACCCGCCGAGGCTCGCCAGCATGGCAAGGCTGAGCGCCTTTTGCAGCATGGCCAGTCCGACGCTCGCCGCGCAAATCACCACCAGCAGCGCAAACGCCAGCGTCATCGGCAGCATCTGCCACAGCCGGAATGCGCCAAAGACGGTCAGGTAGAGCACGCCGGTCGCTCCGCCCTGGAGGATCAGCGCGTAAATCCGCTGTCTGTGCCGCAGCCGCCATCCAATGACCAGCAGCACCATGGCAAACAGCGCCGTGGCCGCCAGGCGAAGCTCAAGCGGAAACAGTGAATGCTCAACCGTATAGCGCAGCAGGAAAGAGAGGCCGAGGAAGAGCAGCACAATCCCCAGTTTTGCCAGCGGATTGCCCTGCATAAACCAGCGCGTCAGCGAGGTCAGGATGCCGCCAAAGGCGGAAGGTCGTTTTGCCGCCTGTACAGGCGCAGGTTCAGCTTCAGTGACGGGCGGTGCGGGACGCCAGGGATCGACAGGTGCGGTAACGGCCTCGGCCACCGGCGCTGGCTCCTCCAGCGGCGCGGCAGTTTGAACCCGCTCCGGCGCTTTATCAGCCACACCGCGCTGCTCAAGCGCCTCAATGCGCTGGCGAAGCCGGGCGATCTCCTGCCTCGCCGCCGTGCTTCGGTTAAACCCTATCACCGCCAGCACGGGTGCCACCACCAACGCAAACACCAGGAACAAACAGCCAAGGATGTAAAGCTCGTCCATGTTTCCACCTTCACCGTAAACGATCCGTTAAGATTGACACAACTCGTTGCATTTGCGCCATCTTAAAAGGTGAAAACCACTCTGCCTGCGCTTAGCTGCCGAACCAGACCGCCGCAGAGATCCCTGGAAGCGACAGCACGCTTTCCTGGAACGTCGCTTTACCCTCTTTGCTCTTCCACGTTTTACCGGCCAGCAGCGGTGAATCTTCCAGCACCACTTCGCACGCCTCGCCCCGGTTGATCGCCACCAGCACGCGCTGCTGGTTATAGACGCGGACAAACACCACCACGTTATCATGGGCGTACATCACCTGACAGCCCCCGTAGCGCAGGGCCTGGCTCTGCTTGCGCAGCGTCGCCATACGCTGGTACAGGCTGAACAGGTCCTGATCCTGCTTTTCAGATCCCCACGGGAAAGTTTTACGGCAGAACGGATCGTTATTACCGTCCAGCCCCACTTCATCGCCATAGTAGATGCAGGGTACGCCCGGCCAGGTAAAGAGCCAGGTCACCGCCAGCGGCAGACGCGCCACATCCTTACCCAGCAGCGATTTAAATCGCGCGGTATCGTGGCTGTCGAGCTGGTTAAACATCCGCAGCTGCTGCTGATGCGACAGGCCAGCGCGATAGTTCTCCATCCACGCCATGCAGGTTTCGGCGTCAATATGCTGCGGATCGTAAGAGATATCGGTGTTAGCGAGGAACCCCCACAGCGGGAAGGTGAAGCCGCGATAGTTCATCGCCGCGTCTTCTGCATCAGCCTGCAACCACTGGCGCGCGTCGCCAAAGTGCTCCCCGAACACGAATGCTTCCGACCGGGCCGCTTTCGCCGATCGGGTAATGGCGGCGACATGCTGAAGGTTATTCCGCGCCCCGCCTGCTTCACCCAGCATATGCACCACGTCCAGCCGCCAGCCATCCATGTTCCACGGTGCTTTCAGCCAGTGGCGCACGATGCTGTCATCGCCGCCGTAGATCTCATTCACCAGCGATGGCGACTGGAAATCGAGCTTTGGCAGGCTCGGGTAGCCCAGCCAGTCCAGGGCGAGGCCATTCTCGTCAAAACTGTACCAGTCGCGCTGCGGCGAATCCGGGTTGTGGCATGCGCCCCCCATCGACTGATTGTGGCGGTCAAACCACGCGTGAGAATCACCGCTGTGATTGAACACGCCATCAAGTATCAGGCGCATACCCTCTTTTTGCGTATTGTGCCGCAGCCGCAGCAGCGCCTCGTCACCGCCAAACTGCTCGTCAACGTGGCGATAATCCTGCGTATCGTATTTATGTACGCTTGGCGCTTTAAACACCGGGTTCAGGTACAGCGCCGTCACGCCGAGCTTTTTCAGGTACGGCAGCTTTTCGCTGATACCGTCGAGATCGCCGCCGTAAAACGTCGAGCCGCCAGCCTGAGCCGTCACCGGTTCATCCCATTTTTTCAGGATGATGTCGTGACCGACCGCATGATGGTAATAAACCTTGTCCTGATCGGCGGTGCGCTTTTCACTGCGCGCAAAGCGGTCCGGGAAAATCTGATAAAAGACCTGATCGTTAACCCACTGCGGGCCGTTATCCGGGTGATCCACGGCAAATTGCTCCAGCCGGGCCGGAGGAAAACGGCTGAAGCCCTGCGGGGTAAACCACAGCTGACGGTTGTTCCACAGCAGTTTGAAGCTGTAGCGACGGCGCGGCTGTCCGCTGCACAGGTCGATATTCACCCGCCACGCCGTGACGCCCGCCTGCGGCTGGCTGCGCACTTTATGCATTTTCAGCGACGTTTCTTCGTTATCCACTTCAGCGCGCAGGGTCACACGTTCAGGCTGGTTGTCCCCTGCCAGCCAGAGCGTAATCACAAGGTTGTCTTTGTTTTGCTTAACAAATGGGGCAACCGGAAGGTGCCAGGCGTTTAACATCACGAATCCCCTTTGATGAAATTGACGTCACCTTGCCACAGGGTGATTAAAGATAGCTCATCGTGTTCGGGATTATTGGGGGAGGAGAACGGAGGAGGAGATTTTTTCCAGGTCAAAAGGGAGTGTAGGCCGGGTAAGCGCAGCGCCACCCGGCATTTTTACCTTACTGCGCTTCCGCCAGCTGACGGTCGCGGCGACATTTAAACATCCAGCCCACCAGCAGCAGGACGATCCACGCGAAGCCCACGTACAGGGAGATACGGGTATCCGGGTGGTAGCCAATCAGGCCAATGATGAAGACCAGGAAGATGAGGCCGACAATGGTCGTTGCCACCCCACCCGGCACCTTAAACTTCAGCGCTTTGGCCTCTTCTGGCGACAGGCGGCGACGGAACGCAATCTGCGACAGCAGGATCATGATCCACACCCACACGGTGGCGAAGGTCGCCAGCGACGCGATCACCAGGAAGACGTTCTCCGGCATGATGTAGTTCAGGTAAACCGAGAATAGCAGCGCCACGGTCATCACCACCACCGTTACCCACGGGGTGCCGCGACGCGAAGTTTTGGCAAACACCTTCGGGGCACTGCCCTGCTCCGCCATGCCGTGCAGCATGCGGCCCACGCCGAACACGTCACTGTTGATGGCCGACAGCGAGGCGGTCAGCACCACAAAGTTGAGAATGCTGGCAGCAAACGCAATGCCCATATGCTGGAAGGTCAGCACAAACGGGCTGCCGTTGGTGCCCACCTGGTTCCACGGATAGATGGACATAATCACAAACAGCGTGCCCACATAGAACACCAGAATACGCATCGGCACTGAGTTGATGGCGCGCGGAATAGACTTCTCCGGATCTTTCGCTTCCCCGGCGGTGATGCCGATAATCTCAATACCGCCGTAGGCGAACATGACCATCTGGAGCGACATGACCATCCCGAGCCAGCCGTTGCTGAAGAAACCGCCGTTGCTCCACAGGTTATGGATGCCGGTTGGCTGACCGCCGTTGCCGATACCCCAGATGATAATGCCGAAACCTGCGAGGATCATGATGATAATGGTCGCGACTTTAAAGAAGGAGAACCAGAACTCCAGCTCACCAAACACCTTCACGCTCATCAGGTTAACGGCGCAGATGATCAGCACCACGCTCAGCACCCAGATCCAGTGCGGCACGGCGGGGAACCAGACCCCCATGTAGATGCCAAACGCCGTCACATCGGCAATGGCGACAATCAGGATTTCGAAGCAGTAGGTCCAGCCGGTGATAAACCCGGCCAGCGGGCCGAGGTTTTCCTGCGCGTAGCGGGAGAAGGAGCTGGCAGACGGGTTGTGAACCGACATTTCGCCGAGGGCGCGCATGATGATATAGGCCGCAGCGCCGCCGATGATGTAGGCCAGCAGAACGCTTGGACCGGCCATTTTGATGGCATCTGCCGAGCCATAAAAAAGACCGGTGCCGATAGCCGAGCCCAGCGCCATAAAGCGGATGTGACGGGTGCTCAATCCACGTTTAAGTTTGTTAGTGCTTTCCATTAAAATCTTGCCATTCAACACGAAAAAAACAAAAAACCACGGGGCCTTAAGCCCCGTGGTTAAACAATTTGTTGCCGTTGATTAATGGGCGTTGGTTGCCACCTGACGCCCGGCCGCACGGTCCCAGATAATGGCCAGAACCAGCGCTACAACGGAAGGCATCAGCCAGGCCAGGCCCTGCTCGGACAGCGGCAGACGCTGTGTCCAGGCTGGCAGGATGTCTGCGAATGCTGATGCTTTGATCCCGTCAAGGATACCAAAAATCAGGCTGATAAACATGGCTGGCGCAATAATTCGCGTCGAGTTATGCCACCACGGACGGGTGAAGCTCAGCACTACCAGCACGATACACGGCGGGTAGATCGCCGTCAGCACCGGAATTGACACCTGAATCAGGTGGCTCAGACCGAGGTTTGACACCGCCATGGAGAAGATGCCGAGAATAAACACCAGCGTGCGGTAAGAGAGCGGCAGATACTGGGCGAAGAACTCCGCGCAGGCGCAGGTCAGGCCCACCGCCGTCACCAGACAGGCCAGGAAAATCAGTGCCGCCAGCAGCATGCTGCCTGCACCACCAAAGGTGTGCTGCACGTAAGCATGCAGGATCGCCGCGCCGTTTGCGCTCTGATCAACCAGCGTTGCGCTATCTGAACCCAGACGGAACAGCGCCAGATACAGCAGCGTCAGGCCGACACCGGCCATCAGGCCAGCCCAGATGGTGTAGCGGGTCAGCAGACGCGCTTCGGTCACACCGCGGGAACGCGCGGCGTTAACGATAACGATACCAAACACCATCGCACCCAGCGTATCCATCGTCAGATAACCGTTCACGAAACCGTTTGAGAACGCGGCGTTCTGGTAGGCGTCCATCGCGGTGCTGATCGGACCCGCAGGCCAGACGATGGCCGCAACGGCCAGCACAATCAGCGCTACAATTTTCAGCGGCGCCAGGAAGTTACCTACGGTATCCAGCAGTTTACCCGGATAGAGAGAAACCAGAATCACGATGGCGAAGTAAATGAGGCTGTAAATAAACAGCGGCATCGCGCCGTCACCGGTCAGCGGGGCGATACCCACTTCAAAGGAGACGGTCGCCGTACGCGGGGTCGCGAACAGCGGGCCAACGGCCAGATAGCAGACGGTAGCCAGCAGCACGCCAGCCACTTTGCCAATCGGGGTGCTGAGGCTGTCCACACCGCCACCGACTTTCGCCAGCGCGATAACGGTCAGTACCGGCAGGCCCACGGCAGTAAGCAGGAAGCCAAACGCAGCTGTCCAGACGTGTTCACCCGCCTGTAAGCCAACCATTGGAGGGAAAATGATGTTGCCTGCGCCAACGAACAGCGCAAATGTCATAAAGCCCAGCGCGATAATGTCACGCGATTTCAAGTGATGGGTCATAAAACCTTACTGCCTGTGGATGTGGTGTTGAAAACGTTGAGATTTTCGCCATCCCTGACGGGACGATACAGCGGAAAATTTGCTCAATTTCAGCGGGATATGCTCCCGTCCTGGCGTGGCGAAGAATAGTTTTTCGATTTACCACGCAAATACAGTCGGTCTGACAGTATATGGGGGGCAATTTAAACGCTTATAACGTTTAAAGGCAAGAAGGGATCGTAAAACCAGAACAATATGCCAGCATGAAAATGCAGACCAACATTATATGCCATATATAAGAAAAACTCATGGCTAATCATGCGAACAAAAAAGCACCAGCCGTATAATATTCATTCGCGTTTCGCTTGACTGCAAAGCAAACGGGCCAGCAATCGCTGGCCCGTGGAAAGGTAGCCTGACACACTCGCCGTCAGGCGCGCTTTTTGGCAATTAATCGTTCCGGGATAACGAAACTAAAGCGCGTGCCCTTACCCAGGGTACTTTCGATATTGAGCCGGCTTTCGTGGTGGCTGACGGCATGCTTCACGATAGCCAGCCCCAGTCCGCTCCCGCCGGTCTGCCGCGAGCGCGCCTTATCCACCCGGTAGAACCGTTCGGTGAGACGCGGAAGGTGTTCAGGCCCAATCCCCGGCCCGTTGTCCTCGACGCTAAACTCAGCCCCCGCCAGGGTATGCTGCCAGCGCACCGTAATATGCGTCCCTTTCGGGGTATGATTCACGGCGTTATAGACCAGGTTTGAGATAGCGCTCCGCAACTCATCTTCACTGCCCAGCACTTTCAGCGTGTTATCAACGTCAAAAGCCAGCGTGTGCTGATTATGACTCAGCGTTTGGGCTTCGCGCTCCACCACCCGCAACATCATCGGCACATCAATGATGTCATTTAGCGCCAGCGACGGGGCGGCCTCAATTTTTGAAAGCGTCAGCAGTTGTTTAACCAGCCCTTCCATGCGGAACGTCTGCTCACGCATGGTATGCAGCGCTTTCTCACGCGGCGCCCCCTCAAGCGTTTGCTCCTGCATCATCTCCAGGTAGCCCTGAAGCACCGTCAATGGCGTACGCAGCTCGTGGCTGACGTTAGCAAAGAAGTTGCGGCGAGCGCCCTCAAGCTGGTGCATCTGGGTAACGTCACGTGCCACCATCAGCCACTGGCGATCGCTGTAGGGCATCACGCGGATTTCCAGATGGCGACCGTTATTGAGCTTAAGGTTGTGCGGGCGGGAAAAATCCCGCTTTTTCAGATACAGCGTGAACTCGGGATAACGCAGAAGGTTCAGGATGTTCTGGCCATTATCATCCGGCCAGCGCAGGCCCAGCAGCTGTTGTGCGAGGCCATTACACCAGAAGATCGTCCCTTCTTCTGTTGTCAGGATCACCGCATCCGGCAGCGACTCCGCACCGCTGCGAAAGCGTTTGATCAGGCTTCCCAGCTCGCGACGGCGCTTTTTATTACGCATCTGCATCTGGTGCAGGCCGTAGAGTAGCGGTTCCCAGCTTCCGCTTCCCGGCGGGGGGGTCATACTTCTGTCGACCCATAGCCACCAGGAGAGACGCAGTAAATTCCAGAAATGCCAGACGAGCAATCCCGTCACGGCCACCAGTAAAAACCACGGCAGATAGCCAAAAATAGCCCCCAGAATGAGGGCCGGAATACAACATAAGATCAGTTCAAAGACGAGCCTTTTCCATGACAGACGTTCCAGCACGCGTCACACTCCTGTCATTGTTCAGAAACGGGTCGAGAAACGATAACCCGTGCCGCGGACCGTCTGTACCATGCGATCGTGGCCGCTCAGTTCCAGTGCTTTACGCAGGCGGCGAATATGGACGTCAACCGTTCGGTCTTCGACATAGACGTTAGTTCCCCAGACGTTATTCAGCAACTGTTCGCGGCTGTAAACGCGCTCCGGGTGTGTCATAAAGAAGTGCAGGAGTTTAAATTCGGTTGGCCCCATATCGAGGGGGTTTTCACCGGTCATGACCCGGTGTGAAGTGGGATCCAGACTCAGACCCTGCATCTCAATCACCTCTTCCACCGCCATCGGTGAAATTCGGCGCATCACGGCTTTAATACGCGCCACCAGCTCTTTCGGGGAGAACGGTTTGGTGATGTAATCGTCCGCGCCGGTTTCCAGACCGCGCACGCGATCCTCTTCCTCGCCGCGCGCCGTGAGCATCACCACCGGGATATCGCGGGTCATCGCCTCGCGTTTGATATGCTTGATAAACTGCAATCCGGAACCGCCAGGCAGCATCCAGTCCAGCAGGATCAGATCGGGCCAGGGTTCATTCAGCTGATTCACCGCGCTGTCATAATCTTCCGCTTCAACCGGCTGGAAGCCATTTTGTTCAAGCACGAAGCACACCATTTCACGGATCGGAGCTTCATCTTCTACGACCAGAATACGTCTCGCCATACTTTGCCCTGTCTTATCGTATTTAAGTTACAAGTCTGTGATGCGGCGTCATTATGCGTCAGATTTATGACAGATTTATGAAAAACATTACCACTATAAATGGCAAACTGTTGTTTTATTACAGCGGTTATTTTCCGTTCCCCGAAAGTTTATAATCCTGCTTTCTTATTATTGCCACGGATCTCTTATGCGCATACTTCACACCTCAGACTGGCACCTGGGTCAAAATTTTTACAGCAAAAGCCGCGCCGCGGAACATGACGCGTTCCTGAACTGGCTGCTGGAGACGGCTCAGGCTCATGAGGTGGACGCAATTATTGTGGCGGGCGACATTTTCGATACCGGATCGCCGCCGAGCTATGCGCGTGAGCTGTACAACCGTTTTGTGGTCAACCTCCAGCAAACCGGTTGTCACCTGGTGATTGTCGCCGGAAACCATGACTCCGTGGCGACGCTGAATGAATCCCGCGACATTCTGGCGTTCCTCAATACCACCGTGGTGGCCAGCGCCGGACACGCGCCGCAGATCCTGAAAAAACGCGACGGCACGCCGGGCGCGGTGCTGTGCCCAATCCCGTTTTTACGCCCGCGCGATATCGTGCAAAGCCAGGCCGGTCTGTCCGGCAGCGAAAAACAGCAGCATCTGTTGCAGGCCATCACCCACTATTATCACCAGCAGCATACGCAAGCCTGTGCCCTGCGCGGCGAACAGGCCATTCCGATCATTGCCACCGGACACCTCACCACCGTCGGGGCCAGTAAGAGTGACGCGGTGCGCGAGATCTATATCGGTACGCTGGACGCGTTTCCGGCGCAGAACTTCCCGCCCGCCGACTACATTGCTCTCGGGCATATCCACCGGGCGCAGGTCATCGGCGGCTGCGAGCATATCCGCTACTGTGGCTCCCCTGTTCCGCTCAGTTTCGATGAAACCGGTAAGGCCAAGTCCGTGCATCTGGTGAGCTTCACCGACGGCAAACTCAGCGCCGTCGAGACGCTGGAGGTGCCGGTCACCCAGCCGCTGGCGGTGCTGAAAGGCGATCTTGCCGCGATTACGGAACAGCTTGAGCAATGGCGCGGCGCAGAGCTTGATCCGCCAGTCTGGCTGGATATTGAAATCACCACTGATGAGTACCTGCATGATATGCAGCGAAAAATTCAGGCGCTGACCGAAGATTTGCCGGTAGAGGTGCTGCTGGTGCGCCGCAGCCGCGAACAGCGCGAGAAAATTCTGCTGAGCGCCCAACGTGAAACGCTAAGTGAACTTCGGGCAGAAGAGGTATTCGAGCGGCGGCTGGCGCATGAAGAGATGGACGACGCCAGACGCGTCAGGCTGAACGAGCTGTTTATTCAGACGCTGCACGCCCTCAATGACGAGGAAGAAAACGCATGAAAATTCTGAGCCTGCGTCTGAAAAACCTGAACTCGCTCAAAGGCGAGTGGAAAATTGATTTCACCGCGGAGCCGTTCGCCAGCAACGGGCTGTTTGCCATCACTGGCGCCACCGGCGCGGGGAAAACCACGCTGCTCGACGCCATCTGCCTGGCGCTGTACCACGAAACGCCGCGTCTGAATAAGGTCTCCCAGGCGCAAAACGACCTGATGACGCGCGATACCGCAGAGTGTCTGGCAGAGGTGGAGTTTGAGGTGAAAGGCGTGGCATATCGCGCTTTCTGGAGCCAGAACCGCGCCCGCAACCAGCCGGACGGGAACTTACAGGCACCGCGCGTGGAGCTGGCCCGCTGTGAGGATGGAAAAATCCTGGCGGATAAGGTCACGGATAAGCTGGAACAAACCGCCGCGCTGACCGGGCTGGACTACGGTCGCTTTACCCGTTCGATGTTGCTCTCCCAGGGGCAGTTTGCCGCCTTCCTGAATGCTAAACCGGGCGATCGCGCAGAACTGCTGGAAGAACTGACCGGGACGGAAATTTACGGCCAGATTTCCGCCATGGTTTTTGAAAAACACAAAGTGGCACGCAACGCGCTGGAGAGGTGCGAAGCACAGGCCGCAGGCGTTGTGCTGCTGAGTGAGGAACAGCAGCAGCACTTGCAGCAACGTTTGCAGGCACTTACTGACGAAGAGAAAATCCTGCTGGCACAGCAGCAGAGCCAACAGAAAGATTTTCAGTGGATTACGCGTAACGACGAACTGATACGTGAACAGCAGCGCGCAGCCGCTTCGCAGCAGCAGGTGCAACAGGCACTGACGGACGCCGCGCCCCAACTGGCGAAGCTCCAGCTGGCACAGCCCGCCGCCCAGCTACGTCCCCTGTGGGAGCATCAGCAGGAGCAGACCACCCGCCTTGCGCAGACAACAGCGCGAATTGTTGAAGTAAATACTCGCTTACTCGACAGAGCGGCGCAGCGCTCGCGTATCCGTAACGGTGCGCTACGCAATCGTGAACAGTTGCAGACAGAGCACACGGCACTGACGCAGTGGCTCACCGAACACGATCGTTTTCGTCAGTGGGGGCAGGAAATTGCCGGCTGGCGGGCGCATTTTGCGCAACTGAGTCGCGATAAAAATCAGCTTGCTGCCCAGGCAGCGCGCATGGCTGAACTTCGCCAGAAGCTGGCTGAGATGCCGGAGAGCACGCTTACGCTGACGGCTGAGGATCTCGCGACGGCAATGGAGCAACAGGCGCAATCGCGGGCGCTCCGCCAGCGCCTGACCGCGCTTCACGCTCGCTATCAGCCGCTGCAAAAACGACTGCGACAGAATGCAGAAAGCGTGCAGAAAGCGCAGGCGGAGCAGGTTAAGCTCAATGACACGTTGACCCTGCGGCGTCAGCAGTATAAAGAGAAAAATCAACACATTGCCGACCTGAAAGCGCTCTGTGAGCGTGAAGCGACAATCAAAGATCTTGAGAACTATCGTGCTCAGCTGGAAGCAGGTAAGCCTTGTCCACTCTGCGGTTCACGCGAACACCCGGCGGTCGTCCAGTATCAGGCGCTTGAACTGACCGACAATCAGCGCCGCCGCGACGCGCTGGAGAAGGAGGTTGCCGCGCTAAAAGAGGAAGGATTGCTGGTACTCGGGCAGGTGAATGCGCTGGCCCAACAAATCCAGCGCGAGACAGACGAAGCCCAGACTCTTACTCAGGAAGAGCAAGCACTCACTCAAGAGTGGCTGGAGGTCTGCACATCCCTGAACATAGCCCTGAATATTCAGGATGATATCGCCCCCTGGATGCGCGAACAGGAGCAGTACGAACGCCAGCTTTATCAGTTCAGCCAGCGTCTGACGCTGCAAAACCAGCTCAATGAACAGGAAGGTCAGGCGCGCCAGTACCAGCAGCAGCTGACGGCGACGCGTCAGGCATTGGCGGCCTCGCTAGAATCACTGTCGCTTAACGTGCCCGATGAAGGCGCTGAAAACGCCTGGCTGAGCGCGCGCGAAAGCGAATATTCCCGCTGGCAGGAAAAACAGACCCAGCACGTTACGATTCAGGAACGGATTAACGCCCTGACGCCCGTTCTGGATACGCTGCCGGTTTCCGATGACGCAGAAGCCGACGCGGTGATCCCTGAGAACTGGCGCGGGATCCACGACGAATGCGTGTCGCTGCAAAGCCAGCTCACCACCCTACAGCAACAGGAGACGCTTGAGCGTGAACGGCTCCAGCAGTCACAGGCTCAGTTCAGCGCCGCGCTGACCGCGAGCTGCTTTGCCGATCGGGAGGCATTTCTCTCCGCCCTGCTGGATGAGGCGTCGATCCGCCAGCTTGAACAGCAAAAGCAGACGCTGGAAAACCAGCTTCAGCAGGCCACGGCGCTCTCCGTGCAGGCAAGTCAGCAGCTTGAGGCGCATCAGGCACAGCGCCCGGAGGGGCTGGAAACCGACGCCGCCACCCTTCAGACCCGGTTGCATCAGCTGGCGCAACAGCTTCGGGATAACACCACGCATCAGGGGGAGATCCGCCAGCAGCTCAAACAGGATGCCGATAATCGTCTGCACCAGCAGGCACTGATGCAGCAGATTGAGGAGGCGGCGCGTCAGGCCGACGACTGGGGCTATCTCAATGCGCTGATAGGCTCCAGCACAGGCGATAAATTCCGTAAATTCGCCCAGGGGCTGACGCTGGATAACCTGGTGTGGCTTGCCAACCAGCAGCTTAACCGTCTGCATGGTCGCTATCTGCTTCAGCGTAAAGCCAGCGACGCGCTGGAGCTGGAAGTGGTCGACACCTGGCAGGCCGATGCGGTACGCGATACGCGCACCCTTTCCGGCGGGGAGAGTTTCCTGGTCAGTCTGGCGCTGGCCTTAGCGCTTTCCGATCTGGTCAGTCACAAAACGCGCATTGACTCGCTGTTCCTGGATGAAGGGTTCGGGACGCTCGACAGCGAAACGCTGGATACCGCGCTGGATGCGCTCGACGCGCTGAACGCCACCGGAAAAACCATCGGCGTGATAAGCCATGTAGAGGCAATGAAAGAGCGTATTCCGGTGCAGATCAAAGTGAAGAAGATCAACGGGCTGGGATATAGCAGGCTGGACAGGGAGTTTGCGGTACAGTAAATGGGGGGATGGTGCGCTCTGGTGCCCTCACCCTGGCCCTCTCCCACGGGGAGAGGGAACAAACATCAAAAAGCCGTTGTGCGTTTATTCCGGCCACAGCCACGCCGCGCCGCGCACGCCGCTGGAATCGCCGTGGACGGCTTTGCGGATCGGCGTTTCGCACTCGCCGCCAAATACCCACTGTTTCACCAGCGTGGGCACCGTCGCGTACAGGCGGTCGACGTTGCTCATGCCGCCGCCCAGCACAATTACGTCGGGATCGAGAATATTGATCACATGCGCCAGTGATTTTGCCAGCCGCATTTCGTAGCGGCTGAGCGCCAGTTCAGCCACCGGATCCTGCTCTTCTACCAGACGCATAATCTCGTTACCTTTCAGCGGCTGGCCGCTCAGACGATGATAATCGGTGGCAAACCCCGTGCCGGAAATAAAGGTCTCAATACAGCCCTGCTTACCACAGTAGCACGGCATTTCGGCGCGGTATTTGAGTTCATCTTCGTCCATCCACGGTAACGGGTTGTGCCCCCACTCACCCGCGGTGCCGTTACCGCCAATATGCGAGCGTCCGCCGAAGGCCACGCCCGCCCCGCACCCGGTGCCGATGATTACCGCAAATACGGTCTGCGCGCCAGCCGCTGCGCCATCGACGGCCTCAGACACCGCCAGGCAGTTAGCGTCATTTGCCAGACGCACTTCCCGGTTCAGACGCTGGCTTAGGTCTTTATCAAACGGCTGACCGTTGAGCCAGGTGGAGTTGGCGTTTTTCACCACGCCGGTATACGGCGAAATGGAGCCGGGGATCCCCATCCCGACCGTCCCCGTCTCGCCCGTTGCCTGCTCTGCCATATCGACCAGGCGAGCAATCGTCTCAAGGGTCTGGTGATAATCATCGCGCGGCGTAGGCAAGCGGTGGCGAAACAGTTGCTCCCCCTGCTCGCTCAGTGCAATGACTTCTGTTTTGGTGCCGCCCAAATCAATCCCAATACGCACAAGACACTCCTCATTTTTTTGATTATCAACAGAGTAGAAGCCCGCTTCCCGATTAGCAATGCAAGCGATGCGACAATTCGTTATCATGCCCGCTGATTTAACGACAAGGCCGTGGAAATTATCATGCTGTGGTTCAAAAATTTGATGGTTTACCGTCTCAGCCGCGACGTTTCGCTGCGTGCAGAAGAGATGGAAAAACAGTTAGCCGCTTACTCCTTTACCCCTTGCGGTAGCCAGGATATGGCAAAAACCGGCTGGGTTCCGCCAATGGGTTCTCAAAGCGATGCGCTGACCCGCGCCAGCAGCACGGGGCAAATTATCGTATGCGCCCGTAAAGAAGAGAAGATCCTGCCGACGCCCGTGGTTAAGCAGGCGCTCGAAGCGAAGATCTTCAAGCTGGAAGCTGAACAGGGCCGGAAGCTTAAAAAAACCGAAAAAGATTCGCTGAAGGATGAGGTACTGCACTCGCTGCTGCCGCGCGCCTTTAGCCGCTTTAGCCAGACCATGATGTGGATCGACACCGTGAACGGGCTGATCATGGTGGACTGCGCCAGCGCCAAAAAAGCGGAAGATACGCTGGCGCTGCTGCGTAAGAGCCTTGGCTCATTACCCGTGGTACCGCTGGCGCTGGAAACACCAATTGAGCTGACCCTGACCGAGTGGGTGCGCAGCGGGACTGCCGCGCAGGGCTTCCAGATCCTCGATGAAGCAGAGTTGAAAGCGCTGCTGGAAGATGGCGGCGTGATCCGCGCGAAGAAACAGGATCTGGTGAGCGACGAAATTGCCGTACACATTGAAGCGGGCAAAGTGGTGACTAAACTGGCACTCGACTGGCAGCAGCGCATTCAGTTTGTGATGTGTGATGACGGCTCCGTGAAGCGCCTTAAATTCTGCGATGAGCTGCGCGATCAGAACGAAGACATCGACCGCGAGGATTATGCTCAGCGCTTTGACGCAGACTTTATCCTGATGACCGGCGAACTGGCGGCGTTGATCCAGAATCTGGTGGAAGGTCTCGGCGGCGAAGCGCAGCGCTGACAGGCAAAACGTAGGCCGGGTAAGCGAATGCGCCACCCGGCATGCTTTTATTTCAGATAGCGGCACAGATAAGAGGTTGGCTCTGCAACCTGTAAATGGAATTCGCTGTGGCCTGGCACGTTGAAAACCTGCCCGGCACTATAGACTTTCCACTCCGTTTCACCCGGCAGCAAGACGTTCAGCGCGCCGCTGACCACCGTCATCTCTTCCGCTTCTGCGGTGCCAAAGGTGTATTCCCCTTCCGCCATTACGCCGACACTGGCGCGGCCAGTGCTGCTGCTGGTAAAACCAATGGATTTCACTTTACCGGAAAAGTATTCGTTACTTTGAAGCATGAACTGGCCCTTATATTTATAGAGAAAAATCCACTATAGGGGCCATGCTCATGACCTGTCACGCAAAATCATTACACCAGTAATTCTGACGCCAGGCGCGCCATCAGGACGTTAGAGAGCAGCACCGGAACATCCAGCGCCTTTTGCAGTAAATCACGATGCCGCTGATGGAAGCCCAGGCAGTCCAGCATCAGGACATCCGCTCCTCTGTCGATCAACTCCTGCCCGGCCGCAATCAGCTTCGCTTCGCTGTCCCAGAACGGGTTTGCCAGCGCGTACAGCGGGGTGTGCTCCAGCGCGGCCCACTTCACCGTCTGGTTATCCAGCAGTTCCTCAACGGGAACGATGACCCCAACCTGATGACCATCAACAATTGACGCCACCAGCGGCGGAATGATCCGCATCGGTTCGAGCAGAATGGCATTACGCGCGCTGAGACCTTTAACGGGTGCCGTACTCATCAGCAGGATGACGTCTTAGTCCTGATTATCTAGCACTTCTATTACGCCCTGTAGCGCGCGCTCGATTTTCTGGCGCGACACATGCGCCAGTTTGCCGTCACTGAGTAACGTTGCCAGGGGATCTTCCCCCTCCCCGACCGCGTAGTCTTCCATGACCTCTTCCCGGCTCAGCTTCCCTAACAGACTGAAATGCGTAATCTGTTGTTCAGAGACATGCTCCGTTAAGAGCGGTAATACTTCGCTTACAGGCACCACACCAATCGTGAGGATCGCCAACGTCGCCTTCATTTTGATCGCCTTCCGTTACTACCACAACTGCCACACAGGTACAGGCTCACTACGCTGTACCGTTCATTTATTCAACAAAACAGCACCAAGCGTAGCAGGGGATCTCTACACCGTAATGTAAAGATCGACGGGCCTTTCCGAATCCACCTGTAATAACTAAATATTAACTGCTACTTAACATCGGCGATAAGTTAAAAGTGTGATTCAGGCACGGTTGTAACGAATTCGGCTCCCTGTCAGGACTTTTCGGGATCCTCATAGCGCCGTTTCGCATCCAGCGCTTCCTGTTCAGTTTCATGTTCACTGATCAGCGAATCGGGTTTGGGGTGGTCGGCACGCAACTGGTACCAGGTTACGGTCTGATCGCCATTACCCTTTTCAACGGTAACGATGCGGGCTTCACGTGGATAGGGAGGTCTGGTTGGCATAGCTCATCCTTTTTTTATGTCTGAGCTATGAGTATAGACGGCTGTTAGCTGGCGCAAGCCAAACGCAGGGCGGTAATAATCTGAATCGCAACTTTCTCGGGTGACGCAGACGCATCCACAACGTGGTGCGCCGCCTCGCGGTACAGTGCATCGCGTTCGGCGAGCACGTCGCTGACCTCTTCACTCAGCGGTTTCGCGGTCAGCGCCGGACGCTGCCCCTCTTCCGGAAACGCCTCCAGGCGCCCCACCAGCGTCGAGACCGGGGCACAGAGATAGATTACGACGCCCTTTTCGCGCATAAACTGGCGATTATATGGCGCCAGAATAATGCCGCCACCGGTCGCAATCACGGTTGACGGTAAGGTCACCGCTTCCAGCGTGGCCGTTTCGCGCGCACGGAAGCTCTCCCAGCCCTCACTCTCCACGATATCGGCAATCGTCTGACCAGCATTCTCTTGGAGCCAGTGGTCAGTATCAACAAACTGACTCTGGCACAGACGCGCCAGCGCCAGACCAACGGTGGTTTTCCCACAGCCGCGAGGGCCAACTAAAAAGATGGGTGGGTTCATAACCAGGTGTTCCCCTTGCTGCCGGATAACTGAAGGCTGTAAAGAAATGATTGCAGAAGATGTTGCGCTAACTTTACTGCAAAGCGGTACGGAATGACAAGCCTGTGGAAGCCACACTGTACCACAAAACAGCCCGGAGGAGGATTACGCCGGGCGGCGCTTCACTTCCAGCAGCCATTTATCCAGCTCGGCGGCAAACTGCTGGCGATCGCGCTGCGACAGGCTATCCGGCCCACCGGTTTGCACGCCGCTGGAACGAAGCGTATCCATAAAATCACGCATGGTGAGCTTCTCCCGGATCGTTGCCGGCGAATAACGTTCTCCGCGCGGGTTCAGCGCCGCCGCCCCTTTCGCCAGTACATCGGCAGCCAGCGGGATATCTGCGGTGATCACCAGATCCCCTGCGTCACACAGACGCACTATTTCGTTATCCGCCACGTCGAACCCGGCCGGAACGCGCAGAGAACGGATGTATCTGGAGGGCGGCACGCGGATGTTCTGGTTCGCCACCAGCGTCAGCGGCATCTGCACGCGCTCGGCAGCACGAAATAAAATCTCTTTAATCACATTCGGACACGCGTCCGCATCAACCCAAATCGCCATAGTCTCTCCCCATTATGATTCTGGCGACTATTGTCGCCTGCATTTCGTTGTTAAGCTATCTGTGAGAGATAACAACGCATAATAACGGAGAGACGTGATGGATAAGAAAATCGGGTTTATCGGCTGCGGAAACATGGGTAAAGCTATCCTCGGCGGACTGATTGCCAGCGGGCAGGTGCTGCCGGGGCAGATTTGGGTCTATACCCCATCACCGGATAAGGTCGCGGCGCTGCGTGATGAGTATGGTGTCAACGCCGCCGAAAGCGCACAGGAAGTGGCTCAGGTAGCGGATATTGTCTTTGGCGCCGTGAAGCCGAATATCATGATTAAAGTCCTGAGCGAAATCACCTCAAGCCTGAACAAAGAGACCCTGGTGGTGTCGATTGCCGCAGGCGTGACTCTCGATCAGCTCGCCCGCGCACTGGGCCACGACCGTAAGATTGTCCGCGCCATGCCAAACACCCCGTCGCTGGTGAATGCCGGTATGACCTCCGTTACCCCGAACGCGCTGGTCACATCTGAAGACGTGGCGGATGTACTGAATATTTTCCGCTGCTTTGGCGAAGCCGAAGTGATTGCCGAACCGATGATCCACCCGGTTGTCGGCGTGAGCGGCTCTGCCCCGGCGTATGTCTTTATGTTTATCGAAGCCATGGCCGATGCCGCCGTGCTGGGCGGGATGCCGCGCGCACAGGCCTACAAATTTGCGGCGCAGGCGGTGATGGGCTCGGCCAAAATGGTGCTGGAAACGGGTAAACATCCGGGCGAACTGAAAGATATGGTGTGCTCGCCGGGTGGCACAACCATTGAAGCCGTGCGCGTGCTGGAAGATCGTGGGTTCCGCTCCGCCGTGATCGAGGCGATGGAAAAATGTATGGAAAAATCAGAGAAGCTGAGTAAGTCCTGATGCGTCATGCCGGGCGTCAGGCGGCCACTTCGGTGCGGCCCCGTCCGGCATTTTTGGCTTTATAAAGGGCCACGTCAGCCGCCTTTAGCCATTCGCGATAGTGGGTGAACTGTGCACCCCAGGGGGCAACCCCAACGCTGATACACAACCTCGCCATTGGCGCGCCGTGCAGCGGCATGTTGACCAGCCGTTCATGGACGCGCGACATCGCAGCAATCGCGCTGTCGGCAGGCGTGCCGGACATAATCACCGCAAACTCATCCCCTCCGAAGCGGCCAATATAATCGCCTGAGCGCAGGGTCAGCTGAAGCTGGCGCGTGATGGCGACAATCGCTTCATCTCCCACGTCATGCCCCCAGGTGTCGTTGATCGTCTTAAAGTGATCGATATCGATGAGCAGTATCGTCGCCTGTCGATGACTGCGACGGCAGGCCTCAAATTCATTACGCAAAAGCGTTTCCCAGTGACGGCGGTTGAACACGCCGGTCATTCCGTCGCGGGTACTCATCAGCTCAAGCCGACGTTTATGCTCTGCCAGCCGGATCGCCGTGCGGTGACTCAGCCAGGCAAACAGCATGGGGTAAACCATCAGCACGGGAAGCGTCAGCCACAACGTCAGCGGTTCAGAGGTCAATACCACAGGCGTGCCCGTGAATTGCACGGTGAGCAGGGCAGACAGGGCAAGCAGTGCGACTCCTGTCAGAAATGACCGGCATCCCCCCGATCCCATCATATTCATGCCGATCATCACGATCAGCGCCGCCGCTGGCAGCGCATTGCATCCTGTCAGCCCCATCCAGACGCCGGCAACGATGGCATCGACTTTCAGATTAACGACTTCCCTGCTGTGGGGTTCAGCCGAACGAAAAGCCAGCTGCCAGGCCAGATGGGGCCAGACAAAGACCCAGCCCACCAGCAATAACCACCAGACACCGGAAAGAAACTGACTTACCAGAACGCTGGCAAGCGGAACAAACAGCGCCGCCAGACCCACGATGCGTGCCAGTCGTATACGCCGGGCAAATCGCAGACCGGAACGGTATGAATCATCCTGAGAAAGCTGCTGGTACCACGCTTCCCGAATGTTCTCGTGAGTGTCATAAAACTCATCATTCATCATTTTTGGGAATATTCTGAAACATTTTCCCAAATTATAGAGAGGGGGTTAGCGGGGAAAGTATGAAATTTCGGGTGAGCCACAGCCGCGACTCACCCGTTCGCACTACGCCTGTTTCTTCAGGCACGCGCTCATGAACTTGCTGCGATCGTCCCCTTTCAGCATCTGCTGTGTCGCCTGGGCGTTGCACTCGCGCATTTTTTGCTGCTGCGGGGTCAGGCTTTTTTCACCCGGTTTGGTCGCACCATTTTTAAGGCAGTCGCTCATATACGTTTTACGGGCATCCCCTTTCAGACTTTGCGATGTCGCCTGTTGGTTACAGGTCGTCATGCGCTGCTGCTGGGGTGTTAACGTTTTCTCTTCCGCGTGTGCTGAGGCGACCAGACACAGGCCAGAGAGCAGGGTAACCAGTATTGTTGTTTTCATTGCACCATCCTTTATGTGAAGTTCCACGTTAAGTCTGGTTCGTTACGGAAAAAAAACCACCCTGCGCCCCTGATTTTTGCCGGGTTTCCCGATTATTTCAGTCCCGTCGCGGCACAATGATCGTTAATCAGTTTCCCCGGGGGGAGGCGATAATTAATAGCGGAAATTATGCGGTGAAAAGTGTGCTCTGCCTCAATTTAAGTTCCCCTGAAAAAATGTGTAAAAATAAAAACAGAGCGACGCCAGGCATCCTGCATGACAATTCTGTGACACGTCATTTCACCTCAGGCAGTTTAGCTGCGAGGATGCCTTAAAAGCTTCTTTACGTATTGCTGAAGCAGCTCCGCATCTTCCGCAGGCACCTGTGAATCAGGACGCGCTTTTTCCAGCGCGCCTTCAACGTTGTCGATCAACGCCTCCTGTTCCGGCTTTGCCATCTGTCGCAGCAGCGCCGTCACAACGATTTCCAGCGCCTCAACCTGGGCAACCAGCTCTTTCGACTCTTCTTCCTTTTGGGCAAGCTTAACCAACAACTCAGCAATGAGATTTTTCATGGTGCTATTTCCTTATGTGATTTCCCCTGAAATTAACACCCTCACTGAATAATGAAAAGCATGGATTAGCTTTATCTTATGCAAAAGTGACATCGCTGCCAAAAAAGATATTTAGAAGCGAAAGCGAAACGTTTTTCTAAAACAAAGGCGCCGCATTTCGTTATATAAAAATGCGGCGTTCATAAGAATAAATAATATATTATCGCGTTTACCGGGCCGACTTTGACTCAGCGATTTGCCTGCGACGGCGCAAGGCAAAGGCCAGTTGAATAATATTCAGAAGTACCACCACCGCCGTCGCGGCAAATACCCAGCGGAAACCCGCCATCGCCGAGACCGAGGCGCCAATAAGCGGACCCGCTACGTTGCCTAAATACATGAACGACTGGTTGTAGCCAAAAATGCGGCCGGTGACCTGGTCACTGGAATATTTCACCAGCAGCGTCTGAACGGCGGGCAGCATGGCACCATCCGCAAAGCCAAGCAGGAAGCGCAGGATACCGAGCTGAAGGGGTGTGGTGACGAACGACATGGCGAAGAAGAGGATCACGGCAATGATGAGCGTTGCCATCAGAATACGTGCCGTACCGATCCTGTCGCCCAGTTTCCCCAGACGCGGAGCGGACATGAGCGCCGACACGCCAGGCACGGCGGCAATCATCCCGCTCAGAAACGCAATGTTGTTGCTGTCCGGCTCCATCGACTTGATAAACAGCGCCAGAATCGGCCCCACCGAGCCGTTGCACAGCTGGATCACCATTGTCGTCACAAAGAGGCTAATCATCAGGCCTGGATAAGGCAGCGAGGCGAAAACCGCCTTTCCGCTCAGGCGTTCGGATTTGCTGACAACCGGTCGTCCACCCTCTTTGATCAGAAAAAGGGTAACCAGGAAGCTGATCGTCAGCAGGATGGCGGTAATGATAAAGACCGCACGCAGCCCGACATGGTCAGCCAGGAAGCCACCGAGCAGTGGGCCGCCAATCACCCCGCTGATCTGGGCGGTGGAAAGCGTGCTCAGTGCCCAGCCACTCCGCTCACGCGGCACCTGTGAGGCCACCAGCGCCATGGCATTGGGAATGTACCCGGAAGTCAGCCCCATTATCGCCCGCAGAATAAACAGCTGCCAGACGTTAGTCGCGAAGGCCTGGAGCAAAATGGCTATCGCCATCCCCAGCGAGGCGCGGAGCAACATCAG
Source organism: Enterobacter cloacae complex sp. IR5418 (assembly GCF_049238105.1). NCBI lineage: Bacteria > Pseudomonadati > Pseudomonadota > Gammaproteobacteria > Enterobacterales > Enterobacteriaceae > Enterobacter > Enterobacter cloacae complex sp. IR5418. The sequence goes on along the minus strand of NZ_JBMKHS010000002.1, from coordinate 21,312 downwards.
TTTGCGCCCCTTGCGATCCGCCAGGCTGCCCCACATCGGTGACACAATGGCGGACACCAGAAACGTCACGCTGAACGTCAGGCCGGACCACATAGAGAGCGCTTCATGGGAAGTAACCCCCAGCTGCGACACGTACAGCGGCAGGAAGGGCAATATCTGGCTGATAGCCAGTCCGGTGAAGAAGCAGCCGAACCAGACGGAAATGAGGTTAACTTTCCAGGATTCCATAACAGAAATAGTCTTCATTTTTAGGCGAATTCGCCGACAGATTAGCAAGTTACGCGCATTGACATAGCGCCAGAGATGCGGACTTGCAGACTTTGGTGTTTTATCTTCCCAGTCATCATATTTGTGAAATAAGTCACAATTTATCCAATTTTCGGCGGAAGATTATGCTTCATCGACATAATCCATAGCCGCGCATCCCCAGATGGAAATGGTTGGCATGGGCGGCATTATAGTCCGGACCCAGACCGTTACCGTAATAGCCACAGCTTGCCGAGAGCAGGGCCTGTAGCCAGGGCTGCGTCTTTTCCGCTTTCCAGCCGTTCAGGACGGTAACGCGCTGTCCATTTGCCAGCCTGAAAGCGCTGATATCGAGCGCATTCGCCGTGGCATGTTCACTGCGCCGCGCATCCGGGCGGCTGTAGATATTACGGCAGGCGAAGCTACCCAGATGTTCGATACGCGTCAGCTCGCTTCCGGTCCAGGTTTTGGTGAGCGGCCGGGCCTGCTGGCTGACAAACAACGCCGAGCTTAACGCCAGGGGGCAACTGGCCAGAAAGCTGCTGTTCAGGCTCACCGGGCCAAAATCGCGCACGCGCACCACGTTACTCAGCGGACACTCACCGGCGCTGTCAGCGACAGCCTGGGTACGGATAAGCCGACGTTGATTCGCCTGCGCTAACAGGCTTTCGCATGCCTGCGGTGTTAAACGTCGAAGTTTAAACTGGGTTATTTTTCCGGGCGGATCGTCAAGCGTAAGCGGCACGAAAGGGTTGTAATGCGGCGGCAACCAACGGTAGCCCACCGTGGCGATCCCGGCAATAACAATAAGAATAAGCAGACTTTTTCCTTTCACGCGCCCCCCTTCAACTTCCCTCAAAACATTATGGCAGAAGGCCGCGAAACCCGCCGGGCATCGTGGTATGTTATTGGCTTTTCGTCAGACTGGAAGAGAGTGAGATGGCAAAGCAGCGCGTAGGTATTGTCTTTGGGGGAAAATCGGCAGAGCACGAGGTGTCATTGCAGTCGGCTAAAAATATCGTTGATGCGATTGATAAAAGCCGTTTTGACGTGGTGCTGCTGGGCATTGATAAACAGGGCCAGTGGCATGTGAACGATGCCAGCCAGTATTTGTTACATGCTGACGATCCGGCGCACATCGCCCTTAATCCTTCTGATATCAGCGTCGCAACGATTCCAGGCGTGGCACAGGGACAGCTTATCGATGCCAGGAACGCGCAGGCGCTGGCACAGATTGACGTGGTGTTCCCCATCGTTCACGGCACGCTGGGCGAAGATGGCTCTCTGCAAGGTATGTTGCGGATGGCGAACCTGCCGTTTGTCGGCTCCGATGTGCTGGGCTCTGCCGCCTGCATGGATAAAGACGTCACTAAACGTTTGCTGCGCGACGCCGGTCTGAATATTGCGCCGTTCGTGACGCTCACCCGCGCCAACCGCGATAAACACAGCTTCGCGCAGATTCAGGCGCAACTCGGCCTGCCGCTGTTCGTGAAACCGGCGAATCAGGGCTCGTCCGTCGGCGTGAGCAAAGTCACCAGCGAAGCGCAGTTTAACGATGCCGTTCGTCTGGCCTTCGAGTTTGACCATAAGGTGGTGGTTGAGCAGGGAATTAACGGTCGTGAAATTGAGTGCGCCGTACTCGGCAACGATTTCCCCCAGGCGAGCACCTGCGGTGAAGTGGTGCTGAACAGTGACTTCTATTCCTACGACACCAAATATATTGACGACAAAGGTGCTCAGGTTGTGGTGCCCGCCGCGCTCGATCCTGACGTTAACGACAGGATCCGGGCGATCGCCATTGAAGCCTGGCAGGCGCTGGGATGCAGTGGGATGGCGCGCGTCGACGTGTTTCTGACGCCGGATAACGAAGTGGTGATTAACGAAATCAACACCCTGCCGGGCTTTACCAATATCAGTATGTACCCGAAACTGTGGCAGGCCAGCGGGATAAGCTATCAGGAACTGATCACCCGCCTGATTGAACTGGCGCTGGAGCGTCACGCCGCTGACAGCGCCCTGAAAAGTTCCGTTAACTAACGGTTAGTCGGCTTTCTCTGCCGCCGTCGTCTCATCGGGACGACGGCGGATAATGAATCCCGCCAGCCAGAAACTGATTACCCAGGTCACCAGCCCAACCGCATAGGTTTGCCAGCCTTTCGCTTCAAATCCCAGCAGCCCGACAACACCGTTGAGAATAAAGATCAGCCCGATCGCAAATGCGTAGTAATGCCAGTCACGGCGTAGTTTGGAAGTGAGCTTCATGACAACTCCGGCAGAAAAAAAACTATCCTCTCACAGTTTGATGAAAGCGTCTGTGGCGGATACGTAAATTCTGAAATGCAGCGCAGTTTCACTTATGTTATCAATTTGTGACGTGATGCAGAAATCGACAATCCAGGAGGAATCCTGAGCCGAATTTCCCACGATTCTGATATTGACAAATGCTATGACCTGTCACACTCACCCTGTACGACGCGTATTAAAACAGAGTGTTATTTTCGGGAGGTCTTATGGCAGACTTTACATTGTCGAAACCGATTTTTGGCGGAAAACAACCAAAAACCTCCACAGCGGGGAATATTGCCTATGCCCTGTTTGTTCTGTTTTGTTTCTGGGCAGGTACCCAACTGCTGAACATGCTGGTGCATGCCCCTGGCGTGTATGAGCATCTGATGCAGGTTCAGGATACAGGCCGCCCGCGCGTTGAAATCGGCTTAGGCGTGAGCACCGTATTCGGACTCATTCCCTTCCTCGCGGGCAGCATGGTTTTAGGCGTGATTGCGCTCGTCCTGCGCTGGCGCAGTCGCCACTGATTACAGTCCCATACAGCGAGCCCGACGATCGTCCACGCGTTTCGCGAACCAGGCGGTCGTCAGGTTACGCGTGATCTTCGGGCTTTCAAGCTGAATGCCTGGCAGAATCGCTCTTGGTAATGCCTTTCCACTTTTCTTCTCGGCCAGCGCAAAGACCTGCTTATACAGATCCGTTTTCTCAAACGCCAGGCTGTCGCCCTTCTCCAGCTGTCGGCGAATGTCGCTGTTGCTCATCTCCAGCGTCGTCGAAAGCTTTCGTACCGCACGTTCGGTGGTTCCGGCCTCACTGCTGCCGTAGGCAATGAGATCGCCGTCGAGGGCGAGCTTGACACCGCTGGCGCGGCTTACAGCATTCTGGAAGGCCGCATTTCGGCTGGCGTACCAGCCCGCGTTAAAGTCCGCAAAACGATACAGCGGTTTATCGTAACTGGCCGGATAATTCAGCAAGTGATACGTCCCAAACCACAGTCCACCGCGCAGGGAGAAGACCTCCTGACGCACCGTACCGTCGATATCCCACGGATAACCATCGGTATGTTTTTCCGCGAAGGCGATACTGACCTGCATCGGACCGCCGGTATGCACCGGATTCAGCGAGCCAAACAGCTTCTGCCCCATCGGCACCATATTGATGAAATCATCGAAAATGGCGCTGAGCTGTTTCTCGGTTTTCACCGTATCCAGCCGTTCGCTGTAGCTTTTACCGTTTGGCGAGGTGATTTTAAGGGCGGTATGCACCAGGAAAACCGGGATATGCATCGACTCGGCCCGGCGGTCAATCTCCTTCCAGGCGATTTTGTTCAGGCCAGGCACGACAGGATCGGACTGATACATCGATTCCTGCTGCGCCACCGCCAGCACCGAGCAGATATTCTCCTCAGTGGGCGCGATCTTCTGACTTTTGAAGGTTGTGGCCAGCGCATCAGCCCACGCACTGCGATCCTTCACGCTGGCGGGCATTTTTTGCCGCACCACGCTCGCCACATCAACGGGCTTCTCCCCTTCTTTGAGCGGGGCGGCCCCTTTTTCGGCACAGCCCGCCAGCACGAAGGCGGCAAGTAACGTCAGCGGTAATGCACGTGGTACGGCAAATGGCATAGCAATTCCTTTTTAACCTAATGTATGGGTGACTTCCTGCAAGTCCTTATCGTCCAGCTCACGCTCGAAACTGCGTAAACGTTTGTAGATGGACATCAGCTCCACCAGCGTAGTCCAGGAGCTAATCAGGTACTGGAACGAACCGCGAACCTGACCAAAGACGTTGGTGATCTGGGTCATCAGACCGAGCGTAATCGTACCCGCAACGATGGACGGGAACAGCAGGAACAACCCGAAAACGTTATCAACCTGAAGATAAAGAATGCGCGCAATATTGAAATACATGTAATGGAAATAGAGGCGGAAGTAGTTACGACGTACGGCGCCAAACAGCTCACGCACGGTAGGCGGTGACGCACGGTTGGCATCATCTTCGCCATACACCAGCTCTTTACGGTAGGCCGCTTCCACGCGCTGGTTTTTAAACTCCAGCCCCGGCAGCTTGATCCCCACGACCGCCAGCAGCCCCGTCCCCATCAGTGACCAGACAATCGCGGCGATCACCAGGCCGTACGGCAGATGGCCGACAATCGGCAGCTCCGGAACGTGCGACGAGAGCGTTACCAGCACCGGCAGGAAGGCGATCAGCGTCATGATGGCATTGATAAAGCTCACGCCCATATCTTCCAGCGTAGAGGCAAAACGCATGGTGTCTTCCTGCACACGCTGTGCGGCACCTTCGATATGACGCAGGTGCTGCCAGTGCGCCATATAGTGTTCGTTCATCGCGGTACGCCAGCGGAACACGTAGTGGCTGACGAAAAAGTTATTCATCACGCCGATCACCACGGCGATCAGGGCGATGCCGAGGAAGATCCCCACCTCATGGTAGAACTGGTTTATGGTCACTTTGTGCGGCGAACTCAGCGCCGTCTGGATCAGATCGTAAAACGGCGCATACCAGGCGTTTACTGCTACGCCCACTTCCACCAGGAACCAGGTGACAAAGATGATTAATGACGTGCCGAGAATCGACCAGTATTGCCAGCGGTGAGGAGAATAGACGAACCAGAACATGGCGAAAAGCCCTACGCAGAGCACGTAGTAAGCGTAGAAAAGCAGATAGCTCATGGACCAGAAGCGCGCTGCGCTAATGGGAATGTCGCCCGTCGCGCCCGTAAGACGGGTCAGCCACGCGCCTCCACCGGCCTGCCAGAAAATGACAGCCAGCAGTGCCCAAATAAATGCCGACAGGAAAAATGGCCCCGGCTTTGGGAAAAAAGACTTAAACATTGTGCTTCCTTCTTGTTGTTATGGCTGTTGCTGTGTTCAACATATCGCCACACGAAACCTTGCCTGTGCCAGCCTACCGGTTCAGGCAAAAAAGTCAGACCTGCGGGTGAATTATTAGTTCGCTTTCCGGCTTCAGGAATTGTTTCGGTGCGTTTCATTCGCAACAGCGATCGTAGCGTCTATCATACGGTCGATGTCACAAAATGGGAGCCACGCCGCAAGTAAATTGTTCAAATTTACCCACGGTTACGTTTTTCTCGCTATCGTTATGCAAATCGGGCCATTGCCCGACACCGATTAGTAGTATAAATACCCGTAACTTTCCTTATTCACTTGATGGATGCTTTTCGTTGAAACGTTGTCTGCTCTCTTTCGCCGCGCTGTGTGCGGTGAGCCTGTCCACCGCTCAGGCAGCACAGCCTCTGACGGCCCCGGTTCTGGCCTCTGACATTGCCGATCGCTACGCAAACCTCATTTATTACGGCAGCGGTGCGACGGGAATGGCGCTGGTGGTGATCGACGGTAACCAGCGAGTGTTTCGCAGCTTCGGTGAAACACGACCGGGAAATAACGTTCGCCCGCAGCTGGATTCCGTGATCCGCGTGGCGTCGATAACCAAGCTGATGACCAGCGAAATGCTGGTGAAACTGCTCGATCAGGGCGTGGTGAAACTCGACGATCCGCTCAGCAAATACGCGCCGCCCGGCGCTCGCGTGCCGACATATCAGGGAACGCCGATCAGACTGGTGAACCTGGCGACCCATACCAGCGCCCTGCCGCGAGAACAGCCTGGTGGCGCTGCGCATCGCCCCGTCTTTGTCTGGCCAACCCGCGAGCAGCGCTGGAACTACCTGAGCACCGCCACCCTGAAATCAGCCCCTGGCTCGCAGGCGGGTTATTCTAACCTGGCGTTTGATCTGCTGGCCGACGCACTAGCGACGGCCTCAGGTAAACCCTACCCTCAACTGTTTGAAGAGCAGATCACGCGTCCGCTCGGAATGAAAGATACCACCTACACCCCCTCCCCGGATCAGTGCAAGCGCCTGATGGTGGCGGAAAAAGGGGCCAGCCCGTGTAACAACACGCTGGCGGCCATTGGCAGCGGTGGCGTTTACTCCACGCCTGGCGACATGATGCGCTGGATGCAGCAGTTCCTCTCTTCGGATTTTTACGCGCGCAGCAACCAGGCCGATCGTATGCAGACGCTCATCTACCAGCGCGCTCAGCTACGCCGCGTCATTGGCATGGATGTTCCTGGGAAAGCCGATGCCCTCGGCATGGGCTGGGTGTATATGGCACCAAAAGATGGCCGACCGGGGATTATTCAAAAAACTGGCGGGGGTGGCGGATTCATCACCTACATGGCGATGATTCCGCAATCAAACGTGGGAGCGTTTGTGGTGGTCACCCGCTCCCCGAACACACGCTTCGTGAATATGAGCGATGGCGTGAATAACCTGGTCGCTGAACTGAGCGCCAATAAAGCGCAGGTTCTTACGGCCTCGAACTAGCCTCAATAGTCCGTGGGCAAACGGTTGATACTGACCAGTTTGCCCCGGCTCATATTGATATAGTTCCCCTGCCGCAGCGCCGCCAAAACTTCTGCAACAACCGAGCGTGAAATACGCGTGCTACGCTGAATATGATTCATAACGCCAATTTTTGAACGCAGCGTGTCATCCCACTCGGCCATATTGATCAGCATCGCCCGGATCTGGCTATAGGAATTATTTCCGACCAGCTGCGTATCACGCTTCCCGAGAATATGGTTAATCCAGGACAGCCAGCAGAAAGCATCCTGCCAGAGATGCTGTTGCTGAATAAGTTGACACGCGCGAGAGGCTGGTAAATAAAATCCTGAACAGGGCGTTTGTGCCATCAGGGAATATTCCAGATAGCTGTCATTTATCCATGCGCTTAAACCATAAATAAAAGGTGCCCGTGCGATCCCCACAAGAAGTTCATCAGATTTACGGTGGACGGCGACAAGTCCGGATTGTATTACAAAGGTGGATGGCTCATCATCATTATTATTACCGGTTGTTATTAATTGCTGTGGATCATTCTTAAAAAGGGTACCGGCGACTTCCAGACACGTTATGAGCCGGCTTAATTCAGAAAGTGGTTTCGCATTAACGTTCATGCATACCTCAAGTCATCTGTATCTGTCGGTTCTTTATTATTTTTAAACCATATAAAAAAGCGTGGGTAAAATCCCCCGCGCTTTCTATTTTACCAGGTGTATTTCACACCCAGGTTTGCACCCCAGTTCTGGTCAACGTCGCCGCCGCCCAGATAGGTCGCATCAGTGTAAGCACTGAAGTTTTTCGTGAAGCTGAACTGCGTGCCCAGTCCCACGCGAACCGCAGAGCCTTCCACGCCGTTATCAATGCTGTCATTGTTGATGTCAGCATTGTTGTCGGCATCGTCATACACGTAAGCCAGTTTGAAGTAAGGCGTTAACGCCTGCTCGCCGCCGTAGTTGAAGGTATAACCTGCATCTACGCCCAGTTCATAACGCATACTGTCGTAAGACTGGCCATCGATACGCATGTCGTTGCTTAACTGATAGTCATCACCGGACTGGAACAGGCCAGAGATCGCCGCGTAAGGCGTGACGTAGCCAGACAGGTTGGGTTTCCAGTCATAGCCCAGCTTCATCCCGAAACCAACGGCGTCAGTGGTCGTATTACCGTCAACATATTGACCGTTGCTCATGGTAGCAGAGAGGTCATTGTTAAAGCGGGTGTAGCTCAGGGAGCTGTCGAGGAAGATGTCGTTCATGAACTTCGCCGACGCGTAGATCATCGCAGTCTGGCTATCCTGATCGACCTGACCCGAACGATCGCTGATATCACCCTTCGCGAAACCAGCCGCACCACCGACAATCCACTTCGCGTTATTACCGTCGATCTGAGTGTCCAGACCAACCATAATGCCGCTTACGTCCTGATCGTAGCTAACGGTGCCATTATCTGCGTCAAAGTTGCCGCCAAAATAGCTCACCCACGCTCCACCGTTATCCGCCAGGCCGTGACGGCTGTTGGTCAGACGCGTACCCACGGTATCCTGTTGCAGATTCCAGATGTTGGTATTAGCAGAAGGGATGCTCAGCGCCATGTTGGCGTAGTCAGTCAGCTCTTCCTGCTGGAGAACAACGGTGTCGCCCTTCTGCTGCGCCTGATAGGTGTAAGCCCCTAAATCGGCTTTATTTGCCGCAGTAAAGCTGGCAGCGGTACCCGCGTTATTGTCATAGACGCGAACGATCTCTTTGTTTTTGTAGTCAGCAACAGAGCCTGCGCCAGTTGCATCGTCGATGCGCACTTTATAGTTACCGGCAACATCACCGTTCACCGCCAGGTGACCGTCAGAGTTCAGCGCAACAACACCATAGTCGTAGCCCGCTTTATAGCGATCGTTGGTGATATAGCGAGCGTTATCCAGGTCGCTGTTCAGCACATAATCGCGGCTGGCGACGTTGAGCACACCGCCGTCGGTCAGCACCATGTTGTGCGTATCAACCTGACCCAGACCCAGCGCCAGCTCCGCACCGTTGTCCACGGTAATGGTGTTGGCATACAGCTCTGCGGTCTCTTCAGTCAATGCCGCACGGCTGCCGCTGTCCAGATACAGGCTGTCGGTTGCTACCCCACCGCTGTCGCCAATATTCAGCTCAGACGCATTGGTCAGGGTGATGGAATCCGCCAGCAGGCCGGAGTTTTCAACATTGACCTGAGACTGGTTGTTCACCGTCAGCGCGTCGATGTTGGAGATCTTACGGGTATCCCACTCGGAACCGTTATTCAGCGCCACGTTGAACAGGCCGCTCTGATACACCTCTTCGCCCGCTACGTGACCGTTGCTGTCGAAGGTAGAATCAGGCCAGATGCTGTTTGGAGAAAGCGTGTGCCAGTCTACTTCGCTGTAGCCTTCACCATACATTTGCGCCGTGCCGATGGCTTCAACGCTGGACTGCGCGGCACCCACCCATTTGCTGCCATTGGTCAGCGTGACATCCAGCTTGTCGGTATCATCCCAGCCGTTGGTCGTTGGGTTATAGACACCGTCATTGGTGGTATCCGTTGCCGGATCGCCATTCTCGTAGAAGTTGTTATCAAAGGTGCTGGCGAAAAGGATATCGCCGGTAATGGTAGAGTGATCGAAGGTGGCGGTGGTCTGCATGGCGTTATCAGACGCGCTGGCCGCAACGATCAGCGCCGCATCATCCGCAGCCGTGGCGTTGGTTTCACCGTAGTCACTCGGCTTCGCCGTTTGACCATAGAAGCCGCTGGTACCCAGATCGCTGTACGCGCCAGAGGTCAGCACGGAGTCTTTTACCACCAGCGTATCGGTAAAGATATTGCTGTTGTTTGCCACGCCTTCAACACCGTCGTATGGTGTGTTATCCAGTTCATGATAACCCTGCGTCAGTGTGATACCCGCGACGTGGGAATTGTTCTGAATAACGATATCAGATTCTACGTCCAGGGTGATGGCGTTACCCAGACCATAGGTGTCCAGATAATGCGTTTCTGAGGTTTCGCCATTGACGACATCATACGCGTAATGCTCGTAGGTATCGTTGATGGTGGAGTTATCAACAGTCAGGCCAAAACGATCATACTGGGTATGACGGGTGCCGTCGGTATCCGTACCATCTGCACACATCGTGGTCATACACTCTGACGTGATCATGCCGTTAATGGTGCTGTTAGAAATACTCAGCGTGTTCGCACGGCCATTGACACCATCATCCAGATAGTATGTCGAAATAACCCCGTTCACGGTTGATTTATTCACGACCGGATAAATATCACCGTCATGTCTGGCGTCTGAATAATCCCAGTCAGCGTAGCCATTAAACCACGGCGTGGACGCCGTATTGTCATATCCAAAAGTATTATATGTCGTTCCTGATATATCTTTCGCATTGGCCTGAGAAGCGATAGCCAGGGTGCAGGCTAATGCAAGTTGAGATACAACCAGTTTCTTTTTCCATGTTTGCATTGGGTCATCCCTCCTCAGGGACGTAAGCAAGTTTGTCCATCAAATCATTTGGCAATGTTTAATTGCGGAAGGAATTATGCAGTTTCACTTCGAAAAGGTTCAATGAATGATTCCATTAAGTCCGCATTCAGACAAATAAGATCTCCTACCCGACTTTATATCAGACATTATAAATAAAAATCTTAAAATCAGCACCTTGAACGATTATTCCATTGGCTGTGAAAATATAATAAAAAATAATAGATCATTTATAATGATACTTTCACTTCAATACAGAAATAACGCCAATATCTCTGCGCGTCTAAAAAGCCAAATTAATTTCCCGGTTAATAAATGTATTGCTGCGAGCCGTGGCGCATGTTGCAAAATCAAAAAGCCCACTTTAGTAAAACACCTCCCCCCACTTTCAGGTACACTGTCCCTCTTTGTTCCACAAACATCAGGCATACCATGACCGATTTAATTGCACGTCCCCGTCGCCTGCGCAAGTCACCCGCACTGCGCGCCATGTTTGAAGAGACAACACTGACCTTAAACGATCTGGTGTTGCCGATTTTTGTTGAAGAAGAGATCGATGACTACAAAGCCATCGACGCGATGCCCGGCGTGATGCGCATTCCTGAAAAGCATCTGGCCCGCGAGATTGAACGCATTGCGAATGCGGGGATCCGCTCGGTGATGACGTTCGGCATCTCCCACCACACTGACGCGACCGGCAGCGATGCCTGGAAAGAAGACGGCCTTGTCGCCCGTATGTCGCGCATCTGTAAAGAGACTGTGCCGGAGATGATTGTCATGTCCGATACCTGCTTCTGCGAATACACCTCTCATGGCCACTGCGGTGTGCTGTGCGATCACGGCGTGGACAACGATGCGACCCTGCTGAACCTTGGCAAGCAGGCGGTAGTTGCCGCCGCTGCGGGTGCGGATTTCATTGCGCCTTCTGCGGCAATGGATGGGCAGGTACAGGCGATCCGCCAGGCGCTGGACGCTGCGGGCTTCACCGATACCGCCATCATGTCCTACTCCACCAAATTTGCCTCCTCTTTCTACGGCCCATTCCGTGAAGCTGCGGGCACGGCGCTGAAAGGGGATCGTAAAACCTATCAGATGAACCCGCTGAACCGCCGCGAAGCGATTCGTGAATCTCTGCTCGATGAAGCGCAGGGCGCAGACTGCCTGATGGTGAAACCGGCGGGCGCGTATCTGGATATTCTGCGCGACATTCGCGAACGCTCCGAACTGCCGCTGGGCGCATACCAGGTGAGCGGCGAGTACGCGATGATCAAATTCGCCGCGCAGGCGGGTGCCATCGACGAAGAGAAAGTGATCCTGGAAAGCCTCGGTGCGATCAAGCGCGCGGGCGCGGATCTGATCTTCAGCTATTTCGCGCTGGATCTCGCTGAGAAAAAAATCCTCCGTTAATCTTCACCAAACTGCAATACAACCGACATCTGCTCCTTCTACTGTCTGGGCAAGACGGCAGGAGGAGTGATCAATGTTTAGTCTCGACAGCGTTCTTGATGACCTTTGGCCTCAGGCGAGGCCCGCACCCTGGCAAAAAAGTCTGTTAAAAAGACTGCTCCACGAAGACGAATTTCAGCAGTTTGCCGCCAGCCACCGTCACCTGAAAGGGCTGGATATGGTGGAGCAAGTTCTGGAACACCTTGATATTCTCTGCTCCGTTTCCGCCCGCGATCTCGAACAAATCCCCGAACACGGCCCACTCATAGTGATAGCTAACCACCCGACGGGCACCCTGGATGGGCTGGCGCTGCTGTACGCCGTTTCCCGCGTACGCCGCGACGTCCGGGTTGTCACCAACCGGATGCTGTCCCACCTTGAGCCTCTGAGTTCATTGTTTATCCCCGTGGATAATATGGGCGGCAGAACCGCAAAAGCATCTCTGATGCAGATGGAACAGCATCTGCAAAATGCCGGTGTGCTGATCTTCTTTCCGGCGGGCGAAGTCTCCCGCCCAACGCGCAAAGGCATCCGCGATAAAAAATGGCATCCGGGCTTTTTCAAGCTGGCCAGCAAACTACGTGTGCCGCTACTCCCCGTACATATTCAGGCGCACAACAGCGTGCTGTTTTATGCCAGCACGCTGGTCTCACCAACGATTTCCATGCTACTGCTGATGCAACAGATGTTTCGCCGCCGTCACAGCCAGCTGCCGATCAAAATCGGCCAGCAGATTGCCTGGAATGACCGCTTTAGCGCTACCCTTTCATCGCGTGAGATGGCCGAGCAGTGCCGTCAGCACGTGATACGACTTGGCAAGGGATTGCCTGGCGTCTTTAAAACCCAGTGCGCCATTGCCCGCCCGGAAGACAGGGCCACGCTGAAGCGCGAACTGGCGCAGGCCGAGTGTCTGGGGAAAACCAGCGATGGTAAGACCATCTATCTTTGGCAGCGCAACGGACAGGAAGAGGCGCCTTTGCTGCGCGAGCTGGGGCGGCTGCGCGAGATTGCCTTTCGTGCCGTGGAGGAAGGCAGCGGGAAGCGCCGGGATACCGACAGCTACGATGATGACTATCTGCATCTCATTCTATGGGATGACGATGACCTGGAGATTGTCGGCGCGTACCGTTTTATGCCAACGGCCATGCAGGTGGAAAAGCGCGGCGTCGAGGGGTTATACAGCTACAGCCTGTTCCACTACGACGAAAGGATGCAGGACATACTGGAGCACGGCATTGAGCTGGGACGAAGCTTTATACAGCCGCGCTACTGGGGACGTCGCGGTCTGGACTATCTGTGGTCAGGCATTGGCGCCTATCTGGCGCGCTATCCGCACTACCGCTACCTGTTTGGCCCGGTGTCTATTTCCGGTGGCCTGCCGCCTGCGGCACGGGATCTGCTGGTGGCGTTTTACCGCCTGTGGTTCCCGGCCAGCCATCCGTTAGCCGCTTCGCGTCAACCCTACCCGGCCTCACTTCCGGACGTACTGGCGCAATTTGGCGGGGTGGATTACGTGGACGATCTGACAAAGCTGAAAACGCTGCTCGGCAACCTGGGTTGCGGCATTCCGCCGCTCTATAAACAGTATTCCGAGCTATGCGAGCCTGGCGGCGTGCAGTTTATTGATTTTGGCAGCGACCCGGCGTTCAACAACTGCGTTGACGGGCTGGTGCTGGTGGATTTGTGTTACCTGAAGGCGAACCGCTATCAGCGGTATATAGAAGCACACCTTTAGTATTTGTAGGCCGGGTAAGGCGTAGCCGCCACCCGGCTTTTGTGCTCCGTTCTTGCCGGGTGGCGCTGCGCTTACCCGGCCTACATGAACCGCGGAAACGATGAATTATGGACGGTAAAACGGCTTATCCCCCAAAATCGTCGCCCGCTGCATAATCCTTCGCTGCGGCAGGTAATCCGAATTCGCATAGTGCTGCGTGACGCGGTTATCCCAGATCGCCAGATCGTTCTCCTGCCAGCGCCAGCGCACCTGAAATTCCGGTTTAGTGATATGCGCAAACAGGAAGCCGAGCAGCGCCTCACTCTCTTTTTCCGCGAGGTCCACAATGCGCGTGGTGAACCCTTCGTTCACAAACAGCGCCTGTTTGCCCGTGACCGGATGGGTACGCACTACCGGATGCAGCAGCGGGGGATGTTTTGCGACCGCATCCAGCCAGCGCTGGTGTTCCTCTTCGCTTTTGCGGTACTTGTATTCCTGGAACGATTTTTTGAAGTCATGTTCCGCCCGCAGGCCGCTCAGCAGCGCCCGGAACGGTGCGGAGAGCGCCTCAAAGGCCGCAATGCCGCTGGCCCACAGCGTATCGCCGCCGGTTTCCGGCAGCAATTTTGCCGCCAGAATCGCGCCCGCGGGCGGCGTCTCAATAAAGGTCACGTCCGTATGCCAGTTGTCATTATCGGGCGGATTATCGTTATGGGTGTCCAGAACGATGATTTCCTCCACCCCTTCCGCATGCGGGTAAACCGGGTGGATATGCAGGTCGCCAAAACGCAGGGCCAGCGCGCGCTGCTGCTGTGGGGTAATGGCCTGCTCGCGCAGGAACACCACCTGATGGCGCAGCACCGCATGGTACAGCTGCTCAAACTGGTTATCGCTCAGCGGACGGGTTACGTCCAGGCCTGACACCTGTGCGCCAATGTACGGCCCCAGCGGGGTAATGGTCAGACGTTCACTCATTGTATTTCTCCATGCCAGGGCGTCAGGCGACGCTGTAGCGCGCGCAGTCCCAGTTCTAATCCAAAGGCGATCGCGGCGATCACCGCGATCCCTGCCAGTACCACGTCAGTCGCCAGGAACTCTCCCGCCGACTGCACCATGAAGCCCAGGCCGCGCGTGGCGGCAATCAGCTCTGCCGCCACCAGCGTGGACCAGCCCACCCCAAGGCCAATGCGCAGCCCGGTTAAAATCTCAGGCAGCGCGCCGGGTAAAATGACGAACAGCAACACCTGGGCGCGGCTGGCCCCCAGCGACTGCGCCGCGCGAATGCGTACCTGTTGCGCACTCTTTACCCCAGCCAGGGCCGACATCGCGACCGGTGCGAAAATCGCCAGATATATCAGTAAGATCTTTGATGTTTCGCCGATGCCAAACCAGATCACCATCAGCGGCAGGTAAGCCAGAGGCGGTACAGGGCGGTAAAGTTCGATCAGCGGGTCGAGTATGCCGCGCACCGTCGGACTCAGTCCCATCGCGATCCCCACCGGAACGCCAATAATGACCGCTGCCAGCAGCGCCACCAGAATACGTGTCAGACTGGCGCCTAAATGCTGCCAGAGCGTGGCATCCATAAAGCCCTGCGGCCCGGCGATGGTAATCAGTTTTTCCAGGACCTGGCCTGGCGGGGGCAGAAACAGCGGGCTGACCCACTGCTGCGCGGCAACCGCCCACCATACCGCCAGCAACACCACCAGCGTGCCGACGCTTAACGTGAGCTGGCGCGAGAACGGCCAGCGTAAGGCGAGACGCGTCCGCCGCGTTTTTTCACTGAAAACAATGCTCATGAGAAGGCCTCCCGTTGCTCAAACACGCGGCTTAAGACGTATTCACGCTGTTCAATAAACAGCGGGTCGGACTTGATGCTGCGTACCGGCTCTCCCGCCACATAGCGCCGGGCAAACTCAAGCGGTAAACGTTCCAGCACGCGTCCCGGCCCGGGTGATAACAGCACCAGTTCGGTCGCCATAAACACGGCCTCTTCGATGTCATGAGTAATCAGCAGCACCTGCTTGCCGGTTTCGTGCCACAGGCGCAGCAGCAGGGTTTGCATCTGCTCGCGGGTGAAGGCATCCAGCGCCCCGAAAGGTTCGTCCAGCAACAGCAGCTGTGGGTTTGCCGCTAGCGCACGGGCGATCCCGACGCGCTGACGCTGCCCGCCCGAAAGCTGCCAGATGAAGCGTTTTTCAGCCCCCTCCAGCCCGACCTTTTTCAGCATGTCGCGCGCCGTATTCAGACGCTGTTCACGCGCTACGCCAGCCAGTTGCAGACCAAACGCAACGTTTTCCTGCACGTTTCGCCACGGAAGCAGCCCTTCGTTCTGAAAGACCACGCCCCGCTCTGCGCCCGGCCCCGTTACCCGTTTCCCTTCCAGGTGGATCGTGCCGTGCTGATACGGTACAAACCCGGCGATCAGGTTCAGCAGCGTGGTTTTCCCGCAGCCGGACGGACCCAGCACCACCAGCAATTCACCGCTGTCCAGCGTCAGGTTGATCGCTTCCAGGGCCGGTTTGCCGCCGTAATCGGCAGACAGGTTTGTAATGTTCAGCATCGCTGCCCCCTTATTTCACAAAGCGATCGGTCACGAACTGGCTGTAATCCGCCGCCACCGCAGGTACTTTGCCCTGCTCTTTGAGGAACGTCGCAGTGTCGACAATCGCTTTGCTCACCGGCCCGTTCAGCTGCTGGACCTGCTGCGCAGGCGTCAGATAGGTATTGCCTTTCACCAGCCCCGGCACGTCCGCTTCCGGCACGCCGCTCAGACGTGAGAGTTTCTCCAGGTTGGCGGGCTGTTTCAGCCATTCATCCGGGTTGCTGATATAGGGTTGCTGGGCGTCAATGGCGCTTCTGGCGAAGGCTTTCACCACTTCAGGGTGTTTTTCAGCAAAGTCCTTACGTACGACCCAGACATCAAGGGTTGGCGCGCCCCACTGCCCCACTTTTTCGGAGTCGGTCAGCACGGTGCCCTCTTTTTCCAGCTCGTTGACGGCGGGCGCCCAGACGTATGCTCCGTCGATGTCGCCACGCTGCCAGGCGGCAATAATCGCCGGAGGTTGCAGGTTAATGATTTGCACCTGGCCCGGCTTAATGCCCCAGTGTTTCAGCGCGGCCAGCAGGCTGTAATGCGTAGTAGAGATAAACGGCACCGCGATGCGTTTGCCGATCAAATCTTCGGGTCTGGTGATGGTTTTCTTCACCACCAGCGCTTCGGAATTTCCGAGCTGCGAGGCGAGCAGGAAGACTTCGATCGGCACCTGCTGGCTGGCTGCTATGGCCAGCGGGCTGGAGCCAAGGTTGCCAATCTGCACGTCGCCCGAGGCAAGCGCCCGCACAATCGCCGCGCCGCTGTCGAACTTGCGCCAGTCGACTTTCGCCCCGCTCTCTTTGGCGAAGGTGTTATCCGCCTGCGCGACTTTCGCCGGTTCCGCAGAAGTCTGATACGCCACGGTGACGTCCACCGCCTGCGCCTGAAAGCCCACAGCGCCAGTGCGCCGAGAAGTGTGATTCGCGATGAAATTGCCATAGTGCCTGCTCCCCTTGTTGTTATGGAGGCAGTATTTCCGGCGCAGGAAGTTTGATAAAGGAATAAAAAAGAATCGCTAATGACGATTCGTTTTTAGAAAAAAAGCGGGAAAGGATAGTGAATTTTGTGCGGTTGTTTCGCCGGGTGGCGCTGCGCTTACCCGGCCTACGGTTCGTGCAGTTTGTAGGCCGGGTAAGGCGCAGCCGCCACCCGGCAAAGACCTCAGCGCTGCGCGTTAAGCTCAGCAATATCTTTCGGCGTGGTGCGACAGCATCCGCCGATTAACTTCGCTCCCGCTTCCAGCCACTGCGGTAAATATCCTGCCAGCGTCTCGCAGGCTTCACCGTGGTGATGCCAGGTTTTGCTCACTGCATCATAATGCTCGCCCGAGTTCGGGTAGACCACCAGCGGCAGCGACGTCAGGCTGTGCAGATGAGTCAGCGCCGCGGTGGTGTTTTCCAGCGCGATACAGTTGATCCCCAGCGCGACAACCTGCGGATAGTTTTCCAGCACAGAAACGACATCCCGCAGCGGCGTCCCGTCGCTCAGGTGCTCGCTGTCACGCAGGGTAAATGAGAACCATGCCCGGGCGCGGGGATACGCCGTGAGCAACGCCGCCAGCGCCTTTATTTCCGGGAACGACGGCAGCGTTTCACAGGCCAGCAGATCCGCGCCTGCATCCAACAGCGCCTCCACGCGCGGGCGGTGGAATTCTGTGAATTCTTCAGCGCGACGCACGTAGTCACCGCGATATTCAGATCCATCGGCAAGATACGCGCCGTACGGCCCTACCGACCCCGCCACCAGCAGCGTGCCCGCCTGTGCGTTCTCCGCCAGGTATGCTTCGCGTGCTTTGCGTGCCAGCTCTACGCTTTTACCAATCAACGCCCGGGATTGCGCCTCGTCCAGCCCGCGTGCGGCAAAACCCGCAGACGTGGCCTGATAGCTGGCGGTGATCGCCACCTGTGCCCCCGCGCGGTAGTAGTTGAGGTGCACGTCACGGATCAGCTCAGGGTTTTCCATCAGCACTTTGGCCGACCAGAGGTTGTCGGCAAGGTTACAACCGCGCGCTTCCAGCTCCGTTGCCATCGCCCCATCCAGCACAATAAACGGCTGGTTTTCAAGGAGGGCGGTAAGCGGATTATTCTGCGACATGTTCAGGCTCCTGCGTGGTCAGATTTCGGGTCAGGTAGTACGCACCATAGCACAGGGCGACAAACGGAAGCCCGCAATAAAGGGCAATACGCTGGCTGGGATCAAACCACAGACCAACGCAGGCCACCAGGCAGAGGATGAAGCCGAGCACGGGCACCAGCGGATACCATGGCGCGCGATACTGCAACGCCGATAGCGGCTGCCCGGCTTGCACGTGACGGCGACGAAACATGAAGTGCGACGCGCAGATGCTGATCCACACCGCCACCACCGCAAAACCGGAAATAGCAGACAGGGCCACAAACACCGTATCCGGCGCGACCACGCTGGAGAACAGCGCCAGCACGCCGCCCAGCATGGAAACGGAGAGCGCCGTCAGCGGCACGCCGTTTTTGTTGACGCGGGCAAAGCAGCGCGGCAGCGTTTTCTCGTTCGACAGGGACCAGAGCATACGGCCAGAGGCGTACAGGCCCGAGTTCGCCGCCGAGAGGATCGCCGTCAGGATCACGAAGTTGAAGATATCAGCCGCATATGGAATGCCGACCTTTTCAAACACCAGGACGAACGGGCTTTTCTCCACGCCAGCCTGCTGCATCGGGATCAGCGCCGCCAGCACAAACACGGTGCCAATAAAGAAGATGATGAGCCGCGCGATGGTAGTGCGGATAGCGACCGGAATAACCTTGTGCGGGTTTTCCGTTTCCCCCGCCGCGATGCCGATAAGCTCCGTACCCGAGAAAGCAAAGTTGACCGCCACCATGGTCATCAGGATCGGCAGACCGCCGTGCGGGAACCAGCCTTCAGCGGTGATATTGCTCAAGCCCGGCGCGGGTGAACCGTCCTGCATCGGGATAAAACCGAAGATCGCCGCGCCGCCAAGAATAATGAAGGCGATGATGGTGATGACTTTCACCAGCGAGAACCAGAATTCCCCTTCGGCGAAGAAGCGCGTGGAAATCACGTTAAGGCCAAAAATCACCACGCAAAAGACAACGCACCACGTCCAGACGGGAACCTGCGGAAACCAGTACTGCATACAGAAACCGGCGGCGGTAAAGCTCGATCCCAGCGCCACTGTCCACGTAAGCCAGTAGAGCCACGCCACGGTATACCCTGTCGCCGGGCCGAGATAGCGAGCGGCGTAGACGTGGAACGCGCCGGTCTCGGGCATCGCCACGGAAAGTTCGCCCAGACATTGCATAACCAGCCAGACCACCAGCGCACCGATAAGATACGCCAGCAGCGTGCCCGCCGCGCCAGTTGTCGAAATGATGTATCCGGTATTGAAAAATAACCCTGTGCCAATAACGCCGCCCAGCGAGAGCATAATCAGGTGGCGGGTTTTCATGGTGCGCTTAAGCTGCCCGTTTTGTTGTTCTGTTTGCATATTACCTTCTAAACGTATGGACATCTAAACATCCAAAGAAGGGTGTTATACCGCGATTGTTAACAAAAAGCCACCCGCCGCGACTTCGGCGCAATTATTGGTAAATCCTTAAATCAGTTCTATAGTCGACACAGTTTCTTCTTCACCAGGACTCACTATGCGATTTAACGGACTGACCAAAGGTTTCTTTATTCTCATCCTTGCCCTTGTTACCTGGGCTTTCTTTGACGTGCTGTCGCCCTATTTCTCGGCGATTCTTTGGGCTGCGATCCTGACCATCATTTTCAACCCGGTGAAAAACAAACTGCGTACCGCACTGGGCGATCGCAACGGGCTGGCTTCACTCCTTACCCTCGGCATTATCTGCCTGATCGTGTTTATTCCGTTGATGGTGATCCTTTCTTCGCTCGCGGTGGAACTGAACATGGTTTACACCAAGCTGCAACAGAACAATACGCAGTTCCCGGAAGTGATCGCAGGTATCTTCAACCGTCTGCCGGACTGGGCCAGCGGCTTCCTGGCGGATCACAACCTGACCAATGCCGCGCAGATCCAGAAAAAACTCTCTGATGTTGCGTTACAGGGCGGGCAGTATCTGGCAGGAAGCGCGTTCCTGATCGGTAAAGGGACGTTCGGCTTTGCTATTAGCTTCGGCATTATGTTGTATCTGCTGTTTTTCCTGCTCAAAGACGGGCCTTATCTGGTGCGCCAGATCCTCGACTCGCTGCCGTTGTCTGACTTCGTCAAACAGCACCTGTTTGCTAAATTTGTCGGCGTGTCACGTGCCACCGTAAAAGGCACGGCGGTCGTAGCGGTGGTGCAAGGTACGCTTGGCGGAATTGCCTTTGCCATCGTCGGTATTGACGGTAGCGTACTGTGGGGTGCGCTGATGGCGTTCCTCTCCCTGGTGCCTGCCGTCGGCTCGGCTATCGTCTGGGTTCCCGCCGCCATCTTCCTGTTTGCCACCCACCAGTTGTGGCAGGGTCTGTTCATTGTGGGCTTCTTTGTCATTATCGTCGGGCTGGTGGACAACCTCTTACGTCCGCTGCTGGTGGGCAAAGACACTAAAATGCCGGACTACCTGATACTGATCACCACGCTTGGCGGTATGGAGCTGTACGGCATTAACGGCTTTGTGATTGGGCCACTGATTGCCGCCCTGTTTATCGCCTGCTGGAACCTCTTCTCCGGCCGCGACCACGCTGGCAACGCCGAGGAGCTGGACGCAGAGTTTATCGAAGAGGGAAAAAATCCTCCGGATCTCTAACGAAACGCGTTCTGTCAGGCGGCCCTGTGCCGCCTTTTTTTTCGCGATAAATCAGGCGTTTTCTATAATCTGAAAAGAACGCTCTTCCACATTTGTCGTAGAAGGATCCAACTGGTGCGAATCGCCACGATCACAAACTGGGCTTATGGTGTCACAGTGTGCCTGACCATTGCCTCCGGCATCGTCATGCTGATGGCTTCCCATGCCGACAACGTCGAACGTCAGGCTGTTAAACAACGACAAATTTTTGACCAGCTTACGGAAGAGATTGAAGCAGAAACCTGGATGCTCTCCGATCTAGCGCGCCTTTACGCCATCAAAAAAGAGCCCGAGGTGGACTTTGTTGAATAAATCGAACTTTTGCTGAGTTGAAGGATCAGATCACGCATCTTC